>JBOGRS010000040.1:0-16705 GCA_050749685.1 Thermoplasmata archaeon
GCGGTCAACGAGGGGGGCAGGGTCGACATCCCCCTTAGGTCGTCCGGGGAGAATGAGCCTACCCCCTTCCACTCGAAAGGGCCACCATCTCAAGTGCGGGAGTAGTACTAGGCGCCCCGGAATCTCGGCGGGCGGTGTTCGAGGAAGGCGGTCATCCCTTCCGTCCGGTCCGCTGTCGTGAACGTACGTCCCGCCGACTCCCCCTCGAGGCGCAATGCGGCATCGAGGGTGGTGTCGACGCCCTGATCGACGACCGTCTTCACCCACGCGAGGGCGAGCGGAGCTCGTTCGGAGATCATCTGCGCGAGCGCCTGCGCCTCCTCGCGTGCCGTGGCCGACGGGACGACCTTCGCGACGAACCCGAGGCGTGCGGCCTCGCTCGCGCTCACGGGGACCGCGGTGAAGAGGAGAAACTTGGTCCGAGCCCGACCGATGATTCGCGCGAGCCGGCTCGCCCCGCCGAAGCCGGTGTGGATGCCCACGGTCCCCTCCGGTAGGCCGAGCTGGGCACCGTCGGCGGCGACGATGAAATCCGCCGCCAGCGCGAGCTCGAGGCCCCCGCCCAGCGCGTACCCCTCCACGAGGGCGACGACGGGCGCCCGGAACGCCTCGATCGTGCGGCAGACCGCCTGGCCCAGGAAACCGAACGCGCGGCCCTCCGCGACCGACTTCTGCGCCATCTCGGCGATGTCGGCCCCGGCGGCGAACACCGGCGAACTCCCCGCGAGCACGACGCAACGGATCTCGGGCTCGGCCGCAAGCCCGTCGAACGCCGCGCGGAGCTGGTCGAGGACCTCGGTGCTGAGCGAGTTGAGCACTTCCGGGCGGTCGAGGAGGACCCACGCGACACCCCCCGAACGCTCGACCCTCACGAAGCGCATCGGCCAGCGTGCCTCGCCCCGAGCGGCGCGCGCGGCGAGCTCCGCCGATACCGGAAAGTCGGGTCCCCACGTTCGAGCGTACGTCTCCACGAGCGCGAGCCCTTGGGCGAGCCCGGCCTCGGAGAGGAGCGCGAACGGCCCGTGCTTCCAGCGCAACCCCACGGTCGCGCCCCGGTCCGTCGCCTCGGGCGTGGCCACACCCTCCTCCACGAGGCGCGTAGCGATCCCGATGATGAGACCGAGCAAGCGCGCGCGCACCGCGGCCTTGCGCTCCGGTTCGACGGTCGTCGACTTCCAGGGCCAGGGCTGCCCGCTACGGAACTGGGCCTCGAGCGCGGCCGAGGGAGCGTACGCACGACCGAACGCCGCCGCGAGGCTCGTCTGGGCGTGGTAGGCGATCGGGATCCCGGTGACGTTCATCAGCTCGAACGGACCGAGCGTCGTGCCGAAGACCTCGCGGCCGACCTCTTCGATCGTGGCGAGCGAGGCGATCCTCTCCTCCGCCATGCGCGCGGCCTCGTTGAGGTAGGGGACGAAGAAGCGGTTGACCGCGAACCCGGCGCGGTCCTTCACGCGGATCGGGATCTTCTTAAGGCGGTAGCCGAACTCCTCGAGACGGCGGATCGTCTCGGCGGACGTCGCCGGCCCGGCGATGACCTCGAGGAGCTTGTTCACGGCGGCCGGGTAGAAGAAGTGCAGGCCGGCGAAGCGTTGCGGGCGGTCGACCGCCGCGGCGAGCCGTTCGACGGACAGCGACGAGGTGTTGGTCGCGATGATCGCGTCGGGCGGAGCGGATCGGGCGACCTCCGCGAAGAGCGCGGACTTGAGCTCCTCCTCCTCGAAGATCGCCTCGACGATCAGGTGGGCGTCCCGCACGGCCTCTCCGACATCCGTCGTGAATTGGATGCGCGCGATGATCGCATCACGCTGCGCGGCGGTCATCTTCCTGCGTTCGATCGCCCCATCGAGCATCTTCTCCATCAGGGATCGACCCCGTTGGAGCATCTGGTCGTTCACGTCGCGCAGCGCGACCTGGAAGCCGGCCTGGGCGCAGGCCTGGGCGATCCCGCTCCCCATGTTCCCGGCCCCCAGGACGGCGACGCGGTCCGGTGGCGCAAGACTTCGAATCCCCATCGAACGACCTCGGCGGGGGCGCGGGAGGTTCGCACCGCTCTTAACCCTATTCGCGAGCGCCCGTGACGGGCGCGCGTCGCGGGGCCCGAGAGGTCCGGCCCATCGGCGTTATGCGGCCGGGGCACCCGAGGGGAGCGATGCGCGGGCCGGATGCGGTGACCTCCGCGCTCCGCGAGGAGCGCGAGTTCGTCCTCACCCTCGGAGGGTACGCGCTCGAGATCCCCGGCGCGACGCTCGTCACCCACGAGCGGATCCCGGTCCCCAAGTTCAACTTCGTCCAGGACCTGCGCGTCGGCCGCGAGCGGCAAACGGCCTTCTTCGAACGTGCCCTCGACCACTACTTCCAACGCGCGCTCCGGCCGACGTTCCGGGTCGCCCCCCCCGTGCCGGCCCATGTCGACGGAGGATTGCGGAGATTCGGCTTCGTGCCGAAGGCTGACCCGTGGACGCTGTGGACCGCCGACCCGGGGATCCGGCCACCCGTCGAGGCGCCTCCCGGCGTCACCATCGCTCGGGCGCACCCCGAGGAGATCGATCGCGTCGTCCCGTTCTGGGTGGGGGCGCGCGAGGGCGAGGAGTTCCGGCGGGGCCTCGAGGTCGCCTGGAACCACCCCAACCCCGGGGAGTCCATCGTTCCGCTCCTCGCCCGCCGCGGTCACGACCCCGTCGCCGCCGCGCTCCTCTACACCTACGACCGCTCCCTCGGCATCCACGCCGTCGCGACGCAGACCCCGGAACGCGGACGTGGCGTCGCGACGGCGCTCGTCGCACACGCCCTCGCTCACGAGGTTCCGCCGGACGTCACCACGGTCTCGATCGAGTCGGAATCGCCCCGGCTCGACCGCCGACTCGGGTCGCTCGGATTCGCGGTCGAGCGACGGTGGGTCGCCTACGAGCTTCCGCCCGACGCCGACCTCGCCCTTCCCGACCCCGGCCCCCCCCAACCGGCGCGCTGGCGCCCTCCACGCCGCTCCCTTGCCTGAGGCTCGGGCGGGTGGGCGCCCCGATCGTCTCCCTTCCGGCTACGGACGTGGGACGATGGTCACGTGGGGCGGGCCGGCGACCGCGTCCGGAAGGACGAGGTGGTTCGGGAACGATGGGTGGAGCCCGCGGATCGCGATCCCCATCTCATCGTGGCGGACCTCGATCGCCACGTCGGCCATCGACCGGACCGCGTCCAGAACCTGGAGCCCGGGCCGGACGATGCCGAGGACGAGATTGCCCACCTGGCGGGCACGCTTCACGCCGTGGTAGCGCATCCTCGCGGCGGTCTCGGGGCCGAAGAGGATCTCCGAGACCTCGATCGCGTTCATTTCGAGGAAGGGCCGCGGTCGGGCTCCCCGCACCGCACGCTCGGCGACGACCATCTTGTCGAGGTCCGCCGACCCCGCCCCCCGGCGGGGCGGCCGCCGGACGGACGCGGCGAGGCTCACGACGAACGGCGCATCATCGTCCTCGCCGACGTACTCGACCACACGGACTCGAAGGTCGAAGCGCCGGCGGGTGGTGTGGCGGGTGAGGCGCGAGCGGAACGCCCGCGGCGAGTCGCGCGGCGGAAGGACGGCGAGGACCCCGCGCGACCGGTAGAGGAAGTTCAGGAGCGTGGGCGTGAGGACGAGGTCGAGGTCCTCGGGCGCGAGGCTAGCGCTTGCGTGCAGGAGGGCGAAGCCCCCGCGAGGGTACCCGCCTCCCAACAACCGGTCGAGGTCCGGAATGCCGGTGGAGAAATGCCCGTCGGCATCCGCGACCGGTGCCTAGGCGCGATCGTTCGGCGCGGAGGTAGCGGGCCGGAGCATCCGTCGGGGATCGGCGCCGGGGTTCATCTACCCCGCCGCTCCGTCGCACGGTCGGCCCGGCGGAACGCACGCGGGAGGTTCCGGGAACCGAACGGGCGGAGCCGGTGCGGCCGACCGAGCCGCCGGACGCCGTCCGCCGTTCCGTGGAACGGAGCTTCGTCTCGCCCTTCGCGGCGAAGTGAGACCATCCGAGGGGGAAAGGGCGACGCTACCCGGAGCGCAGGGCCTCGAGCTTCATGCGCTGCTCGAGCGAGGCGATCGTGCGGATCGTCGCGACGACGGTGTCGCCATTGAGCGAGATCGAGTCGATCCCGTGGCGCACGAGGAACTCCGCGAATTCGGGGTAGACGCTCGGACCCTGGCCGCAGATCCCCACCGTGCGGCCCTCGGCGTGAGCGCCCTCGAGAAGGAGCTCGATCGCCCGCTCGACCGCGGGGTCGCGCTCGTCGAAGTAGCCCATGCGCCCGAGCGTCTCGGAATCCCGGTCGGCGCCCAGGACGAGCTGGGTGAGGTCGTTCGATCCGATCGAGAATCCGTCGCAGTACTTCGAGAACTCGCGGGCGAGGAGCGCCGTCGACGGGACCTCCGCCATCAGGTAGAGCTGGAAGTCGCGCGAGCGTCGCAGCCCCTTGTCCCGCATCATCTCGATGATCTGCTCGAGCTCCCAGGTGTTGCGGACGAACGGGAGCATCACGTGGGCGTTCTTGAGCCCCTTCTCGGTGCGCACCTGCTGGATCGCCTCGAGCTCGAGGAGGAAGGCCGGCCGGTAGACCGGGGAGATGTAGCGCGAGCATCCGCGCCATCCGATCATCGGATTCTCCTCGGACGGCTCGAACTCCTCGCCCCCCGGCATGCCGCGGTACTCGTTCGTCTTGAAGTCGGAGGTCCGGACGATCACGGGGCGCGGGTAGAACGCCTGGCAGACGCGTCCGATCCCGTCGGCGAGGCGACGGACGAGCTCGGGCCCCTTGCCCTGCTTGATGAGCGCGAGCGGGTGTTCGCGCACATGGGCGGTGAAGATGAATTCGATCCGCAGCAGCCCGACGCCCTGGACCGGGAGGCGGGCGTACTCGGCGGCCTTCTCCGGGACGCCGACGTTCACGTAGATCTTGGTGGCCGTCACCGGGACCGCACCGTGGGGGTCCACGGAACCGCTCCCTCCACCGGACGGGGCGGACGCTTCCGCCGACTTCGCCTTCTGCGCGCGCCCGAGCCCCGAGAAGACCATCCCGGTCTTGCCGTCGACGCTCACCTGATCGCCGTCGCGCAGCGTCTTGGTCGCCGATCGCGTCCCGACCACGCACGGCACGCCGAGCTCCCGCGAGACGATCGCGGCATGGCAGGTCATCCCTCCCTCGTCGGTCACGATCGCCGCCGCGTTCGCCATGGCCGGGACCATGTCGGGCGTCGTCATGGACGTGACCAGGACCTCACCGGGCTGCAGCCGGTCCATCTGTTCCGCCGTGAGGAGGAGACGTACGCGGCCGCCGGCGGTCCCGGGGCTCGCGCCGAAGCCTTTCAGCAGCGGGGCCTCGCTTTCGCTGGACGCGCTCGTCGGGCTGGGTCGGGGAGAAGGAGGGGTGGTGGGCGCGATCGTGGTCACCGGCCTCGCCTGCACGATGTAGAGCGATTTGGCGTCTGCGCACCACTCCACGTCCATCGGGCGACGGTAGTGCGACTCGATCACCCGCGCCAGGGAGGCGAGGCGCTGGATCTGTTCGTCGGAGATCTTCTGCACCTCCCGCTGCTCGTTCGGGACGTCCTCGCGGAGGTTCCCGCCCTGCGGTGCGCGGACGATCCTCACGCGCTGCTGGGCGATCTGCTTGTGGATGATGCGCTGCGTCGCCCCGTCGACGACGTAGTGGTCCGGCGTGACCTCGCCGCCGACGATCGCTTCGCCCAGCCCCCAGCCGGCCTCGATGATCATGTGGTTCTCCCCGGTGTTCGGGTCGCGGGTGAACAGGATGCCGCTCACGACGGAGTCGACCATCTTCTGGACGAGGACGGCGAGGCGCACGCTCTGGTGGTCGAATCCCTTGCGCGTTCGGTAGACGAGCACGCGCGCGGTGAAGAGCGAGCCCCAACACCGTCGGATCGCCGAGAGGACCTGGTCCGTGCCGGACATGTTGAGATAGGTCTCCTGCAGGCCCGCGAAGGACGCGCCTTCGAGGTCCTCGGCCGTCGCCGACGACCGCACGGCGCTAAAGTGGACGTCGTGCTCGCGCGCGAACTTCTCGCACGCCTCCGCGATCGTGGCGTAAAGGTCGGCGGGGAACTCCGTGGCCTCGAAAAGGCCGCGGAGGCGCTGGGCGACGGCGTCGACGCTCTCGGGGCGGTTGATGTCCAGCGTCGCGAGCGCGGAGGGGATCGCCTCCTTGAGGGGGGTCTCGCCGACGAACCGCGAGTACGCCTCCGTCGTGACCACGAAGCCCGGCGGGACCGGGAGACCCTGGCGCACGACCTCGCCGAGCTTCCCGGCCTTGCCCCCGACGAGGGCGAGGTCGGCATCGGACACGTCCGCCAGGTTGAGGATGAGCGGCATGATCGTGATCCCTACGGCGCCGCGCGCCGAAGGGTGTAGGCGAGGAGGTCGGACCGGGGGGAGTACGGGTGCACGACATGCGCCGGACCGGCCGTCCAACCGTCGCGGGGGTTCGTCATCGCGACGAGCTCCCGGGCGCGGTGGGGCTGGGTCATGCGCTCCGTGACCTCGTAGTAGTGGAGCACGCCTCCCGGCTCCACGGCCGCGAGACCCAGCGGCAGGTACTTAATTCCTTCGTGCGGAAGATTGAAGATGATACGGTCGGCCCGACCCGCCGAGGGAAGGAACCGCGCGATGTCGGCCTCGACGGGCCGTACGCGCCCTTCGAGGCCGAGGCGAGCGAGATTGCCGCGCACGAGCTCGATCGCCCGCGGGTTGACGTCTACCGCGACGATCTCGCGACCCCGCCTCCGCGATGCGATCGTGAGCGCGAAGGGTCCCACGCCGCAGCACAGGTCGAACACCCTCTCGCGGGGACCCACCTGGTCGGCGACGTGCGCGTGTTCGCGCGCGAGGCGGGGAGAGAAGTAGGCCGCCTCGACGTCCACCTCGAACGCGAGCCCGTTTTCACGGTGGACCGTGCGCCACGTTCCATCGCCCGCGATCCGCTCGAGCGTGCGCCTTCGTTCGAGGCCGTGCACCCCGTGGTCCCAGCCGACCAGGCGCGCGCCGGGGACGGTCTCCAACAGCGCGCGACCCACCTCGCTCCGAAATGGGACGATCTCGTCGGGGAGCCGGATCAGGACGATCTCTCCCACGACGTCGAACGCCCGAGGCAGGAGGGGGCGGAACTTCTCGGGCAGATGGACGCGCTCGCGGTACGATCGGGCGCTCGACGCCGCCCGCGGCGGGAAGTCGCGGAACTCCGTGCGCAGGTCGTCCGACGGCGCCGGGAGCGGGGCGAGGATAGGGAACGCGACCACCTCCCCGTCGTGAAGGACCCCGAGGTCGATCCTGAGGAGACCCTCGGCCCGGAGTCGCCGTCGGATGGCTTCGGCGCGATCGCGCGGCGCGATGGCCGCGAGCGATCGCGTCATGTCCGCCTCGCGGCCCCCGGGTCCTTGAGGAGCTCGAGCACCTCCCGCCCGCGCAGGGTCCCGAGGGCACCGCGGGCAGCGGCACCTTCCCCGAACTTGGTGGGCGTCCGGGAGGCCGGCACCCCCGCGCCGACGAGGAGGAGAGGGACCGGATCGTCCGCGTGGCCCTTGAGGATGCAGGGGGTGGCGTGATCGGCCGTGATCGCGATGCGGGTCCGGTTCCAATCGATCCCTTGGACGAACGGCCCGAAGAACGCGCGGTCGAGCGCTTCGACGACCTCCTTCTTCGCGATCGCATTGCCGTCGTGCCCGGGCTCGTCCGGACCCTTCAGGTGGACGTAGACGAAGGCGTGGTGCTCGAGCGCCTCCCGGGTGACGCGGGCGCGTTCCTGGAGCGCGGCGTCCCGGTCGACCCCCATCGGACCGACGAAGGCGTCCGCGAGCTCGAGGACCTTGGCGATCCCCCGTTCAACCGGCATCTCGGTCACTGCTGCCCCTCCGACGCCGTGGCGGTCGGTGAAGGAAGGGGGCGAGCGGCCGGAGGTCCCCCCCGCGTTGCGTACGAGAAGCGCGTTCGCCACCTTGCGGCCCGCGATCGCACGGCGGGCGTTCACCGCGTGGCCGGCGAGCAGCGGCCCCGAACGCTCCAAGAAGGTGTTGACCGCCCGGGCCGTCCGTTCCGCCCCCTCCGAACGGTCGAGCGGGGTCACCGCGAGGACCGTCGGATGGTCGACCTGGCGTGCCTGGCCCATCCCTCCGACGCGTTCGTAGAACGGGTCCGCGTTCGAGATCTCCGACGCGAGGGGGACGCCCTCGCGCGGGTGCAGCCATAGGACCCCGCGGTGCCCGACGGTCGGTCGGACCTCGGCGGCGATCCCTTCCGGCCCGAGGAGGTCGGCGACCGTGAGCGCGCGGGCGAGCTGGGTCGCCTCGGCCGTCGACAGCGAACGTCCGACCCGAGAATCGACGATCGTCCCGTCGCCGTCGACGGTCGCGAAGTTGAGCCGCAGCGCGACGTCCCCCGGCCCGAGGGGGATCCCGACGCCCAACGCCTCGAGGACCCCGCGACCGGGCGAATCGGAGACCGGGTCGTAGCCGAGGAGCGCGAAGACCCCGGCGTCCGACTCGGGTGCTACCCCGGGTCCGACCAGGACGACCTCGCCCATCTGACCCTGCGACGCGAGGTGGTCCAGATGGGGTGTCGCGGCCGCCTCCACCGGGCTCACGTTGCCGGTATCGGGGTGGGGGCGGTCGCCCAGCCCATCGAGGATGATCAGGGCGAGGCGAACGGCGGTCGAGCCCGGCCCGGTCACGACGCGGCTCCTTCCCTCATTCCTTATATGGAGCGCGCCGCTCGCGTCCTCCCGTCCGTGCAGCGGGGGGGCGGCGTTAAGGCTTTCGCGGCGACGCCCGTCGGACGCGCCGTTCTCGTCGCGATCTCGATCCTCGCGCTCACGGGCTGCTTCGTCTACCTGGGGACCCTGCTCGCGATCGCCGCGCTGCTCCTCTTCTCCCTCGCCATCCCGATCTACCTCGGGTGGAAGCGACCGCGCCAGCTCGCCGTGGCGGGACTCGTCGTCCTCCTCATCGCCTCCCCCATCGCGAGCGTGATCGCGACGGAGCAGTTCCGCACTCCGGCCCCCGCGTCCTCCTCGTCCAACCAGGCGCCGGACGGATACGGCGGAGCGGTCCTCGAGAACGCCCGGGTGACGCCGTACACCGGGGCCGGCGGGGCCATCTACCACTTTTCCGTCGATCTGCATCCCAACTTCGCTCCCCCGAACACCCACGGGCTCCTGTGGGTGGTCGTCTACGTGAGCACCTGCCCGGGGGCCCTCACCCCCACCTCGTCGCTCTGCCCCTCGGGCTTCTCCTTCGCCGAGCAGAACCGAACGTTCGCGAACGGGACGACCCTCGCGCAGACCGTCGACCTGAACGTCACGCTCAACGGGACGGGCATCTGGTGGTGGAACATGGCCACGGCGGTCCAGAACGCCACCACCGGGGCCGTGAGCTGGATCTGGGTGCAGGCGACCGGAGGCTACAACGCGATCGAAGGGCCCGTGAGCGGGGACTTCACCTCGACCCTCTCGATCGTCATCCCGTCGGTCTACGTGACGATGTTCTTCTATCCCGGGCTCATCTTCTTCGCCGCGATCCTCGCGTATGCGTTCTTCAAGAGCCGGGAGGCGCGACGCAAGCGCGAGGAGAGCGGTCCCCCGGCAACGCTCGGGCCGACCTCGGGTCCGCGCGGCGGACCCGCCGCCCCGGCCGCGCCGCCCGGCCAGCCCGAGACGAAGTGCTCGAACTGCGGGGCGGTCATCTTCAGCGGGGAGACCACCTGCTGGAAATGCGGGGTCGCCATGGGGAAGGGGAGTTCCCCTCCCCTCGCTTCGAAGTAGACCTACGGGGCCGACGCCCGGGTTCGGCGCTGACCCGCGCCGGACCCCTCGGTGGGGTCGAGCAGGTACGCGTCGTCAGGCGAACGCGATCGCCTGGCCCGACAACGCGAGCGGGGTCTGGTTGTTCGGCGCGAATTGGTCCACCGGGGTGGACGAGATCACCACGGTGAGCGTGTAGGACGCGGCGCCGGGAGCGAGCCAGGTGAGCGTCACGTACGTGGTCGCGCCGTTCGCCGGGACGGAGACCGTCACGGAGACCGGGACCCCCTGATAGAACGCCTCCGACCCGTTCACGTAGAGGGTCGCGACGACGACCCCCGCGAGCGGGCCGTTCGAACGGAGCGAGGCGTAGACGTTCGTGAGCGACGCGTGGTTCGTGCCGACGAGCACCGCTCCGCCAATGCCGTAGTCGATGAGGGCGCGGCCCGGTGAGCTCGAGCTCGCGAACCCGCTCAGATAGTTGACGAGGTTGTAGTCGATCGCGCTCCCCGCGCCCCCGCTCACCCACGCCTTGCCGTTGGGGAGATTGTCGGCGATGAGCGCGCCCGAGGTGGCGAGCGCCACGAACCGGTGCGACCCCGCCGTCCGGAACACCCCGACGGTTCCGACACCGGTCGCGAGGAACTTCGTGCCTCCCGAGAGGGGGCGAGAGAACGAGTACGACGGGGCGAACGCGCTCGACCCTCCGAGGGTGGCGTTGATCGTGAGGCTCCCGATCCCGTCCGACCGCACGCCCGAGGCGGGCGTGCCCGTCCACGTGGCCGCGGCCGGGCTCGAGGACTGGAGGGCCGTACACGTGGAACCGGCGGTCCACCCGAGACCGAAGACGCCGAAGAACGCTGAGGAGTAACTGTTGCAGGCGGTCGCCGAGAACGCGTTGCTGCCGACGAGCCAGATGCTGGTCGACGCGCTCGCGGTGACGATCGCGGTCTGGGCGGTCGACGGGATCGCGATGTTGCACGATCCGGTGTTCACGCTCCCGAACTCGATGATGACGATGTCCCAACTCGTCATGTTGGCGGGAAGCGCGGCGGTGCAGGCGATGAACTTCTGGTAGAACGGCACGCCCGCGGCGGTCAGGTGCAGGGCGAGGAGGGCACTCTCATTGACCGCCGGCCCCGTACCGGCGACCACGTCGTGCGCGACGAACATGATCTTCGGGAAGACCGTGAGGTTGAGCGTGCCGGTCACCGTCCCGACCCCGCTCACGTTGGCGAGCGCCGACACGAGGACGACACCGGAGGACGACGGCGTCCAGGTGGTGAAGAGCGAGGTGGAACCTCCGGCGCCGACCGTCCCGCTCACCGTCTGGATGGGAACGCCGCCGGCGCTGAAGGTGACGTTCACGATGCCGCCCGTGCTGCCCGGGTTCGTGACGAAGGCAGTGAGGTTCACCGGGCTCCCCCGCACCGGTGTCGAGGGGGTCGCGCTGACGACCACGCTGGGCGGGGTCCCGCCCCCACCACTGCCGCTCCCGATCGTGACCGGGATGGCAATCGAGGTCGCCTGCCCGATGAGGTCCGTGGCGTTGACGAACAGGTAGTACGTCCCCGCCGTGGTGGTCGTGCCCGAGGGGACGACGTAGGTCCACAGCCCGGAGCTCCCGACGTAGGTCATGAGGATCGGCTTCACGAGCGCACCGGTCGCGCCGGGAAGCTGGGAGACGTTCACGTAGACGGAGTGCGAGTTGAGGTCATCGTCCACGATCTGGGTGAAGACGGTGAACGCCGCCCGGGTCGCCGGTGAAAGGGGCGACGTCCCGGAGTTGACGAACTCGGGAGGGATGTTCGGGTTCGATCCGGGAAGCGTGACGTGGAAAAGGAGGGTCGTGGTCGTGCTGATGGAGACGGTAATGTTGTCCGGAACGGTGAGCGCCTTGCTGGTGAGGTCGATCGACCACGTTTGGCCCAGATTCCACACGTAGACGCCTCCCAGGCCGCTCGCGAGCGTATACGGGCTCGGGAAGGCCGCCGGATTGCCCGCCGAGAAGAGATAGAACAGGATGTTGGGGCCGGTCAGGGTCGGTCCCGCGAGATGGGTGATCTTGAGGGCGACGATCGAATTTCCATTCGCTCCGCCGTAGACGAGCGCCGCCTGGAACTGGTTCGCGGGCTGCGAAGGAGGGCGGGGGAAGGTGTTCACGAAGAAGAAGATCGAGGCGAAGAGCGTGACGGTGAGGGCGAGCAGGAGGATCGTCCCGACCACATCGGATACCCCCCGCTTCGAGCGGAGCCACCCGCGCGGTCGTCGAATCCGTCGAGCGAGCGGCACGTGAACGGAAATCATCGGCGCTCCCTCCCAGCCCCTCGGCCTTCCAAGGTTCGCCTGACGTACGATGGCGAGGGCGTGTATTTAGACCCTCCCCAGTGTCGGTGCCGCGCCGCGCGCGCCGGGGGAGGAAATCCTCGGCCGGTCCCGGGGACGCCCCCGGGCCGGCGCGCGGGGAGCGGATGCACGTCCGACCGCCGAACTTTTCCCCCGAGCGCGCGAAGCGACCGATCTCGGGCTCCGGGGCCGCGCGGCGGGTGCGCATCCGTGCGCGTCGGTCCGGACGCGGGTCGGCCGAACGGTTATACGCACGCGTCGCACCGAATCGACGCGACGGGACGGGGACGCGGATTTGTTCGACACGTCACGAAACCGTGGGTCGGACCCCCTTCGAACGTCGCCATCGCAGCAGCGTGGATTCATTCATATAGTATGGATTTGCATATCTCGGGCCAGTCGTGTTCGACAAAGCCCCCAAACCAGCTTCCGACGACTCCCACGAGACGGAGGAAGCACGGATCGGTCCGGAGGACGAGCGTATCGCCCTACGGTGCAACCGCAAGGAGCTCCAGCTGCTCGACTCGTTCGTGGCGAACGGCGAGTTCCGCAGCCGCTCGGAGTTGATGCGGCAGGCGCTGCGCGAGTACCTTCGGGCCCGGGCGTTGTCCGGCATCACGACCCCCCGTTCCCCGGATGCCCAGGGCCTCGTCGAGGTCCCGGTGCGTCTGAGGGCGGACGAAGTGACGACCTTGAACGAGTACGCGACACTCGTCGGCAATGGCCGGACGCTCGGTGACGTCCTGGCCGACACGGTCCGACGTGGCGAACTCGAGCTCAAGGTCGGCGAGCTCGTCCAGCGGCACCGCGGCCAGATCCGCGATGCGGCGGAGGCGCGAGCCCAGCTGGGCGCTCTCGAGCGCTCGGGCCGGGACTTGCAGCGCAAGGGGGTCGTCGGCCGGTAGGGACGAGGGGTTCGGGTCGAACATGGAATAAGGGGTGGTGGCGACGTACGAGTCCGAGAGGGATCCGAGAGAGAACGACCGAACCGCGAATCGCGCCGCACGGGCCGAGGTGGGCCCCCACGAGGGGCTACGACTGGGCCGCGACGTGCGTTTCGTGCTCGCGTGCGTCGGTGGCGGGGCCGTCCGGATCGGACAATCGATCGCGCGTCGCCACCTCCGTTACCTTGAGACCGTCGCGATCAACTGCGACGCCCACGTCCAGGAGGCGGACGAGTTCGATCGTCGCGTCTTCTTGGGACCCGAGACCGGCCGGGGTGGCGACACCGGCGGCTCGCCGGTCGTCGGCGGCATCCTGGCCCGCGCGGCATCGCCGGTCCTCGACCGCATTTTCGAGGGGGCGACCTTCGTCACGGTGATCGGCTCCCTTGGGGGAGGCTCCGGGACCGGGGCGCTACCGTTCGTGCTCGAGGCAGCGTCGCGCTCCTCCGAAGTGCTGTCGGTGTTCGTCGTCAAGCCGTTCGCGTGCGAGGGGGAGCGACGCGCCCTCGCCGACCGCGCCCTCGCCCGCCTCCACTTCGTCGATGCCCTCGTGGAGAAGCAACAGCGCAATCACGCTCGTCTCCAGGTGCTCGACAACGAGCTCCTGCGACGCCGCGAGCCGACGCTCGCATTCAACGGGGTCAACGGTCACTGGGCGGACCTCGTGAGCGAGCACATCCAGCGCGCGTTCCTGCACCCCGCCGAATCGGCGATCGCCTCCGCGCGGCTCGCCTTCGCGGGGGAGGCGGAGATCCTGAACCGCCTGCCGGCCCAGGTCACGGTCGCCCCGTTGAGCCCCCCGGAGGTTCCCGCACCGATGCCTCTCGCCCCGCACATGTTGCCCGCGCACGCGGCGTTCGGCGGCTCGGACGCCGAGCTGACGTTCGAGGTCGTCCCGCTCCCCAAGGGACCGGAGGCGCTCTGATGGTCCGAAGGTAGCGCGAGGATCCCTCCCACCCGCGGGGGGACCTCCGAGGTCCCTCCGCCGGGGCCGAACCGTTAAGAGGAGGGCCGCTTGGGTTTACGATCATGGACGGACGCCTCATCACGGTCCTCCTCACGTTCCTCCTCCCGGCGGTCCTGATCGGGGTGACGATCTGGAGGTTCTCGATCAATCCCCTCGCCATCCTGGTCCTTCTGACGGTGATGATCGCCGGGGCCCTCTACCTGTTGACCTACTCCGACGCGTTCTGAAACGGGGGCCGCGACGCGGCGCCCGTCGTGCCCTCCCTATTGGTAGATGTTGGGCTCGGCGGGGGGCGGGGGGCGCTCGGACGGCCGCTCCTGGCTCTTCATGGCCTGGCGGAGCGCCTTCTCGATCATCTGCGCCTGGGTCCGGAGCGGGGCGGTGTCGATCGTGAGCTCGGGGAAGAGCCGGTCGAGGGTCTCGATGAGGACGGCCGCCGCGCGGTCGTCCGGGTACCCTTCGGTGGGCCGAGCGCTCACGAGGAGCGCGGCGACCGGGATCGGGTGGGTCAGGCCCGCGACGAGCAGGGCCCCCGTGACTCCCCCGATCACCCCGTCCTCGAGGGTGTGCGCGTAGGCGAGGGTCAAGGCGCGGTCGAGCGTGGGGTCGGAGCGGGACGTGACGACCCACACCTTCTCCTCGTCGTCCTTCGGGGGCGCCCCCTCCTCCTCGAGGCCGATGGGATGCGGGACCACGCCTTCGAAGCAGATGATGATGCGCGCCTGGCGCTTCTCGGCCCCCTCCATGATCGTCCGCGCGATCGCTCCCGCCGTGCCGGGCCCCTGCGGGAATTCCGACATCACGACGGCGAGGTCGCTCCGTCCGTAGGCGCGCACGGGAGGATGGACGCGCCCCGATTGGATCACAGCGAGCGGGGCCGGGTCGGGCGCTTCGAACAGTCCCACCCGCGCGAGGTTGAGCGTGCGGACCATGTAATGCCCCGCGACGATCCCGGCGAGTCCGGCGCTCGGAAAGCAGGACAGGATGACCCCGTGCGGGTCGAGTCGCGTCTGGTTCGGCTCGTCGTTCCACGTGAACGCCATCGGGATCGCCCCTCGTCGGACTAGCCATGCCGCTACTTGAGGTTCGTTCCTCGGTAGGAGGGGGGGCGACGCGGGCGGCAAGGCCGCACCGTACGTCGCGGCCAAAGTCACAAGTACTTCGCGACCCTCCTCGCACCGTGGGCCTCCCGTTTCGCGACCTCGTCCGTTCCAAGGAGATCCCGTGGGAGTCGCTCGCGGGCAAGACGCTCGCGGTGGACGCGTACAACGCGATCTACCAGTTCCTCGCGACGATCCGCCAGCGCGACGGCCGGCCGTTCACGGACCCGAGCGGGCAACCGACGAGTCACCTCATCGGGCTCTTTTACCGGACCACGTCGCTCCTGAGCGACGGGGTCCTCCCCATCTGGGTGTTCGACGGGAAGCCCCCGGACCTGAAGGCCGGCACGCTGCGGAGCCGCTTCCTCGTGAAGGAACGCGCCCAGGCGGACTGGGAGAAGGCACTCGCCGAGGGGGACCTCCCGACCGCACGACGTAAGGCGGCCCAGACCTCCCGCCTCACGCGCACGATGGCCGAGGAGGCGAAGCGCCTGCTCGAGGCGCTCGGGGTCCCGACGATCCAGGCCCCATCTGAGGGGGAGGCGCAGGCAGCGGCGATGGCGCGGGACGGCGTCGTCTGGGGGGTCGCCTCGGAGGACTACGATGCCCTCCTCTTCGGGGGTCCTCGCCTCGTGCGCGGGCTCGCGGCGCGCGGTGGCCGATCGGCCCGCACGGCGGCCCACCTCATCGACCGCGACGAGCTCCTCGCGCAGCTCGGTGTCAGCGGCGAGGAGCTCATCCTCATCGGAGTGCTCGTCGGCACCGACTTCAACGACGGCGCTCCCGGGTTCGGCCCGAAGAAGGCGCTCAAGCTCGCCCAGCAGCATCTCGGATGGGAGGCGACTCTTCGGGCCGCCGGCCTCGACCCGGGCGAGGTCGAGCCCGTAGCCGAACTTTTCCGTCATCCCGAGGTCGTTCCGTCGAGCGTCCCCCCGTTCGGTCCGGTCGACGCGGCCTTGGTCGAACAGATTCTCGTCGACGGGCACGGATTCTCCCCCGAACGGGTACGCGCGGCGGTGGCGCGGGCGCGTCGACGGCCCGTGCCCAAGGACCTCACCGTCGAGGCGAAGGGCCGGCAGACGTTATTGGACGCCTTCGGAGGGAGTCAGGCGTGACGCCATTCGAGTGCGTCCCGAACTTCTCCGAGGGCCGGGACGCGGAGGTCGTCCAAGCGATCGCCCACGCGGCGCGTGACGTCCCGGGGGTGACCGTCCTCGATGTCGAGCGCAACCCCGACCACCACCGGTCGGTCATCTCGCTGGTCGGCGAGGGGCCACCGCTCCTCGAGGCGGTCCTGAAGATGATGGCCGTGGCCGTCGGACGAATCGACCTCACCCGGCACCACGGGGAGCATCCCCGCATGGGCGCCGTCGACGTCGTGCCGTTCGTCCCGCTCGGCGCCTCGACCATGGAGGACGCCGTCCGTCTGGCCGAGCGCCTCGCCGAGCGGGTCTGGAGCGAGCTCAAGGTCCCCGTCTACCTGTATGCCGATGCCGCGCGTCGGCCGGAGCGCCGGGACCTTGCGGCGGTCCGCCACGGCGAGTTCGAGGGCATCCGGGCGACGATCGCGACAGATC
>JBOGRS010000041.1:0-16624 GCA_050749685.1 Thermoplasmata archaeon
CGGGCACGAGCGCCGTGATTTCCGACGAGGGCATGCCGGAGATCCAATACCCTCCGGACTTGAATGGGTAGCCTCCAGTGGACGGGCACCAGCGGGACTACCGCCCCATGTCCCAGAGTAGTACTAGGTCGAGCGATCGCCCGTTGAAGCCGACGCGCGCGGCCTACCGAAGGTACGGGCGTGCCCGTGGTCCTATAGAGTGAACTATATTCTAAATCGAAATGCTATATATTTAGACTCGGTTCTCTGCATCCGCAGCGATGACCGAGAACCACCCTGAACGCCCGTCCGTCCCGACCTCCGCCCGCGCCTCCCGACCGTGGTCCACCGTGTCCGCCTCCGAAGGACCTCGACGCCTTCAGCGGATGGGAGCGGTGACCGTCGGCGTCTCGCTTCCCCGCCAGTGGGTGGGGGAGCGTGGCCTCACCGCCGGCAGCGCGATCCACCTTCGCACCCTTCCGGACGGGTCGCTCCTGCTTCGCGATCGGATCCGATCGGCCCCCATCGGACGGGTCTGGATCCCGGTCGGACCTTCGACGGCGGCCGAGCACCTCTTTCGCCAGCTGATCGGGGCGTATCTGGGGGGCGCGGCCGAATTCGTCCTGAACCAGCCGGAAGGGATCGCGGAGAGCACCCGCGGCATCGCGAGACTGTTTGCCCGACGGACGATCCAACCCGAGATCGTGGACGAACAGGCAACGACCCTGCTCCTTCGGGACGTGTCGTTGGGAGCGGGGCTGGCCCTCCCCGAGCTGCTCCACCGGATGTTCGAGCGCGTGATGGACCTCCACACCGAGGCCGGGCGGACGTGGGTCGCCGCGGGTCCGGCGAAGGGAGAGCCCCTCAACCTCCGGGACGATGCGGTCGACCGGTACGGGTGGCTCATCGAACGGATCCTCGCGCTGCGGAACGCTTCCGACGCGGGGGCCCCGGGATGGGGCGGGTCCGTGGACGACCCCCTTCAGACCCTTCTCCTCACGCGGTCGATGGAACGGATCGCCGACCACGCGGTGAGCCTCGGGGAGAACGGGACCCGCCTGTTCGACACGGGGCTTCCTCCCAAGATCGCCAACGCGCTCACCGGCTATCACCAACAGGCTCTCGAGGCGCTGCGCTCGGCCGTCGAGGTCGCCGAGCGTCCCCAGGTGACCCTCGCGAACGAGATCATCGACGCCGGCGAAGCGCTCCATGGGGCCCACGCGGCCCTCAGCGAGGCCTACCTGCGCCGCGGGTCGCCCTCTATGCTCCCCCCCGCGGCGATCGCGGCGCTCGGCCTTGCGCTCGCGTCGATCGACCGGACGGTAGCCTACGCCCAGGACATCGCTCAGGTCGGGCTCGACCGCGCCTGCTGGGCCGAGATCGGCCGAACCACCACCGTCGACCCGATCGTCCCCCTTCCCCGTACGATCCCGCTCCGTCCTGCTCTTGCACCGCGAGCCTGAACCCGGTACGCTCGCACCGCGCCCTCCGGGGCACGAGGGGCCGGCCGAAGGGTTAGATACGCCCGGCACGCTCGGGGCCGCGTGCCGGCGCGAGAGCCCTCGACCGCCTCCGGCATTCGGGACCCGCTTCTCTCCGCGCTCCACGAAACCGGTGCGATCGGATCGACGCTGCGCCAGCTCGCCGAGCGCATCGACCGTCCGGCCCCGCGGGTCGCCGACGCCCTGGAGCGGCTCCTCGGACGCGGCAACGTCGTCCGCATGGGCCGGGGCCTTTGGATCCTCGCGGAATTCCAGGAGCTCGGAGGGCGGGACGATTTCGCCGACCCGTCGGAGTTCACCGAGCGTTTCGTCCAGGAGGGCGGGCCCGCGCTCGGCACCTACCGCGGGCCGATCACGTTCTCGGCGAACGAGGCGCGACCGGTCCACCGCTGGTGGCCGTACGTCCAGGGGTACTCGGCCGAGTTCGTCGCCGGCCTCTTCGAGACGGCGGGCGTGCCGGAGCACGGGACCGTCCTCGATCCGTTCGCGGGCAGCGGGACGACCCTCGTGGAAGCGCGCCGTGCCGGTCGTCACGCCATCGGATACGAGATCCTCCCGCCGGCCGCCCTGGCCGCGACCGTCAAGACACGCTTCGAGCTCGACCCGGTGGAGCTCACCCGGGCGGCCCAACGGGTCGTAGAGCGCGCCCGCTCCCGCGCCCCGGGGGCCCTCCCCTTTCTGCGCGAGACCCCCCGGCAGTTCGACGCTCCGGTGGCACGCGACCTCACCCGGCTGCGCGACGCGCTGCCCACCCCCGGCACTCCCACCGCCGACGCGCTCCGGCTCGCCTTCGGTGCCACGATCATCCCGGTGAGCCGACTTCGGCGCTCCCCGTGCCTGGGCTACGGACCCGAACGGCGCCGGCCGCTCCCGGACGCGTTCGCTCACTTCGAGGGACGGGTGCGCGAGATGCGGGACGACCTGAGAGCGCTCCGACGCTCCCGCGCCCTTTGGGGGGCGCCGGCGGTCCTACGTCCGACGGACGCGCGCACGCTCGACCTGCCCCCTGGGTCGGTCGACCTCGCCGTCACGAGCCCTCCGTACGTCAACGGAATGGACTACGTGATGAACTACAAGCTCGACCTGGCCTGGCTCGGATACGCGCGAGGCTACGACTACCTTCGGCGCCTTCGCCAGACGATGGTGGCGTGCGACAATCTCCCGCGCTCGGAGGCGGCACGGTTCGCGAGCTGGGAAAACGCCCCGGACCCGTGGCTCCCGGCGATCCTGCGGAAGATCCACGGGAACGTCGTGAGGAAGGGAAGCTACCGACGGGACGACGCCCATGCGATCGTGCGGAGGTACTTCGACGACCTGCGTCCGATCCTTAAGGGGGTGCACCGCGCCCTCGTGCCCGGTGGACGATTCGTCCTGGTCGTCGGCGACTCCCTCCTCGCCGGGACCTACGTCCCGGGCGACCTCCTGCTCGCGCGGATCGGCGCCTCCGTCGGGTTCCGGATCGCGTCGGTCGAGGTCGCCCGCCCGCGACGCTCCGGGCAGCGGCGCAGCTTCCTCCTCCGGGAGTCGATCGTGACCCTCGAAAAGCCGGGGCGGCCCGACGCCCCCTCGCATCGGTAGCCTTCTCGGGCAGGCCCCCGGGACGCCCCGCGAGTGTCACCGAACAGGGGTTCGGGTGGACGCAAACCCTTACGTTCGGTGGGGGGACTCCTCTCGTGGGAGGTCCCATGAGCGCTCCCGAGGCCCCGACCCCCTACTTCGAGCCCCTCAGCGGCATCGTCTTCGATCTGGACGGCACGCTCGTGCAGAGCCATCATGACTTCGCCCGGATGCGCTCGGAGGCCGTGCGGATCGCCGAATCCCACGGCGTCCCCCCCGGACGCTTGACGGTCCGCGAGACGATCCCGCAGCTGATGGAGCGGGCGCGTTCCGAGCTCGAACGCTCCGCGGCCCCGGAGGGGGTCCTCTTCCGCTTCGAGACGGACGTCAACCGGACGATTGACGCGATCGAGATGGAAGCGCTCCCGAGGACCGTCGCGCGCGACGGGGCGGTCGACCTCCTGCGGGCGCTCGAGGGTCGAGGTTTCCGCCTGGGGGTCCTCACACGGAGCTCCGAGGAGTTCTGCCGGGCGGCGCTGGTCCAGACCCGATTGGTCGACTTCTTTCCCTACCTGCGGACGCGCAGCGCCCCGGGGCCCGCGAAGCCGTCCCCGGAGTCCCTCCTTCTGCTCCTGAAGGAGATGGGGATCCCCCCCGACCGCGCGGCGTTCGTCGGCGACCACCGGATCGATGCCGAGTGCGCGATACGTGCCCGCATACGCTTCTTCGGCCTGCTCCCGGCCTTTCCCGGGGAGGAGGGAATGACCGCCGACCGCTTCCACGCGGCGGGCGCGAAGTATGTCTTCGCGAACCTTCGCGAGGTCGGGGTCCACCTCGGGGTCGCGGTGACCTCCCCAGCGGCGGCGGCCCGTCCGTAACCGGGCCGGCTCGTCGCCGTCAGAGATAGGACGCGTACGCGTGGACGACCGCCCGTTCGGCCGTCGCCCAGGCTTCGGGGATCTGGTTCCATCCGTTGCGCTGGTCGCCGACGCAGTAGAGCCCGGGGATCGGCCCGCCCGTCGCGCCGTCGATCACGCGGCAATCCTCGTCGGTGACGACGAATCCGTCGCGATCGAAACGCGCGCCCAGCCGACGGGGGATCTCCGCATGTAGGTCGTACCACCCCAACCCCGAGAAGCCGCGGTCGTACTCGCGCACGGTCCCGTCCTCGAAGCGCACGTAAAAGCGCTTCTCGCGGATCCCGTCGAATCCCACCATCTCGGCGTCGACATGCCCGATCCCGGCGGCGGCGAGGCGCCGCTCGAGCTCCTCCCGTTCCGCCGGCGGCTCCTCCGCGAGGAACGGCCGACCGTGGGTGAGGATCTCCACCGAGCGCGGGGCGAAGTGGAGCAGATCGAGGGCGAGACGGGCCGCGAACCCGTCGTGTCCGATCACCGCGATGCTCTTGCCCGGCATTTCGTGGCCGTCGCACAGGAGGCAGAAGTCGACGAGGGCGAAGTTCGCCCAGGGGAAGATCGGGTCGATCCGACCGCCCACCACGGGGATGCGGTCGACGACCCCCATCGCCAGGATGACGGCCTTCGAACGCGCGACGAGCGACTGCTTGAGCCACTCGAACGTGACGGAAAATCCGGCGTCGGAGGGCTCGACGGACGCGACGCGTGCCGGCGTGAAGTAGCCGACACGCTCCTCGGCCCGGCGGAGCGCCCCGACCTGCAGGTCGAGGAGAGCGTGCCCCGAGATCCCCTCCGGGAAACCCGGGATGTTGTCCATCCGGGGCGCGTAGTACGAGCGCGAGTACTTCGGCCCACGATCGATGACGGCCGCGGTGTGGTGGAGGAGGGAGGCCTTGAGCCCGGCCTGGAGGCCCGCGTGGCCCCCGCCGACGACCACGATGTCGTAGCGGTCCTTGAGCCGCGGGAACCCGGGCATGGCCGGGCCACGCCCCCGCGAGGATTTGACGGACGACGGACGACGCCGCGGCGACCGAGACGGGCCCCCGCCGTCCCCGGGACAACGAAAATCTTAAGGGGCGCGCGTCTCCTCGGACGCGTTGGGTTCCACACGCCCGACGCCCGGACGATGGACGGCGCGCAACGGGGGACGCTGTTCCTCGAGGACGGGACCCGCTTCGACGGCGCCGGATTCGGTGCCGCGACCTCGCACGTCGGCGAGGTCGTCTTCACGACCGGCATGGTCGGCTATCCGGAATCGCTCACCGACCCGAGCTTCCGCGGTCAGATCCTCACCTTCACGTTTCCCCTGCTCGGCAACTACGGCGTCCCGGACCCCGCGCGGGTGGACGCCCACGGCCTTCCGGCGTTCCTTGAGGCGGGATCCGTCCAGGTCCGAGGGATGGTCGCCCGCGGGATCACGCGGCCGAACCACTGGGCCCTCGGACGCACGCTCGAGCGATGGCTCTCCGACGAGGGGGTCCCGGGGATCGCCGGGGTCGACACGCGCCGGTTGACGGAGCATCTGCGCAGCCGCGGCGTCCGCCGCGGGGTCCTCGACGTCGGTCCGGCGGACCGCCCGGCGCCCACGAATGCCGACCTGCGGGCGCGACTGAAGCGCGCTCCACGCTACGAGGAGGAGACGTTCATGCAGGAGGTCGGGGTCCGCCGGCCGATCCTCTACGATGGGGGGAGCGGACCGCTCGTCGCCGTCCTCGACGCCGGCGTCAAGGCGAGCATCCTGCGCGCGCTGCTATGCCGCGGGCTCTCCGTCCTCCGCCTCCCCTACGACCACGCGGTGCCCGAGCGCTTCGAAGGGCGCAGGGTCGCCGGGCTCCTGGTGGGGAACGGCCCCGGCGACCCGGCGATGCTCGCCCCGACGATCGAGGAGCTGAAACGACCGTCGAACCGCGCCCTCCCGACGCTGGGGATCTGTCTCGGCCACCAGCTCCTCGCGCTGTCGAGGGGCGCCACGACCTTCAAGCTCAAGTACGGGCACCGGGGCCAGAACAAGACGGTCTGTTTTTCGGACGGCCGGGCGCTCATCGTGAGCGAGAACCACGGCTACGCCGTCGACCCGTCGTCGCTCCAAGGCTCCGGCCTCGTCCCGTGGGCGACGAACCCCGACGACGGCACCCTCGAGGGGATCAAGGACCGGCGCGGCCGGCTCCTCGCCCTCCAAGGGCACCCCGAGGGCCACCCCGGTCCGCAGGAGGCGGGATTCGTCTTCGACCTGTTCGCCGCGAAGCTGCGACGGAGGTCGTGATGGGGGCCGAGCCGTTCCGCAAGATCCTCGTCTTGGGGAGCGGCGCCCTCAAGATCGGGGAGGCCGGCGAGTTCGACTACTCCGGGAGCCAGTGCCTGAAGGCCCTCGAGGAGGAGGGGGTCTACTCGGTCGTCGTCAACCCGAACATCGCGACGTTGCAGACCGACCCCCCGAAGCATGGCCGCGTCTACTTCCAGCCGCTCACTCCGGAGTTCGTCGAACCGATCCTCGAGGCCGAGCGGCCGGACGGGATCCTCCTCAGCTTCGGCGGGCAGACCGCGCTCAACTGCGGCATCGCGCTCGCGGACCGCGGCGCGCTGCGCCGCTTCGGGGCGAGGGTCCTCGGCACGCCGCTCTGGGGAATCCGGGCGACGGAGGACCGGGCGAAGTTCGTCGCGATGATGGACCGCGCGAAGGTCCCGACCCTTCCGAGCCGGGCGGTCTACTCGGTCGACGAGGCGCTCGCCGCCGCCGGGTCGCTCGGATTTCCGGTGATGGTCCGCGTCGCGTTCACCCTCGGGGGGAAGGGCGGGGGGATCGCGCGCACGCGCGACGAGCTCGTCGAGGTCGCCCGCCGCGGCCTGCGGGCGAGCCCCGTCGGGCAGATCCTCCTCGAGCGGTACGTGGGCTCCTTCAAGCAGATCGAGTACGAAGTCGTGCGCGACCGCGCGGGCAACGCGCTCACCGTGTGCAACATGGAGAACGTCCTCGGGATGCGGGTCCACACCGGCGACAACATCGTGGTCGCGCCCTCCCAGACGCTCACCGACGCCGAGTATCAGCTCCTGCGCCAGGCGGCGCTGCGCGCCGTCGACGCCTGCGGGATCGTGGGCGAATGCAACATCCAGTTCGCGCTCAACCCGACGAACCAGGAGTACTACGCGATCGAGATCAACGCACGCCTGTCGCGCTCGAGCGCGCTCGCGAGCAAGGCGACGGGCTATCCGCTCGCCTACGTCGCGGCGAAGCTCGCGCTCGGCTACACCCTCCCCGAGCTCAAGAACCGGGTCACCGGAGCGACCACGGCCTGCTTCGAGCCCGCGCTCGATTACGTCGTCGTGAAGCTCCCGCGCTGGGACCTCGACAAGTTCGCCCACGCCGACCCGACCCTCGGGCCGTCGATGAAGAGCGTCGGGGAGGTGATGGGCGTGGGCGCGTCGTTCCCCGAGGCCCTCCTCAAGGCGGTCCGCATGGGCGACCCTCGCGCCGAGCTCGTCCCGCCCCTGGAGGTCCGACCGCTCAGCGCCCTCGCCTCCGAGCTGGGGCGTCCCGAACCCACGATCCTCTACACCGTCCTCGAGGCGCTCCGGGGCGGGGCGGACCCCGCGGAGCTCGAAAGGGTGACGTGGATCGATCGGTGGTTCATCCACGCCCTCGCCGAGGTCGAGGAGACCCACCGCGCCCTCGGGTCCCTTCCGGGGGGCGAGCTCCCCGTGACGCTCCTACGACGGGCGAAGGAGCTCGGCTTCTCCGACCGCGCGATCGCGCGCGCGACGCGCCGGGACGAGGAGACGGTGCGCCGCGCGCGCCTTTCGGCGGGGATCCGGCCTCGCGTGCGGATGATCGACACGCTCGCGGGCGAGTGGCCGTCGACGACGAACTACCTCTACCTGACCTACCGTGCGGACGCCGACGACGTGAAACCCGGGCCGAAGAACGGGATCCTCGTCCTGGGCGCCGGACCCTACCGGATCGGCTCGAGCGTCGAGTTCGACTGGTCGACGATGAACCTGGTCGCGGGGTTGAAGGCCGAGGGCGTCCCGTCGGTGGCGCTCCTCAACTCGAACCCGGAGACCGTCTCGACGGATTACGACCGCTCCGACCGCCTCTACTTCGAGGAGATCACCCTCGAGCGCGTCCGCGACCTCGTCGAGTTCGAGCGCTTCCGCGGCGTCGTCACGTGCGTCGGGAGCCAACTCGCCCAGAACCTGACGCCGCTCCTTCACGCGTGCGGCGTCCCGATCCTCGGCACGGCCCCCGAGTCGATCGATTCGGCGGAGGACCGCGCGCGCTTCGCTCGCTTGCTCGAGCGCCTCAAGATCCCCCAGCCGGCCTGGCGCGCCTTCACGACGGTCGAGGAGGCCTCGGGGTTCGCCGATGAGGTCGGCTACCCGATCCTCGTGCGCCCGTCCTATGTCCTCAGCGGCCAGGCGATGCGGGTGATCGATGGACGCCACGACCTTGCCCGATTCCTCACCGAGGCGGCGCGTCTCTCGCCCGAGTACCCCGTCGTCATCACCAAGTTCATCGAGGGGGCCGACGAGGTCGAGCTCGACGCGATCTCGGACGGGACGAAGGTCCTGGTCGGCGGCATCCTCGAGCACGTCGAGCGGGCCGGGGTCCACTCGGGGGACGCCATCTTCTGTCTTCCACCCCGCCATACCTCCCCCGCGGTCCAGGCGCAGCTCGTGGACGCCGCCGAGAGGATGGCCCGCGCCCTCACGATCCGTGGGCCGTTCAACGTCCAGTTCCTCGTGAAGGACCAGGCGTACCAGATCATCGAGCTCAATCTGAGGGCGAGCCGCTCGCTCCCATTCCTCACGAAGGCGACCGGGGTGCCGCTCCTGCGGGAGGCGGCACGCGCCGTCCTGGGTCGAGGCCTGACGCGTAGCGGGCTCGCCCGTCTGCCCCCCGGACGCTGGGGGGTGAAGGTCCCCCAGTTCTCCTTCCTCCAGATCACCGGCTCGGACCCGATGCTGGGCGTCGAGATGCAGTCGACGGGGGAGGTCGCGTGCTTCGGACCGACCTTCCCGGACGCGTTTGTGAAGGCGCTCATCGCGACCGGCGTCCGCATGATCCCCCCCGGGGGGACCGCCTTCCTCTCCGTCGGGGGGACCGAGCTCAAGGAGCGGATGCTCCCCTCGGTCCAGCGGCTCGCCGGCTTGGGCTTCCACCTCGCCGCGACGGAGGACACCGCGGCCTTCCTCGCGGCGCGAGGGTTCCGCGGGGTGAAGGTCCTCCACAAGGTGAGCGAACCGGACCGGCATCCCAACGTCCTCTCGGCCCTCGAGGAGGGGGCGATCGACCTCATGCTCAACGTCCCCTCCTCCCTCACCCAGGAGAAGCTCGAGCGGATGCTCGAGGACGAGTACGTCCTTAGGCGACGGGCGGTCGAGCTCGGGATCCCGCTGCACACGAACCTGGAGGCGTTCAGCGCCTACGTAGAGGGCGTCGGATGGCTCCAGGACCACCCCCTCACCGTCGAGCCGCTCTACGGGAGCCCCGAACCGGGTGCCGGGCGCGCGACGACCCCGCGCAAGGTGCCGCTCGCCGGACGTCGACGCCCGGCGCGCCACCGCCGGGCCGCGTCCCCGGCCCGGTAGCGCGTCCTCCCCGCTAGGCGAACTTGGTCACCGAGAACTCGGGCACGAGCGTGCTCGTGTCGAGGACCTCGGGGATGGTGCGGATCCGCTCCGTCACGAACTCGAGGACCTGGCGCTTCTTCGTCCCGGCGTCGGGGAACTCAAGGACGATGAAGACGTCCCAGTCGCCCGTGAGCAGGTGGAGCTCGCGGACCTCGGGGAAGGCGAGGAGCATCTCGCGGATCCCCTCGAGGTCGCCCCCGCGGACCTTGAGGTAGGTGAACGCCCGCAGGCTGCGCATCTCCGTCGGCATGAGCTCGCAGACCTTCTCCTCGGTGAACGCTTCGGCGCCCTCGAGGCGGCGGTCCCCGAGGCCGACGAGGACGGGGAGCTTCTGGACCCCCCGGAGGCGTTCCGTCACGAGCCGTTCGAGGCGCCCCGCCTTGCCCACGTCGACCACGTGGACGGTGTAGCTGCGCTTCGCCGCGAGCTCCTCGACCAGCGCGAGGCACCGCGCCTGATCGTCCGAGAGGAAGTACGTCTCCTCCCCGGCTCCGGCCGCCTCGTCCTCGCCCCGACCGGCGTGGTGGATGTCGGTCGTTCCCCCGTAGGCACCGTCCCCGCTCCCGCTCGCGACGACCCGGCTCGCCGGGGGGCGGTAGAAGCTCGTGACCGCCTTCTTGCTTTGAACGTAGAGCGTGAGTTCGTGGAGCTTGGTGTCGGGCATGGACGGTCGCGACAAGGTCCGTGTGGCTATTTAGTCATTCATGGAGGGCGGGCGGAACGCCCGCCCTCCGGGAAAGGGTAGGCGACCCCCGGGACGGGGGCCGCCGATCCGGCGCTCGAGGGCGCTCAGTAGCGCTTGTAGTTCTCGGAGCGCTCGCGGCCACCGCCGCCACCGCCCCCGCCACCGCCGCCGCCACCACCGCCGCCGCCGCCATAGCCGCGGCCGCCGCCGCCGTAGCTTCCGCCGCCCTGGCGGTCACGGCCGTAGCCGCCGCCGCCGAACGAGCGTCGCTCGCTTTCGAACTCCTGCTGGCTCATGTCGAGCGTCTGGTTGACCTCGCCGATCGGGTCCGTCGACTTCGTGAGGTTGCCGTAGCGTCCCACGTTGAGGCGCATGTGGCCCCGCACGAGGGAAACGTAGCCGTTGTCAACCAGGATGATGTCGTCCTTGGCGATCGAGCCGATCTGCTCGTTCCACAGGGACAACGTGATCGTCGCGGTGTCATCGCCGATGACGGCCTCCGCCACCTTGCGGGGGTCGCCGTACTTGCCCATGACCTCCTTCGCGTCGCCCACGGACATCACCTTGGCGTGGACGTTCACTTGCTTCGAGCTCGGGGTCAGGTCGCGCACTTTCGTCAGGGTCTTCTCCATTTCGTCTCCTCTTCGCGTTTCGCGTGTCGTCGGACGCCTAGACCCGTTACCGACTTAGGGGTCGCACACGTCCAAAAATGGGAACGCAGGCGCTCGGAAGCAGGCTGGGTCTCGGAATCCTTCGGACCGAGGAGGCGGGCCTCCGTATTTAAGGTACCCCGGGGCCGAGCTACGCGCGCGCATGGGGCGGCCTTCGTGCGGTGGGGTGGGAACGAGGGCGGCTCGTTTCCGAAGGAGCGGCATCCTTTTGGGGGCACCCGCATGATGACGGCCGCCGGGTCGCCCCTTGTCGCAGCGCTTTGACATCGGGGTTCACTACGTCCTCCACGGGGACCACGAGCGCGCCGCCCGCGCGTTCCGGGACGTCCTGCTCGACGACCCGCTCAACGCGCGCGCCTGGTCCTACCTCGGGATCTCCTACGCGCACCTGGGACGCGCGCCCGAGGCGGAGGCGGCGCTCTCCCGCGCCCTCGAGATCGCGCCGAAGAACCCGGAGGCGTGGTTTCACCTGGGCGTCGCCCGCTCGCTTCGCTCCGAGTGGCCCGAGGCGGTCTCCGCCTACCGTCACGCCGTCGCGCTCTCGCCGGACGACCTCGTCGCCTGGCACCGCCTCGGGGTCGCGCTGAGCGAGGCGGGCGACGAGCCCGCCGCGAGCGTCGCCTTCGAACGCGCCCTCGTCCTCTCCCGCGAGACCGGCGAGGCCCTCGAGGAAGCCGTGGACGACCGACGGTCGGACTCCCACCTCAAGGAGGCGGGGGAGAAGGAGACCGGCCGCGAGGCGAAGAGCTGGATCGACCTCGCCCTCTCGCTCCTCAGCCTGGGCGAGGAGGAGGAGGCGATCGCGGCCTACGAGAGGGCCTATACGCTCGACCCGGGGCGCGCCGGCCGTTCGCTGTTCCGTCCGATGCTGCGCCTCGTCACCGTCGCCTCGGGCCAGCCCGTGGAGGACGAGGGCCCCGAGGGCGAGGGCCCGAGCGGCCCCGAGGCACCGCGTCGCACGGCCGAACGTCCGCGCCCCCGCACCGACCGGCCGGAAGTGGGCTAACCCGGGCGAGGGTCCGAACGCGCCGGGGGCGGTTCCGTCACGATCACGGACTCGGCCCAGTCTCGGACCTTCTCCTTGCGCTCGGCCTGGTCCTTCAGGAACGACGTGACCCGCCCGATCAGGTTCGCCTTGCAGTCGCCGCACATGAGCGCGCCCGATCGGCAATCGGCCGTGATCCGCTCGAACTCCTCCGCCCCCGGGGCGAACTTCGCCCTCCAGGCGGCCCAGACCGAGCATACCTCGGGGGTCGCCCCGAGGCGTCGTTGCTCCTCCACGGTCGCACGGCCGCCGGTGAACGCGCGGCGGATCTTCCGGTCCACCTCCGGGGGGGGATCGTTCAGGAAGATCGCGTCGTCCTGCGACCCCCCCGTGGTCGACATCACCCTCTCGCCCGAGAGGCCGGGGATCATGATGCTGTGCAGGAGCCCGGGCTTCGGATAGCCGAGCCCCTCGGCGATGTCGCGGGTGATGCGGAAGTGCGGGTCCTGGTCGATGCCGCAGGGGATGAGGCAGGGGAGGCTCCTCCCGCTCGCCCACGACGGGTAGAAGCACGGGACGGTCTGGAGCGACGTGTAGAAGATGAGGCCGATGTTCGTGCTCGGAGAGAACCCGAAGACGGCCTTCACCGTCGAGAAGTTCACCTTCTTCGCCGCCTCGACCGCGAGGGGGTAGAGCGCGCGGATCGACCGCGTGTCGAAGAAGACGTGCGTCCTTTTCGGATCGAACCCTACCGCGAGGATGTCGAGGAGGTTCTCCCATCCCCAGCGGAGCGTCTCGGCCCGCGAGAGCCCGGGACGCGCCCAGAACTTCTCGTCGTCCGTGATCTGGACGTACATGGGCACATCGAACCGATCCTGGATCCACCGGCACAGGTCGAACGGGACGAGGTGCGACGTGTGCAACGGCCCGGACGGCCCACGTCCGGAGTAGAGGAAGAACCGCTCCCCCTTCCGATAGCGGTCGAGGAGCGCGCCCAGGTCCCGATGGGAGTAGTAGATGCCGCGCGCGAGCAGGTAGTGGAGCTCGCCACCGGCGGCGACGCGGACCCTTTCGAGGAGGTCGGGGGTGAGCTCCTGGGTGCCGAACTGCTCGCGCAGCCGTACGTAGTCGATCGGCCCCTTGACCTCGTAGGGCGTGACGACGAACTCCTGCTTACCCGGCATCCGCGTCCTCCGCCCCCGCCGTTAGACTTCGGGGAAGGTGATCTTCGCGAGGATCGCCTCACGCTCGGCCAAGGGGACGCCGGCGACGCTGAGCGCATCGGCGACGCACAGTCGGCTGTGGTTGTGGTGGATCGTATGTCCGCAGTTCGGGCAGGACGCCCAGCCCTGGATGAGCCGACGCAGCCCGTCGCGGTTCGCGGTCGAATCGCGTCGGGCGAACCGGTCGACCAGGATCGCGGCGCCCGACGAGCTCTCGAGGTTGGAGAGCGGGACCCGGACCGGGGTGTTGCAGACCGGACACCGTGCGGGGTTCCGGCAGGTGCAGCCCATACCGTATCTCCCACGCCCGGCGATTCAATTAAAACCTCGTGTCCCCCCCGCCCGCCGAGGGAGGGCTCGCGGCGACCTTATGGAGGTCGACGTGGTGCCCCCCACCGTGCGGGAGGAGTCGCCCGAGGCGTTGGCCTGGGCGTTCCACGAGACCCTCCTCGAGGTCCTTCGTCGGCTCAACCGGGCCGCCGAACGGCGCGACGGGATCGAGGGGATGGAGTACGTTGAGATCGAGCGCTCGATGCGCGACTTCTGGACGATCCGCAGCGGGGAGGAGAACCACCTCGAACGCGCCGTCGTCCTCCTGGTGGAGAACGGCCTCGTGGGCCAGGACGAGGAGCCCAAGTACGCGTGGGACCGTCGCCGGGTGCTCGGGGAGCGCTACAACATCACGGCCCTCGGGAAGTCCTACCTCCTACGCGCGATCTCCGACTCCGAGCGCATCCCCTGAAGGGCCCCGGACTATCGGCGCGCTCCTCGGGTCCTTCCGGTGCGCCCGATTCCGCGACCTGCCCTATGGTTCTAAGTACCGGAGGCTCGCGTGTATTCGGACGTGGCGGTTCCGCCGTCGTCCACCGCGTCCGACCCCGTGCGCGCGACCCTGGTCGCGATCCTGCGCCAGCTCAACCAGGCCGAGTCGACCCACGAGGGCAAGAAGGAGGAGCAGGCGCTCGAGCTCGCGGAGGTCGAGCGCCGACTTTCGGACTTCTGGGGGGTCGAGAAGGGGAACGTGAAGGTCTCCCTCGCGCTCGGTCTGCTCCTGCGCAACGGGTTCGTCGCGGCGCCCGGGGACGGCCAGTACTCCTGGCAGCGGCAGCGGGCCGTCGCCCAGCGCTACCAGATCACGAGCGAGGGCAAGAAGTTCCTCAAAGAGGCGATCGAGACCTCCGATCGCATCCCCTAGACGCCGCCCGCGCCCTTCCGCTCCGCGAACCGTTAAGTACGGAACGAGATACGTTCCGCCGTGTCCCGCATGCACTCCGGTCGCAAGGGCCGTTCGGGCTCGCACCGACCCTACCCGTCCACGAGGCCGGGGTGGCTGACGATCGACGCCGAGGAGATCGTCGAGCAGGCGGTCCGTCTGGGGAAGTCCGGGATGAACTCGGCCCAGGTGGGCGCCGTCCTGAGGGACTCGTACGGCGTGCCGTCCTCGCGGGTGATCACGGGGAGCCGGCTCACCGACCTCCTCGCGACCCACGGGGTGAAACCGGACCTCCCGGAGGACCTCCAGGCGCTCCTGAAGCGCGTCGTCCACCTCCAGCGCCATCTCGAGACCCACCCGAAGGACCTCTCGAACCAGCGGGGGCTCAGCCTGATGGAGTCGAGGATCCGTCGGCTCGCGCACTATTATCGCCAGAAGAAGCGGCTCCCGACCGACTGGCGCTACACGTCGCAGACCGCGGTGCTCCAGGTGGAGTGATGCCCTCGGGGCCGGACAGGTTCGTCGAGCACCCCGCGTACACCACCGAGTTCAGCCGCGCCCGCGCGCTCGTCCTGGGCCATCCGGGGCGCTGGCGGATCATCTACCACTACGACGGCGACGGGATCGCGAGCGCCTCGTCGATGGTGCGGGCGCTCCACCGTCTGGGCTACGAGGTCCAGGCGACCCCGCTCGTCGGCGTCGAGCGCGCCCGCATCTCCGACCTCTTGAACGCCACCAAGGGTCCCGTCCTGATCGTCGACACCGGCGCCGCCTGGCCGGACCTCGCCGCCGCCCACCCCGCGCCCGTCGTCGTCCTCGATCACCACACCTACCCGGGGGCGCCTCAGCCCCCCGACCTCCCCGACCACGTGGCGTTCGTCAATCCGCTCGATTGGGGCGTGGACGGGATGAGCGAACTGTGCGCCGCCTCGCTCACGTGGCTCTTCACGATCTTCCTCGACCCGAAGAACTGGGACAACGCGTCGTGGGGACTTTCCGGGGCGATCGCCGATCGGCAGCATGTCGGGGGATTCAAGGGCGTCAACCGCATGCTGCTCGACGGTGCGCTCGAGCGCTCGCTCGTCGTGCGGCAACGCGGAGCCCCGCTCGCCGGCACGACCCTCGGCACGGCCCTCCGTCAGAGCATCGACCCGTACTTCGCGGGGCTCTCGGGTCGGCCCTCCGCGATCGACGAGTTCCTCCATCAGCTCGGGCTCGCGCCGGAACGTAGCGTCCCGTCGCTCGAACCGGCGGAGTCCGAACGGCTCTCGGCGGCGCTCCTCCACGTCCTGGTGACCCGCGGCGTGCGACCGGAGTTCTGCGAGGTCCTCCACCAGGACCGCTGGTGGCTTCCGTCGCTGGGGCTCGATGCCGAGGAGCTGTCGAACCTCCAGAACGCCACCGGGCGCGCGGGCACCCCGAGCCTCGGCGTCGCGCTCGCGCTGGGCGACCCTCAGGCGCTCGACCGCGCCCGGTCGGCCGAGACCCAGTGGAGGGCGGGCATACTTTCCGGGCTTCGGAGGCTCGAAGAGGGTGGAGTTAATTCTCTTGCGTCGGTGCAGTGGTTCGAGAGCCCCGAGACCACCCTCGCGGGGACCCAGGCCGGATTGGCGATGAACTACCTCATCGACCCGAAGCGCCCGGTCTTCGTCTTCTCGGCGAGCGAGGACGGAACGGCGATCAAGGTGAGCGGGCGCGGGACGATGTGGCTCGTCGGCCAGGGCCTCGACCTCGCGGTCACGTGCCGGGACGCGGCGCGCTCCGTCGGGGGCGAGGGCGGTGGCCACAAGGTCGCGAGCGGCGCGACCCTTCCGAACGGCACGCGCGACGCCTTCCTCGCCGAGGTCGACCGCATCGTCGGGGGCCAGATCGCGCCGCGGACCGCGCCTACGGGAGGGGAGGCCACGGCATGAGCACGCCCCCCGCCGAGGTCCCACCCACCGAGATGGACGAACGTCCGCGCACGCGCGACCACCCCGTGGAGCGCGAGATGCACCGCTCCTACATCGACTACGCCATGAGCGTCATCGTCGGCCGGGCCCTCCCGGAAGGACGGGACGGCCTCAAGCCGGTCCAGCGCCGCATCCTCTGGTCGATGTGGGAGTCCGGCGCGACCCACGACAAGCCCTATCGCAAGTCGGCCCGCACCGTCGGGGACGTGCTCGGGAAGTACCACCCCCATGGCGACCTCTCCGTCTACGACGCGCTCGTCCGCATGGCGCAGCCGTTCTCGCTGCGCTACCCGTTCATAGACGGGCAGGGGA
>JBOGRS010000042.1:0-15989 GCA_050749685.1 Thermoplasmata archaeon
GGCTTGTAGTGCCCGACGGCCATGTCCCGGTCGAGCTTCGCGCCTCGTCCGGCGGCCTCCCGGTCGATGGCGATCGACTTCACCCAGTGGATGACGTTCTGCAGGACGAGCGACCCGCCGACCGCGCGCGCGACGTCCCACGGGAGCCACGGGTCCTTCGGGGCGCCCCCCACGTTGAGGAAGAGGGAACCTGAGGGGGAGAGCTCGCGGGCGACGACGGCCCCGACGAGGGCGATCCACGCGAGGTACTCGTCCCGCGGAAGCGTGTCCGAGTAGGTCCCGTACGGGACGCCCCGGTTGTACGGTGGGGACGTGACGATCACGTCGACGCTTCCCTCGGGGAGGCGTCGGGGGAGGCCGCGAAGGCAGTCCTCCTGGTAGAGGGTGAGCGGGCTCCCGTTCAGGGGCCCCTGAAGGCGCGCGAACGGTGGCGTCACCTGATGCCGCCCTCCGGCCCGTGGCCCGCCCGCACCGGGCGCTACGGATTCGGTCGAGCGAGGCGCGCCCGCTCCATCTCGGTGCGGGCCTCGGCGAGCGCCTGCTCCGGTTCCTTATAGTAGAACGAGACGAGGCGCCCCACGTCGCGGTGGGTGAACGGCTTCTGCCGAGTCGCCCGGGCCTCGAGCCACTTCATGTACTCGAGCATTTCGACCCGACCGCGGACCTCCTTCTCCATGTCCTTCATCGAGAGGTTCTTCATGATCGCGACCCGCTCGTAGACGTAGGAGTGGCCGCTGAACAGGAAGGTGTCGTCGCCCGGGTTCCACGAGTAGACGGAATTCGTGATGAGCTCGTTCGTCTCCGGGTCGAGCCCGACGATCTCGGTGAGCGATTGGACGCGGCGGGTCATCTTGTTGCCCACCTTGACCTGGCGCTGGAGCAGGACCAGGTTGAGCGCGCTCACGAGCGAGCGCGGGAGGGAGATCGGAGGGTTCTCCATCCGGTGGACCATCGCCGACACGCTCTCCGCGTGGAAGGTGGTGTAGCACGTCTTGCCCGTCGCCATCGCCTGGAAGACGATGAACGCCTCGGCGCCGCGCACCTCCCCGACCATCAGGTACTGGGGCCGCTGGCGGAGGGCCGCGGCGAGGAGGTCGAACATGTCGATCTCTCCGGGCGCCTTGCCGCTCGTGATGTTCTTCGCGCCGAAGCCGGCGCGCGTGAGCGACGGGACCCAGTTCTCGTGCGGGAGGTTGAGCTCGCGCGTGTCCTCGATGGAGACGATCTTCATCTGGGGAGGGATGAACAGGAGCGTCGCGTTGAGCGTCGTCGTCTTCCCGCTCGCCGTGCCGCCGCAGACCATCATCGACTGCCCGCTTTCGATCGCGATCCAGAGGTAGGCCATCATCTCCGGGCTCATCGTTGTGAACTTGAGCAGGTCGACCGGCGTGAACGGGTTGTCGCGGAAGCGCCGGATCGTGAAGGAGCTCCCGCGCTTCGTGACGTGCATGCCGAGCGTCGCCTGCAGACGCGAGCCGTCCGGGACGGTCGCGTCCAGCATCGGGCTCGCCACCGAGATGTGCTTGCCCGAGCGCTGCGCGATCCAGACCACGTAGTCGTCGAGGGTCTTCGAATCGGTGAACTTGAGGTTGGAGCGGATCGAGCCGTACTTGCGGTGGTAGATGTAGAGCGGGATCCCCACCCCGTCGCACGAGATGTCCTCGACCTCGCTGTCCGTCATCGGGACGTCGACGATCCCGTAGCCGATGAAGTCCCGTTCGAGGTAGTAGACGAGTCGCCCCTTCGTCGTCGGGCTCGGGGAGAGCTCCCACTTCTTGAACTGCTCGTCGACCATGCGGCGCAGCTCGCGCCGCTTCGTCTCGAGGTCGAGCTCGGGGAGCGGCTGGAAGAGGTCGACCATGATGATCTTGAGCCGGCCCAACAGCTCCGATTCGATCGGAGAGAGGGGCGGCTCGATCACCTCGTAGAGGTGCTCGTTGCGCACGTTGTGGTACGTGATGCGGACGAACGAGAAGCTCTCGCGGATCGGCGCGAGCTCGAGTTCGGTGATGTTCGGGTCGCGGATCGCCGGGATCGGGGTCACTGGGCCCTCGCTCCCCTGGCCCGAGACGCCGAGACGCGCGAGCTTGACCGCGCGCGGCTCGGTCGTGCCGTGGCGCAACGCCGCGCCGAGGCGAAGCCATGGGGAGAATCGCACGGGCGGGCGACGCCGCACCGTTCGAAGGTCGAGGTCATCGGTCCCGTAGTTCCGGCCTTGCGCCCCGCTCGCCATGTCCGACCCTCCTAGACCGCCAGCGTCGGGACGACGAATCGCATGATGAGCCAGCCGGTGACCAGCATGATCGTCGCGTGCTGCATTCCGTCGGCGAGACGGCCGTTGTAGAGGACGCCCGCCATGAGACCGTCCCCCACCGCATGGACGATGACCGCGACCAGGAAGGCGATGAACAGGATCGGGACGAACCCGAACTGCAGGTTGACGGCTCCGCCGCTCGACAGCGCGCTCGAGCTGATCCCTTCGCCCGCGGCGATCATCTGGGGCAGGAAGACCGCCGCCATGATGTAGATCGTGACGAGGAAGACGAAGAACGCGATGTAGATGACCGTCACGTACGTGAGCATCGAGATCTGCCGCGCCTGGGCGGAGAGCTGCGACTCGCGGGTGTCGTGGGCGACCATCGTGAGTACGTCGGCGACGTTCCCGCCGGCCTCGTTCGCGCGGGTGATGATCGAGACGACCCGCATGACGAGCGGCGTCGGGACCCGTTGCTCGAAGAGGCGGAGCGCCGTCGCGACGGGGACGCCCCACTCGAGCTGGCTCGCCATCTTCTTGATCTCCGCCGTCAGAAGGCCGTAGCGGCCCCGGCTCGCGACGACGATCGCGTCCGGGAGCGTCATGCCGAAGCGGCCGGCCTCGGCCACGTCGCGCAGGAAGTCCGGTAGGCGCTCCTCGATCCGTTGAACGCGACGGAGCTTCGCGCTCATGATGATCCCGTAGGGACCGATGAGCGCGATGATCCCGAGGACCATGAAGTCGAGGGCGGGGTTGAGGCCGGAGCCCTCACCGGGGCGGATCTCGAGGTCGAACGTCCCGACGGCATTGAGGACGGCGAGCGCGAACAGTGCGACGGCGACGACGCCGCCCAGGATGAGGGCGATCATCTCCTGGGGGAGTCCCTCCTTCTCGGCGGACCGGCCGAGCCCGGGGATGTTCGTGAGCGCACGGGCCCCCTCGGTGTTCATCGCGGCCATCGACCTACATCTCCTGCGCGAGCGAGTACATGAAGAAAATGAACCCGAACTGGGAGAGCGGGATCATGAGTCCCACGATCGCCCAGAGGATCGTGATCATGAACTGGCCGCCGCCCCCGATGATCGCGAAGATCGCGATGATGATCACGAGGAAGAGGGGGAAGGCGACCACGACAGTGACGAACGTCTCGGCGAGCAGGCCCATCGTCTCGACACGCTGGAGGTTCTCGAGCTTGTTCTCCCGCTCGTACTGCTCCGCCTTGACGAGGAAATAGGGCTTGAGCTGCCCGCCGGAGGTCGCCGTCGTGACGACGCCCTGCAGGAAGTCCTGGAATCGCTTCGACGGGGTGCGCTGGGCGCCGTTCCGGATCGCGGTCAGGATGTCGACGCCCAGGAGCTCGGTGTCGCGGGTGATCCAGGCCGCCTCCTCCGCGACCTCGCCGTAGATCTTCTGGCGCGCGAGCTCCTTGAAGATCTGGTCGATGTTCACGTCCGCCGACGCCATCGCGCTCACGAAGCTCATCGACGCCGAGATGCGGCGGTCGATGTTCTTCGCGCGCGCGGACGACCGGGACGCCGGCTGGTGGAGCATGATGACGTAGATGAGGGCCGTGAGCCCGACCGGCAGGGCGAGGGCGAGGGCGAGCCCGTAGTACCACACGGTGCTGAGCGCGATGACGACCCCGAGAACGACCCCGGTAACGCCCAGGCCGATGGCCGCGAAGAGCGTCGTCGCGTAGACGAGCGCGAGATACTCGTCGGCGCGGATCCGCATGTGCGCCTTGAGGAGGTTCTCCTCGAGGATCAGGTCCGGCGCGCGGCTGGTCACCCGCTCGCGGAACATCCTCCAGGCCCATTGCTGAAACCCGGTGAGCGGGGAGTGCGTCGGCTGGTCGCCGCGCCGAATCCGCTGGGGGTGAGCGCGCACGACGGCCGGCGGGGCCACGATGGTCGGTCGGCCGACGACCCGGGACGCGGAGGCCACGGCCTATCCGCCTCCCGCGACGGGGGGGCGCTGGATGCGTGCCATCACTTCGTTGGGGTCCTTATAGTAGGCCGTGACGAGCCGCCAGAGCTGGCGATGGTCCGTGATCTCGTTCGCGACGAGGAAGTGGATGACCGCGCATCGCCGCTGGAACTCCGCGTCCATCTCCTCATGGCTGAAGTTCTTGAGCTCCATGATCTTGTCGAAGAGGAACGAGTGTCCCTTGAACACGAACTTGTCCGTGCCCGGGTCCCACTCGTAGACGGTGTTCGTGATGAGCTCGTTCGTCTCGGGCTCGAACCCGACGATCTCGAGGACCTGCTTCAACCGGCGGACGACCCCCTTGTCGGTCCGCGCCTGGATCTGGATGATGACGTTGTTGAGCGCGGAGAGGAGGATGCGGGGCGTGTTGATGGGAGGGTTCTCGAGGCGGTTGACCATCGACTTCACGCTGTCCGCGTGCATCGTCGAGTACGTCGTGTGGCCCGTCGCCATCGCCTGGAACATCGTGTAGGTCTCCTTCCCTCGTACCTCCCCCACGATGATGTAGTTCGGCCGCTGGCGCAACGCCGCCCGGACCAGGTCGAACATGTCGACCTCACCGGCGGCCTTCCCGTCCGGACCGCGGTCCCCCGTGCCGCTGCGGGTCGCGCCGGGAATCCAGTTCTCGTGCGGCAGGTTCACCTCGCGCGTGTCCTCGATCGAGACGATCTTCGACGTGGGAGGGATGAAGAGGGCGATCGCGTTGAGCGTGCTCGTCTTCCCGGCGGCCGGGCCGCCGCAGATGATGAGCGATTCTCCCTGTTCGGCGGCGAGCCAGAAGTAGGCGATCATCTCCTCGCTCGAACTCCCGTTCAGGATGAGGTCGACCGGCGTGAACGGCTTCTCCTTGAAGCGTCGGATCGTGAAGCTCGCCCCGCGCGTCGTGATCTCGCGGGCGTAGGTCGCCTGGACGCGGTGGCCCTCCGGGGTGGTCCCGTCCAGGATCGGGTTCGAGACCGAGACCGCCTTGCTGCAGCGTTGGCCCAACGCGACGATGAACGAGTTGAGCGCGTCCTCGTCCTCGAAGACGACGTCCGTCCTGACCGACTCGAACTTCCCGTGGAAGACGAAAAGGGGCACGCCGACCCCGTCGCACGAGATGTCCTCGACGTGCGGGTCGAGGATGAGCGCGTCCACCGGGCCGTAGCCGACGAAATCGCGTTGGATGTAGTAGACGACGCGTTCGGTGGAGAGCGGGCTCAGCGGCATCTGACGCGTGCGCAGGTAATCCTCCACCTCCCCGCGGAGGTAGGCCTTCTTGTCGGCGGTCGACAGGCTCGCGACCTCGGAGCCCATGATCTTCGTGAGGGTCGACTTGAGGTGGGCGACCAGCTCGGTCTCGTGGCGGGAGAGCTGGGGTTCGATGACCTCGTAGACGTACTCCTTCGTCCGGTCGTTGTAGCTGATGCGAGCGTAGGTGTACGGCGGGTTGATCGCCGCCACCTCGAGCTCTTTCGCGTCCGCGTCGGCGAGCGGGGGCATCGCCGTGATGAACGTCCCCGGAAGGTCGGTCGGTTCCTTGCCCGTCGCCTCGGGGGGTGCGGACTGCAACGGGTTGCGCGGGGCCGAGGGGCCCGAGCGCGGGATCTTGACGCGGAACGAAGCGCTTCCCATGGTCGACCTCAGCCCAGCCCCACTCCGACCACGATCGTGAACTGTCCGAGGATGACCGTCATCGAGGAGATTCCGAGGAACTGGAGCGTGATGAGTTGCGCCTGGCCGTTCGAGGCTGCGCAGGTCGAGGGGCTGAGCGAGTAGTGGGCACCGCCGATGCCCGAGCGCAGCATCGCGCCGTTGAGGTAGTTCGCCCACGCACACGGGAAGTGCGTGCCCAGGCGGAACTGGCCGTTGAACGCGGCCCCGGCACGTCCGGTGCTCGTGAACGTCTGGGTGTTGAGGAAGTGCGAGTAGACCTCCTGGGTCCCCACGGAGACGGTCTGCGTCGCGTTCCCGTACATCTGGACGAGGGAGATCGTCACGCCGATCTGGCCCCCGGACTGGTTGAACGCCAGGGTGGGGGGGAAGCTCAGGACCTGCTGCGTGTCGGCCTGGCTCTGGATGACCGCGTCGTCCTCGAACTCGAAGGTCTGCGGGCTGTAGTAGCGGTTCGGCAGCTGCATCTGGAGCGTCCCCAGCGAGAAGTTCTGGTAGAACGCGTGGCCCCCGCCCGGACCGACGGTCATCGAAACGTTCGCGAAGACGCCGGGGAGGCGGGGGACGAAGTTGAGGAGGGATTGCGTCGGCTGGGCGATCAGGGGGACGCCTTGCGAGCTCATCACGAACGGCGTCGCGTAGACGTTCGGCCCGTTGAGGGCCGCCTGAAGGTCCATGTTGGACTTGAGGCCCGCGAACGCCTGCTGGGTCTGCGAGGTGAACTGCGACTCGTTATCGATCATCCACAAGGGTACGTACTGCGTGAGGAAGACGCCGAACAGGGCGAAGAATACCAGCAGGGCGAGCAAGGTCCCGACGACCGAGACCACCCCTCGACGGTCGCGCGAAAGGCGACGGCGCCGGCGATAGCCCCGCCGTCCATTACGCACCTGTATCCTCCCCCATGCGGCGGACTGACTTCGGGCCGGGGCCCGGGTCGTGTGAATTTAGCCGGCTTCCGGTATAAATACGCTCGTAGGGCCGGGTAGCCCCGACTCCCATCCGAGCGCTAGCCTTTAGGCATCCCGACCCGTTGGAACCGTCGACCATGGCGCTCCAGCAGATTTCCTTCGAACTCTCGAACCGTCCGGGAACCCTGGCCGCGGTGGCGCGCCGTCTCGCCGAAGCCCACGTTAACCTCTCGGCGATCTCGGTCGATTCGGCCGGACGCGAGGGCCACGTCCGCCTGATCGTGAACGACCCAACGCGGGCGCTCAAGGTCCTCAAGCAGGCGAAGTATCCGGCGGTGCGGCACGAGATGATCGCGGTGCGTCTCGAGGACCGGGCAGGGAGCTTCCTCAAGGTCCTCGACGTTCTCGCCGCGGCCGAGGTCAACGTCTCGAGCGTCGCGATCCTCGTGACGCGGGAGGGCTCGCAGAGCCTGGTCGCGCTGGTCACCGACGACCTCCCGAAGTCCCGAAAGCTGCTCGCCCGGGCCGGGTTCATCTCCGAGACCGCGGAACGGCTCGTCACGAACGCCGACCTCATCGCGGCGTCCCCGGCCATCCCCCAGGAGTCGGTCGGCTACCTTCTCTGAGGTACCGCCGGCGAGCTTACACAAAGCTGAAGAACGGACTCCCCTCCGGGTTCCCCGCGCGGTTGTGGTCTAGTGGTTAGGACGGTAGCTTCCCAAGCTACCTACTCGGGTTCGAATCCCGACAACCGCATCGGCGAGCGCCGGTTCGATGGCGGATCGGGCCACGCCCGGGGTCGATCCGGTACGGGGAATCAACCGTGATCGACCTCCGACGCGGAGCAGCGCGACGCCGACGCGCCGGAGGTCGAGTCGATCAAGGGCTCGGTCGTCCCCCAGGACCCGGAGGCGTAGCGCTAGGGTCGGTCCCCTTCCTCCGTCGCGAAAACGAGGCTCGGGAGGTCGGGGCGGCGTGCGTCGGGCGGGCCGTGGGCTCGGAACGTGGCGTTCACGCGATCTCGGACCTCCGCGGGGCGAGAGCGTTCCCCTTCGGAACGCCGAACGCGCGCGCGTTCGGCTCGAGGGGCCCGCGAGGATTATCCTACCCTCGACCCTCGAAGCACCGGCATGCCTTCCCTCAAGGTCGAGTTCCGCTACAGCGGGATCCGGGTTCGCGATCTCACGAGATCGCTGAGCTTCTACCGGAAGCTCGGATTTCGCGTTTCCCGCCGCGGGGTCATGGAGCACGGAGGCGCGTGGGTCCATCTCCGGTTCCCGGGCGCCCGACATGAACTCGAATTGAACTTCTACCCCCGTGGGACCCGGTTCTACGAAGCGTTCCGGCGGGGGACCGAATACGACCACTTCGGATTCCGCGTTTCGGACGTCGAAGCGATGACCCGCAAACTCCGCCGGCTTCGCATGCCGATCGTCGCCGTCGTCCAGGAGACCCACGAGAACCTGGTCTACACGCGGGATCCGGATGGGGTATGGATCGAGTTCTTCGGCCCCGTCGTTCCGGCGGCGACGAAGTGACGGGACGGGCCGCGCACCCGCCGGCACCGTCCGGACCTTAGGGGGGGCCGGCCGACGCCGGTCGGTTCGTCGAGGGGGAGTACCGTCGGCTCGCTCAGCAGGAATCCCGCGATGACGATCCGTTGCTTCTGCCCCTTCGAGAGACCGCCGCTCCGACGGTCGAGGGGGGGAAGCTCGAGCTCCTGGGCGTGCCGCTCGGTGCTGTCGCGGATCCGTTCCCGGGAGAGTCCCCGGAACCCGCCGATCATCGACAGGGTCTCGCGGCCCGTCCGGGCGGGGCAGGGCTCCGGGGTCTCCACCAATGCGCCCACCCCTCAGAGAGCGGCCTTCGGGTCGTCGCCCGCGTCGCGCCCATCGATGCGCGCCCGGCCCTCGCTCGGCCGCAAGAAGCCCGCGAAGAGCCCGCCCCCAGCGGGGCGCTGGGGGAGAACGTCGTAACTCGAGCGGAAGGTATCTAGGACCCTGCCGTCAGCGCGCGGCGCCCGGCCGCTCCCACTCTCGGGCGAGCACGGAAGCTCCGGCGCTTCGGTCCGTCGATCGCGCTAGTATCGACGACCGTCGAGGTCCCGCATCATCTGGTCGAACTGATCGCGCGTGAGCTCGCCCCGCGCAAAGCGCTCCCGAACGATCTGCGTCGCCGGATCCATCCCGAAGTGGCGTCCGTACCGCCGCGGGCCGTGGTAGGATCCGGTCAGGCCCCGGATGGAGGCGCGGAGGATCCAGATCACGAACAGGAAGACGACGAGCAGCCAGAAGAGCGCCCAGAGCCCGCCGAAGGTCACGACCGAAGGGGCTCGCATGACCTCGGGACGGAGGAAGATCGCGAGGAGGAACGCCGTAGCGATGAGGCCCAAGAGGATGCCGACCACGATCGCGAGCTCGTGGCGGTGTTCATGGGGTGGGCTAGGGTACCAGTAGGTGGGGCTGCCGCTCGCGCCGGTCATCGGATGGCCCGAGCACACCGCGAGGGGGCTTACGGGTTTCCCCTGCGCCGCCGGGCGGGAACGTCGTCCTCAGGTCCCGGCTGCCTGACTCGAACAGGCGACCTGAGGATGTCTACGGGGGCTGCCGGTGACCGGCAGTCGCTACTACAGTCCCCCGCTCTACCACTGAGCTAAGCCGGGACGCGTGGACGACAGGTGGGGGACCTATAAGCCTTCGGATGGCGAAGCGCATCGCGTGGGCTCGCCGTCACGCCAGCACGCTGCGGATGCGGCGCGCGACCTCTTCCCGCGTGCCCCGTGCGTCGATCGGCCGGAGCACTCCGAGCTTGCGGTAGTGCTCGAGGAGGGGGGCGGTCTGCTCGCGGTAGGCCCGGAGGCGGGTCGCGACGGCTTCGGGCCGGTCGTCGGACCGCTGGACGAGGGAGACTCCGTCCCGGTCGCACCGCGCCGGGTCCCTCGGGGGCGCGGTGATGAGGTTGTACACCGCCCCACAGGTCGGGCAGCTGCGGCGTTGGGTGAGGCGTTCCGCGAGCAAGGTCTCGGGGATCTCGAACGACACGACGTGGTCGATCGGCGTGATGCCCTCGAGCGCTTTCGCCTGGGCCACGTTCCGGGGGAATCCGTCAAGGAGAAAGCCTACCTTCGCATCGGGTGCCTCCAGCCGCTCGCGGAGCAGGCCGAGGACGAGGGGGTCGGGCACGAGCTGGCCCGCCCGCATGAACCCGTCCGCCTCACGTCCCAGCGGAGTACCGGCGGCGACGGCCGCGCGCAGGAGATCCCCCGTGGAAAGGTGAGGGATGTGAAGCGCACCGGCGAGCTCCACCGCCTGGGTCCCTTTCCCGGCGCCGGGCGGCCCGAGGAACACGATGCGCGGCATGGGGGAGAGCGACCATCGCGGGGGTAAATCCGTTGGGGGAGGCGGACTACCGTACGACCGTGCCGTGGCACTTTCGACCGTGGAGCGCGGCGTCGAGGTTCGGAAGTTCGCGCCCGTCCACGATGTAGAGCGGGATGCCGGCCCGCGCGAGCGAGTCCGCGCCGAGCCGGTCGAAGATGAACTGCTGTCCGGCCTCCCCCGCGGTCCCCGCGTGGATCATGTCACGGAACTTCGCCCAACCGAGCACATCGAAGCGTTTCGCGTCGATCTCGGCGCGCGGATCGCGGTCGTAGACCCCGTCGACGTTGGTCGCGTTCACGAGGCGGGCAGCGCGTAGACGCACCGCGACGAGCGCTGCGACGCCGTCGGTCGTGTGACCCGGCTCCGTCCCTCCGAGGATCACCGGGGAGGCGCGCTGGACCTCGTGGACCGCGGCCGCGAGCGTCGTCGGAGGATGGGAGGGTGTCGGGGGGCCGACACGGGCGCTCAAGAGGCGGGCGTGCAGGCGCGTCACATCGATCCCGATCTCGTCGAGCTCGACCTCGGTGAGGCCGAGCGAGCGCCCCAGTTGGATGTACTCGCGGGCCGCCCGTCCGCCCCCCGTCGTGACGACGAGGGGGAACTCCTTGCCCGCGAGCCGCAGGACCGTCGCGAGGCGGGAGATGTAGTCTGCGTCGTCCGTGCCCGTGAGGAGGACGGAACCCCCCATCGAGAGCACGACGGGCGATGGGTTCGCGCGCGACGCGGTGGTCACGGCGCGACCTACGGGAGGGGGGGCCATCTTACTTTCGCCCCCGCGCGCCGTGCGCGCGCAGTATTATCTGCCCCGGTCGCCCGTCCCGCCGCCGCATGCCGGTACCGGACCTCGACCCGGAGAAGCTCCTCGCCGCCGAGGCCGCGGTGCAGCGGGTGCGTCCGGGCATGCGTCTCGCCCTCGGCACCGGGTCGACGGCGGCGTTCGCCGTGCGCGCCCTCGCCGACCGATTTCCCGACGGCGGGAAACTCCACGCCGTCGCGAGCTCCGCGGCGACGGAGTGGCTCGCCCGCGAACTCGGGCTTTCGGTTGGCCCCCTCGTCCCGCGGACTACCTTCGACCTCATGATCGACGGTGCCGACGAAGTGGCCCCGACGCTCGACTTGACGAAGGGCGGAGGCGGTGCCCTCTTCCGGGAAAAGTACCTCGCCCGGCTGGCGAAGGAGGTCGTGATCGTCGTCGACCACACGAAGCTCGTGACGCACCTGGGGACGCGGGCGGCGATCCCCATCGAGGTCGTTCCGTGGGCGCGACCGACGCTCGTCGCCCAGCTCGAGGACCGTGGATTCGGCTCGCTCGTCCGCACCATCGCGGGCACGGACCAGCCGTTCCTCACCGACAACGGCAACGAGATCGTCGACCTGCGCCCGAGCGCGCCCGTCCCGGACCCCGCCGCGTTGGATCGCGAGCTGCACGGCTTCATGGGCGTCGTCGAGACCGGGATCTTCGCGGGGATGACCCACCGAGTCTTCGTGGGGCTCCCGGACCTCACCGTTCAGGAGATCCTCCCGCACCACGTCGCCGCCGCGGGCGCCTAACCCCCGATCGAACGGCGCCACCGGAGCGGGTCGGCACCTTTATCGCAGGAGCCGGGTTGGCCCGGCCCGCCCCAACGGAGAGATCGTCCATGGAAGGCAAGTTCATCAAGACGCGCGTCGAGGATCACGTCGGCTACATCGAGATCGTCAAAGGCAAGGCGAACACCTACGACATCCACATGATGCGCGAGATGGACGAGGCGATCGAGGAGATGCGCTTTGACGAGAACGCGCGCGTGGTCGTTCTTGCGAGCGGGGTCCCCGGCTTCTTCAGCGCGGGCGCCGACATCGAGATGCTCAAGGGGAGCCAGCCCGATTTCAAGGCGATGTTCTGCCTGCACTGCCAGGAGACGCTCAACAAGTTCGCCGAGACGCCCAAAGTCGTGATCGCCGCGATCAATGGCCACTGCGTCGGCGGGGGGCTCGAGATCGCCCTCTCGTGCGACCTTCGGATGATGGCGAAGGACTCCGGAAAGGTCGGTCTCCCGGAAGTGACCCTCGGGGTGCTGCCCGGCACCGGCGGGACGCAGCGCCTGCCGCGCCTCGTCGGCACGTCGCGCGCGCTCGACCTCATGATCACCGGACGGCTTCTCACCCCCGAGGAGGCCCTCTCCATGGGCCTCGTCAACTACGTCTATCCGAAGGAATCGTTCGCGAAGGACGTCCAGGCCTACGCCTCCGCGCTCGCCCACGGCCCCGCGCGCGCGGTCTCTCTGATCAAGAGGTCCGTGATGGAAGGCGTTGAGATGTCGCTCATCGCCGGCCTCGCGCTCGAGCGCGAGCTCCAGAACCGCCTCTTCATCACCGAGGACGCGAAGGAAGGGCTGAGCGCGTTCGTCGAGAAGCGGAAGCCCAGCTTTAAGGGGCGCTGAGTCCTTTCACGACGGACGCGCCCATGTCGACCTCCCCCAGCGCACCTTCGGAACCGCTCGCCGGTCCTGCCACGCCCCCTCCGGCCACCCTGTCGAAGATCCTCAACGAGGGCGGGACGATCGAGCCGGTCCGCGAGATCCTCTGGGGCACGAGCGCGGGAGCCCGCAAGTTCGAGACGTCGGAGGAGCTTCCCGCCGACATGCGCAAGCTCATCATCCGCCTCATGGTCGTCCAGGCCGACACGGAGTTCGCCTCCATCCAGCAGCACCGTCCGTGGCTCGACAGCGCGCCGATCCTCGAGGACCGGTGGATCGAGGCCCGGATCGTCGCGGACGAGGCGCGCCACGGACTGCAGGCGTGCCGCATCCTGCGCGACTTCGGCGAAGAAGGCCAGCAGTTCATCGACGAGCTCCTCGCGAAGAAGGAGGGCGAGCACAAGCTGGAGGCGTTCAACATGACGTTCGACCGCTGGTCGGACGTGGGTGCGTTCACCTGCTTCGTCGACCGCGTCGGGGTCTATCAGCTGCGGGCCTTCCAGGAGTGCTCCTACGGCCCGCTCGCGCGCGCGATGCCGCTGATGCTCTCCGAGGAGCAGCTCCACCTCAACTTCGGCTTCTCCGTCCTCAAGCGGATTGCCCGCGACGGCGCGAAGTACTACGGGAGCAAGGAGGAGGCGCAGGAGGCGGTGAACCGCTGGTACCCGCGCGCGCTCGATATGTTCGGCCACTCCCACTCCGAAACCAGCCGCCGCGCGATCGAGTGGGGGCTCAAGCGCTGGACGAACGAGGAGGCCCGCGCCCGCTACATCCGCGAGGTCACGCCGCTCGTCCAGTCGATGGGTCTCGAGCTCCCGTCGCCGGACTTCGACCGCCACATCGCGTAGGGACGCCGCGCCCGGGTGGCCGCCCTTTAAGGCGGGTTCCCGCTTCGGGAGACGATGTCGCCCGGCACCGGCCCGGAGCTGCGCCACGTCTCGATCGAGGTCCACGACATTCCGGTCGCGCGGGCCTTCTACGACGCGTTCCTCGGTCGCCTCGGGTTCCGCCGCTTCGTCCACGAACCCACCTACCTCGGCTACACGAACGGGAGCCTCACCTTCTGGGTGCTCCATGGCGCACCCCTGCGCGTCCGCCGGGCCCCGCCGACGGGCGAGGAGGAAGTGATCGCCGACCACTTCGCCTTCTGGGTCCCGAACGCGTCGACCGTCGAGGCCATCCAGAACGACCTCATCCAGCGCGAGGTCTACCCGCTCGTACGGTCGGCCGAGCGACCCGAGTTCCGACCGGGGTACGTCTCGGCGATATGGTCCGACCCGGACGGAGTCGTTCTCGAAGTCTACACCACCGGGGCGACGAAGGCAAGACCGCGCCGCACGACCGGGACGAAGTCCCGTCGACGGCCCGCAACGCCCTCGCATAGGCCCGCCCACCGACGAGTTCGGTAGACGGGAGCGCGTCCGCGGACCCTCGGAGCTTTGGCCCGGACTACCCGACGCGGCGGGCGCCCGGCCCCGCGTGGAGGACCCGCGTTCCCGCGATCCCCGCGACCTGGGCCAGCCGGCGCCGCATGCGGGGGACGTCCGATGCGTGGAGGAAGACGTGGACGTGGGCCCCGGCGTCGTGCGTGTAGGCCGCGACGGGCCGTCCGGCACCGCGGTTGACCTCGTCGACGGCCGCGAGAATCGCCCGGGAGGTGCCGGTGAGGTAGTCCAGCGGCGGGGTGGTGGTCTCGCAGACGCGACGGAAGCTGTCGCACTCCTCCATGATCGCCGGAAAGAGCGCCGACGCGTCGCGCGCCCCGATCGCGCGGCGGATGCGCGCGAGGCGTCCGGGGATCTCCCGCTGGCGACCGGAGAACTCGGGCGACGTGGCGACCGTCAGCTGCATCGCGCGCGCCGAGCGCACCGCCTTCGTGGGGGCGTCGGCGACGAGCGCCACGAGGTCGACGAGCTCGGGCCAATGGTCCTCGGGAAAGAGCGGCGTGGCGTAGCAGTCCCGTCCGTCCGACCGTCGACCGCTGCGCCATTCGACGAACCCTCCGAAGATCGAGCGGCAGGCGCTCCCGGAACCGAAGCGGGCGATCTGGGAGAGGTGCTGGGGCGTCGGGGCGAGGCCGGCGGCGTACGCGGCCGCCCCGGCGAGGGCCGCGAAACCGCTCGCGCTGCTGGCGAGCCCGCTGGCCGTCGGGAAGTTGTTGGACGAACGCACCTCGGCGCGATCCCGTTCACCGGACTCGACGCGGATCCGGTCGAGCATTTCGCCGACCGCGTGACGCGGCGCCCCGTCCACCACCTCCCCGTTGAGGACGAACCGGTCCTCGGCGAGCCCGGAGTCGAACGTCACGCGGGTGCGGGTCCGAAGCCGGTCGAGCGTGACCGAGAGCGAGCTGTTGTAGGGAAGGGCGCGGGCCTCGTCGCGCACCCCCCAGTACTTGACGAGCGCAATGTTCGGCGCGGCCTCGCACGTCGCGCTCCGGCTGCCGGACCGTGGCACCGACCGACCCCGGGGGCACGACCATGGTGGAGAGTACTTATGTCCCACGGCGGCTCGAAGCCCCATGGCGCGGCGCGCCCCGGCGCTGGAACCGCACCCGGTCCGACCTCCACGCGACTGGAGGGCCGCGGAGCGGCTCGGGGGGTTCCACCACCACGTCGGGTTCCGGATCGTCCCCGGCGAGACGGGGGACGGCGTGTGCACCGTCGGGGGCGTCGTGCGCTCCCGCCATCTCAACATCAACCAGGTCGTCCACGGGGGGGTCTACGCGACGATCCTCGACACCGCCATGGGAGGCGCGGTCGTCTCGCTGCTGCGCGACGGCGAAGTCACCGCGACGGCCTCGCTCTACATCGAGTTCATCCGACCGGCCGGGCTCGGCCAGCACCTCACCGCGCGCGGCGAGGTCGTCCGGCGCGGGCGCCACCTCGCCTTTGTGCAGGGCAACCTCGTGGATGGCGAGGGCAAGCGCCTCAGCCAGGCCCATGGCACGTGGTACATCTGGTCGGCCGGGGACGGGACGTGGACCTCCCCCCGTCCGAAGCGCGCCCCCGTGCGACGGCCCCGGTGAGGAGCGGAGCCGCCTACGGCGGGGTCGTAGCGAGCCGCGCGGTGGCGCGCAGGACCTCGAAGCCCTTGCGCCGGCCCCGGTCGGTCTCGGGCCAGGGATGCTCGGCGAAGTGGTCGCGCACCTCTCGCTCACGGCCGATCCCGAGGAGGGGGAGCGTGCGTTCGAGGATCTCGGACGGTACCCCGCTGCCCCGCAGTTCCTCGAGGGCGCCGTCGGCCCGATGGGTCATCCAATCCCACGTCGCCGCCCGGGACTCGGGATTCACCGACGCCCAGTAGATCATCGTGAGGATGTGGCCCCGATAGACCGCACCGGTCT
>JBOGRS010000043.1:0-15945 GCA_050749685.1 Thermoplasmata archaeon
GGATCGAGGCGGGAGGGAGGTTCCGCGCCGACGGGGACCTCACGTTCACCGACCTCGAGGTGGGGGGGCTCGCCGACATCGCCGGTTCGGCCTACGGCACGCACGTCAAGGTCGCCGGTCGCCTCGCGGTTGCCGGTGGCCTTCAGCTCACCGGGCGCATCGAGGTCGGCGGTCAAGCGCGGGTCCGGGGGGACCTGCGGGCGGTCGACCTCGAGATCGGGGGAGAAGGTAGCGCCCGCCGAGCGGTCCTCGAGGGACGCGCCGAGGTGGGAGGGCACGTCGCCACGGCCGGGGGCGTTTTCGCCCACGAGATCAGGCTCGAGCGTCGCGCGACCGTCGTCGGCCCGCTCGTCGGGGCCACGGTGATCCTCGGACGCAAAGCGCGGGCCGAGGCCGTCTACGGGCGAACGGTGCGTTTGGAGGACGGATCGACGGCGACCTCGGTGGCCGGCGAGGTGGTCTCGGTCGGGGACCGCTGCGAGGTCGGATCCTTGCGCTACTCCCACGAGCTCGTCGTCGGTCGCGAGGCCACCTTCCGCGTTCCGCCCCAGAAGGTGGAGAGCGTGACCCCGTTCCCGACCCCCGCGAACGGGTGAGTCGGGGCGATGCCGCCGGGTCCCGCGCTCCGGCGCGTCGCACGACCGCGCGAGAAGAGCGAGGCCTCCGCGACGATCCTCGAAGTCATCCCGCGCCACCACGGCGCCGCCCGGGTCGTCCTACCCGTAACGGGGGACCTTCGGGTCGACGCGCACCGACCACGCATCGATGCCCCCCGTAAGGTTGAGGACACGATCGAAACCCTCCCCCTCGAGATATTCGGCGACCATCATGGACCGGCTGCCGTGGTGACAATAGACGATGAGGTCACGGTCGCGCGGGATCTCGTGGATCCGTCCCGGGATCTGTCCCATGGGGATGTGGATCGATCCGTCGATCGTCGCCGTGGCGCGTTCAATGTCCTCGCGCACGTCGAGGAGGACGATCGATTCCGGACGTTCCACGATGCGTTCGGCGGCCTCCCGGGGGGTGATCTCGCCGGCCATCCGTCGCCTCACGCGCCCGGGCTTTTATGAAGCTACCCGTCGGCGGCGTTCGCATCGCGCGCGGCCGGCTCGCTGGGCTCGGATGGGACGTCGAGCGAAAGCGCAAAGAGTTATGGCCCGGGGACGGATCGAACGCTTTCCGATGGGCGACCAGGACCTCGGGAGCGAACTTTCGGGTCAAGGGTACCAACTGACCGGCCGCCATAGCGCGGTCAAGCTCTGCTATTGGACCCGGCAATCGCTCACCCACGGACGCGACTGCTACAAAGGACGGTTCTACGGGATCGAGAGCCATCGCTGCCTGCAGATGTCCCCCGCGATCGATTCCTGCAACCTCCACTGTCGGTTCTGCTGGCGTAATCAGGGCTGGGAGAACGACGAGACGATGGTCGAGTACGACGACCCCGAAGCGTTGCTGACGAAGTCGATCGACGCGCAGCGCCGGATCCTCTCGGGCTTCAAGGGCGAAGGTTCGGTCCCGCTCGAACGGTGGGAAGAGGCGCAGTCGCCCCGTCACATCGCGATCTCCTTGACGGGCGAACCGACGCTCTATCCCAAAATGAACCGCTTCCTCGAACTGTGCCAGGAACGCGGGATCACGACCTTCCTCGTGACCAACGGGACGAATCCGGACGCCCTCCGGGCGATGGACCCCCTGCCGACGCAACTCTACGTCTCGGTCACGGCTCCGAACCCCGAGATCTTCCGTCGCCTCACGCTACCGGCGCACGAGGACGCGTGGGAGCGCCTCCGTGAGTCGCTCGCGATCGTTCGGGACCTGAAAACGCGCCGCGTCATTCGTCACACGCTCGTGCGCGGCTGGAACTTGGGATGGGTGGACCAGTACGCGGAGCTCGATGCGGTCGCCCGCCCGGATTTCATCGAACCGAAAGGCTACGTTTACATGGGGAAGTCGCGCCAGCGGCTCGGACGCGACCACGTTCCGGAGCACCCGGAGATTCGCGGGTTCGCCCACGCGCTCGCCGAGCGGACCGGCTATTCGCTCCTGGACGAATCCGAGGAATCCAAGGTCTGCCTGCTCGGACACTCGAACGCCGACCGGTTCCTGCCGCCGATGAACGGACCGACGACGACCGTGTAAGACGCGCCGCACTACGCCGGCGACGCGATCTCGTTCGTGGACGTCGCGCCCGCACGCCCGTACGGACAGGGTCGGAGGTCGTGACGGGACCGGGGGGCGGTGGGCGAAACCCGGTGCCAGCGCCGATCTTGAGCGTCGCCGCGCCGGCCCCGACCTCGATCGTGGTCGGGGACACCTCCGTATTCGGGAGCCGACGGTCCGCCGTCGTGGGCGGGGTCGCCGATCCAGTGCCCGAACGGCACGCAGGACCGAGCTCTAGACAAATCGCCAGTTCAGGACTTCGACCAGGATCGCCGCACCGATTCCCAGGACGAGGACGATGTACGGGTCGATCTTGAGCGCATGGCTCTCCTCCATGTCGTAGTACTGGATGAGGCCGGCCGCGGAGTGGAATCCGCTGCGCTTATCGTCGCGGGGCACAGCGGCACGACGGCGGTACTCTTCTTAATCTCTTCGACCGCGCCGCCGGCCCTATCTCAGCTCGAGGACGAAGCGTTCGATGGCCCCGACGACGCCGTCCGTGACCGAGGTGGAAACCGCCGAGAAACCACGGCCCATCAGACGGTCGAGGAACGCTCGCGGTGGATCCATCCTTCGGGTCCGACGGCTCGGCGCTCCGGCGAGCTGGGCGAGGGCGAACAGCGCCTCTTCGCGATCCCCCAGCGCGTCCACGAGTCCGAGCGCCAGGGCACGCCGACCGCTCCAGAACTCCCCGGTCGCGAGCTCGCGCACGGACTCGACGCTCATGCGGCGTTCGCGCGCCACCATCGTGACAAACGAATCGTAGCTGTCGGAGGCGACCGCGAGGAGCTTTGTCCTCTCCTCGTCGGTCAGGGGTCGTAGGCCCTGGTAGGCATCCTTGTGGCGACCCTGGTGGAGGAGCTCGACGTCCACCCCCACCTTGTCGAGGAGCCGACGGATCGCGAGGTGGGGGAAGATCACGCCGATCGATCCGACCTCGGAATCGGGATAGGCGTAGATGCGACGCGCTCCCAGGGCGGCCATGTAGGCGCCGGACGCGCCGATCGAGCCGATCGTGGCCACGACGGGCTTCACCTGGTCGAGGCGTTTCACCGCGAGGAAGAGGTCGGTCGACGGGACGTCCGCCCCGCCCCCGCTCGAGATGTCGAAGAGGACGCCGCGGACCCTTCGCCGGGTCCTGAGGTCGCGGAGGAGCGCGAGGTACGGCTCGACGGACCTCTCACGGATCGTGCCGCGGAACTGCACATGGGCGAGGTACTCCCGCATCGGCTCCGACGCGCGAACGTCACCCCGGGATAAAGGGTCGTTGCGTGACCGTCCTCCCCGGCAAGGGAGGTCCGCTCGGCCGGGAATCGGGTCCGCGTCGGCGATCCGGACCCCGGAGGGGAGGGATTTAGAGGCGGTCCTCGATGCGGGGTCTGAATGGAAGCCTCGGACACGCCCGACGCCGATCGGTCGGGGACCCGACCGGTCGCGCTCGTCACGGGCGGCGGAACCGGGCTCGGGCTCGCGATCGCGGGTCGTCTGGCACGCGACGGGTACGACCTCGTGCTCGCCAGTCGTTCCGCCGACCACCTCGCCGCAGGGAAGAAGTCGCTCGAGCCGACGGGCGCGCGGGTCCTGACCCGGACGACCGATGTGCGTTCGCCCGAATCCGTCGCGGCATTGATCGAGGGCGTGCGTTTCGGGGTGGGTCGGTTGGACGTCCTCGTCAACAATGCCGCGGGGAACTTCATCGCCCCGGCCGAATCGATCTCGCCCAACGGATGGCGGGCCGTCCTGGGAATTGTCCTCGACGGGTCATTCTTCTGCTGCCGGGAGGCGTTTCCTCTCCTCCGGCGGTCGCCGCGCGCCTCGATCGTCAACATCGTCGCCTCCTACGCCTGGCTCGCCGGGCCCGGGACGGCCCACTCGGCCGCGGCGAAGGCCGGGGTCCTCTCCCTCACCCGAACCCTCGCCGTCGAGTGGGCACGTCACGGGATCCGCGTGAACGCGGTGGCGCCCGGACCGGTGCGTACCGAGGGGACGGACCGTCAGCTGTGGCTCACGGACGAGCTGGTACGGTCGGTCGAGGGGACGATCCCGCTCGCGCGCTTCGGGACGCCCGAGGAGATCGCGGACGCGGTCGCCTTCCTCGTGGGCGACCACGCCGGCTACGTCACCGGTCAGGTGCTCGCCGTCGACGGCGGCCAGTGGCTCGGCAAGGGTGTGATGGATCTCGCGTCCCACGCCACCCCGCGGCGGTCGGGGAGCGATCGCCGCGACGGTTAGAACCGCGGGCGCGCGAGCGTACGGAACGACGGACTGACGAGAGCGCCGTCGAGCATGCGCACGACGCCCTTGGTCGACGCATCCTTGAGCTCGGTCGCGACGACGGCATCCACCAGGAGCGTACGGTGCTCGCGGTCGCTGCGGAAGTCGTGGACGATGCCGGCAGGGATGTAGTAGCTGTCCCCGGCCCGGGCCCGCCGGACCTCGCCACCGATCGTGTGGCGACCGCTGCCCTCGAGGACGAACCCCATCTGGGCGAGTGGGTGGACGTGCGCGGGAAAGACCCGGTTCGGGGCGAACTCGTAGAGCATCATCATCGCCTCCGGTCCGCGCACGAGGACCTTCTGCCGGGCGCCCGGCCGGATCTCCGCCCAGCCCTCGCCCGAGTCGAGCGGAGGAGCCACCGTCCCCTCACTTCGTCGCGCGGGCCGGGCCGCGGCGCGTGCGGGGGGGGGGAGCCCGGGGCAGGGCGGGGCGCTCCAGGTAGGCGGCGAGCGCATGCGGACCCAGGAGGTCGCGGCCCGTCGGAGGCGCCGGCGCCACGGCCGCGTGGACCTCGGCCTCGAGGATCACCGTCGTGCCGATCGGGTCGGACTCGAACTCGTGGAAGACCCCCGGAGGGACGCGATACCCCTCGCCGGCGACCAGGCGGTGGAGTTCTCCGCTCCAGCGTGAGAGGCCCCCGCCATCGAGGACCACGCCGACGTGGGCCTCGGGGTGGTCGTGGGAGGGGATGAGGCACCCCGGTTCGATACGGTACAGGTTGAGGTCCGCCTGAGCGCTCTGCAGGACGCGGTGAACCCGAACTCCGGGGGAGGATTCCCCCCACGGCTCAGCGCGCTGCTGGCGGATGACCACGACCGTACATCGACGCAGGGGGTCTTAGCCCTAGCGTAGACGGGAGCGCATGGAGACGGCCGGATTATCTGGGCCGGCGATTCCTCCCGGCGGGAATCGTGCCGACACGAAACCCGCCCGAGGACCATGACCGAAGGTGATGCTCCGCCACCGACGCCGGCGAGGGCACCCTCCGCCTCCCGCCAAGAACGGGTCCTCGACACGCTCGGCGACGCCGTCAACCGCCGCCTGCTGGGGTTCCTCGACGACGCTCCCCGCTCGGTCCAGCAGATCCTCGCGGAGCTCGGGGTCCCGAAGAGCACGGTCTACACCCGGCTCCACGAGCTTCGCGAGCTCGGTCTGGTCGCCGTCCAGCGCACGATCATCACCGACGACGGCAAGCGGACCGACCTCTTCCGCAGCCTCGTGGAGAGCGCCCACATCGATATCCGCGGTGGGTTGGTGACCCTGACGTTGAGGACCCGCGACCTTGCCGCCGAGCGCCTCCGGTCCCTGTGGAGCGACCTTCGCGAGGAGGTCGGCCCGCGATGACCCTGGAAGCCTCCCCCTACGTCGGCCCCGCCGCCGGATTGCTGGTGGCGCTGTGGGTCGGCGTGGCGGTCCTCGGCGGAACGCTGAGCTTCTACGCGCTGCGCTCGGGTCGACGCACCGGCGATCGCTCGATGGTGCTCCTGGGCGTAGGGTTCGCGATCCTCGCGCTCGGGACGACCGTCGAGTGGTTCGGGGTCTGGGCGACGTGGGACGACCTCCTCGAGGCATCCCTCGGGTGCACCGCCCTCATGCTGAGCGGGTTCGCGGTCATCCTCTACGCCCTCAAGATGCGCCTCGGGTGAGCCGAGCGGTCCCCGGCGAGATTAAGTGGGGACGACGGCTCCCATGCGACGTTGACGATCCGAAGCTTCGAGTCGGTCGACCGCAGCACGTTCCGATGGCTACGTCGCGAGGGCGCGCCCACCGCCTTCGACCTACTCTCGGGGGACGACCTGGTGGCGTCGCTCACCTGGGCGAGGACGCATGGGACGCTCGCGAACGGTGGGACGGCGTCGGACCATTTCACCCTGAAGCGGGAGGGATTCCTCGCCCCGCACGTCCTCGCGCGCGACCCTCGCGGGGGGGTCATCGCGCGGCTCGACCTTCACCTGCGGTCGAGCCTCCTCACGGTGGGCACGACATCCTTCGTCCTTCGACGTAAGGGCCTCCTCATCCTCGCCTGGCAGCTCGCCACCCTGACGGGCGCTCCGCTCCTGCACATCGAGACGGTGGCGGAACACGGCGCGCTTAAGGGCGGTGTCGTGGCGGTCGAGCCGGCGGCGCGCGATATGGGATCGCTGCCGTTGATGCTTCTCGTAAGCTGGTACTACCTGGTCCAGGCATGGTTCGAGGAAGAGGCGGCGAGCGTATCGACCGCGGCGGTCGTCGCGAGCGGATAGCCCCCCCCGGGGGATCCCGCCGGGCTCGGTCGCCCGGCTGAGGCAGTCGGGGGCGGGCACGCCGCAGGAAACCTAACCATCCGAAACCCTTTTTTCCCTCCCGACGCCCTTTCCGGGGAGGGAGTCGGTCGGTTCGAGTACCCGCGTTGATCCGTGCACGCTCCGTCCGCCTTCCGAACCCGCCTCGTCCATCGATCGATCCTCGGGTTCACCCTCCTCCTTCTGCTCGTGCCGAGCGTGGCGGCGGGCACCGCGTTCGGGTCCGCGCCATCGGCCCCGCCGATCCCGTCCGCCGCGCCGCACCCGCCGGATCCGTCCCATCTCCTCCCTCCCCTGGGCTCGCCGTCCGACGTGCCGCGACCCGGCGCGGGCGCAGGGCCGTCGTGGATCGGACCGCATGTCGTGAACCCGCAGGGATACTACTCGAGCGAACCCGCCCCGATGGGGATCGCCGATTTCGGCGTCGACCAGAACGGGAACGGATACACGTACAACACCACCTCCTTCTTCGCCGACCTCAAGATGTCGAAGCTCACGACCTCGGGGACGAACTCGGGGACCTCGGTCGGGTTCCAGCTGAACGTCGTGATGGTGATCACGAACGGGAGCCAGACCTACGACTACTGGGTGCAGGACGTGGCGGTCCTCGACACGTCCACCCTTAGCCTCGGATTCGAGAACAACATCTGGAACTTCTCCGCCTCGTCGTCGGGACTCCCGTCGAACACCGTCGCCGGCAACGGCTCGATCTACGGTAGCCAGTACTACGCGGCCGGGGCGTCGAGCCAATCCGGCGCGTCGATCACGATCAGCTATCCGTTCGATCTGGGATTGCGCGTCGATACGGCGACGGTGTCGGGGAGCCCGGCGGCCCGGTTCGAGTACTCGGACGGGTACGGATGGATCACGTACGACGTGGCCCACTTTCCGTGGGCGAAGGGGTTCAAGAACCACGGCTACGTCGTCGACGGGACCCAATACAATCCCTCCTCCCTCTACAACGACGCCGAGCTCATCCTCGGGGGAGATTGCTGCGGGTACAACACCCAGGTCACGACGGGGGCCCTCCACCTCGCGCTCGAGTACTGGAACGGGCACAACTACCAGATGGTGCGCAACGCCTACAACCACGGCAGCGACACGGCCGAAGGTGTCAGCAACATCACGAGCGCCGGTCGCTACTACCCATCGAACGGGACGCTCTACGCCAACCTGAGCGCCGCGGGCGCCCAATCCCTCGGGGTGCTCTACGATCGCGCGACGGCGGCGATCGTCAACATTTCGACGCCCTACCAGAACGGGATCATCTACTTCAACGGGACGAAGTACGGGGCGTTCATCGGCGGCGAGATGAACCTCACCGTCGGACCCGGGAGCTACGCGATCGGGCTCTACGAGAACGCCACGAGGGTGGGGGTCGAAAACGTCACCGTCCCGAAGGGCGGTTATGTCCCCGTCTACTTCGGCGCGGGCTCGAAGTACTCCGCCACGTTCACCGAGACCGGGCTCCCCACCGGAACGAACTGGTCCGTCACGACGTCCGGGATGAGCGTCTGGTCGACCACGAACCAGATCGTCGTTCCAATTTGGAACGGGACGTGGAGCTACCATCTCGGCCTCGTCAACGGGTGGGTGCCCGGCGCGCGCAACGGCCAGGTGACGATCGCCGGAGCGGCGAACTCCGTTTCGACCGCATGGACCCGGACGGTCTACAACGTCAAGTTCACCTCGGTGGGCCTTCCGTCCGGTCAGACCTGGTCCGTGACGGTCAACGGGACCTCGATCGCCGGACCGAATCCGACGCTGACGTTCCTCGAGCCCAACGGGACGTTCGCCTACCAGGTCGGGGCCGTCGGAGGCTTCGTGCCCGACGTTCGAGCCGGAAGTGTCACCGTCGCCGCCGGCGCGCTCTATCGGACGGTCCAGTGGTCCGCGTTCACCTACCCGGTCACCTTCACCTCCACCGGGCTCCCGTCCGGAGCACCGTGGAACGTCACGGTCGGCACCGCGACCTACTCCACGTCCAACGCCTCCCTTACGGTGCCCGCCGCGAACGGCACGCACGCGTGGGTCCTCGGAATCGTGCCGGGCTACCATGCGACGCAGGGAGGCAGCGGATCGTTCACCGTGAATGCGGGCCCGGCGAGCATCGCGCTCGCGTGGGTCCGTGTCCTCTATACCGTCGCGCTCACGGAGACCGGTCTCCCCGCCGGCACGTCCTGGAGCGCGAGCGTCGGAGGTGCGGTCGTCAGTGGATCGTCGTCGGCGTTGCCGATCGACAAGCCCAACGGTACCTTCGGCCTCACCGTCCCCGGCGTTCCTGGGTACGTTCCGGTCAATTATCCGGTGCAGGTGGTCGTGCGAGGGTCCGCGGTCGTGGTCCCGATCGTCTTCAGCCCGACGACGTTCACCTACACGTTCTCCGTCAGCGGACTTCCCGCGGACTCCCCGTGGTCGGTGGACGCCCAATCCTCCGGGATCTGGCACAACGTGACCGGGACCTCGGCGATCCTCGCCCTTGACCTTTCCAACGGGACCTGGCAGTTCAGGGTCGGCCTTCCGAACGGGTTCCAGGACGGGACGCCCTCGCACCAGCTCACCGTCGCCGGTGCCGCGGGATACGTTACGGTCTCGGCCGTCGTCGCCGCGGGGTACGCCGAGGGGACGGTCCGTCCCACCGGAGCCCAGGTCCTCATCGACGGGGCGCCCGTGGCGCTTTCGGCCGGAGCGTTCAACGTGAGCCTTGCCCCCGGAGTCCACTCGATCGAGGTCACCGCTCCCGGATACGCGGCGGTCTTCGAGAACTTCAGCGTCCAGAGCCAAGCGACCGTCCCGTTCGATATCACGCTCGCCCTGGCGGGCTCGCCCGCAGGGTCATCGCCGAACCTCTTCGGGATCCCTCCCCTGCTGCTCGTCGCCCTCGGCGTCGCGGTGATCGTCGCCATCGTGGCGATCGCCCTATGGCGCCGCCGCGCGTAGGCGCGTTCACCCCCTCCCACCCCGAGCGAAGCGCCCCGACCGCCGCGGTTCAGGGCCGGCGGTCGTAAACTCTATCTGCGGGCGAACTCACCGGCGCGAGGGCGAGCGCGTGGAGAGCCAGCTCGAGGCGGTTTGGGTCGAGAAGTACCGCCCGCACTCGCTGAGCGAGATGGTCGGTCAGGAAGGGATCGTCCCGCTGCTCGCCGCCTACGCGAAGAAGCGAAGCCTTCCTCACCTCCTGTTCGCGGGGCCGCCGGGAACGGGAAAGACGACGGCCGCGCTCGCCCTCGCCCACGACCTCTTCGGGGCGGAGTGGCGCCAGAACTTCCTCGAGCTCAACGCGTCGGACGAGCGGGGCATCGAGACGGTCCGCACGACGATCAAAGGCTACGCCCGCACGTCGCCGATCGGAGGCGTCGGGTTCAAGCTCCTCTTCCTGGACGAGGCGGACAACCTCACCTCCGAGGCCCAGGCATCGCTCCGACGCATGATGGAGCGCTACTCGGCGGCCTGCCGTTTCATCCTCTCGTGCAACTACTCGTCGCGGATCATCGACCCGATCCAGTCCCGGTGCGCGGTCTTCCGATTCCGTGCCTACCCTCCCGATCAGATCCTCCGCCAGCTCGAGAGGATCGCGCGCGCCGAGAAGGCGACCGTCGAGCCCGCGGCGTTCCAGGCGATCATCGCCGCGTCGGCGGGGGACCTTCGACGGGCGACGAACCTCCTTCAGCTCGCCGCGACCTACGCGGACCCGGTCACCGAGGCGACCCTCAAGGAGGTCGCGACGACCCCGTTGCGCTCCGAGGTCGAGGCGATGCTCCTCGACGCGCTGCGGGGCGAGTTCCTCGACGCCCGCAAGCGCCTTTACCAGCTGTTCAGCGACCGGGGGGCGAGCGGGGAGGACATCGTCCGCGCGATCCACAGCTACCTCCCGGAACTTCCGGACGCCCTCATCCCCCCCCTCGAGAAGGTGCGCCTGGTCGATTACCTGGGGGAGGTCGACTTCCGCCTCGCGCAGGGCGCGTCGGACCGCCTCCAGCTCGAGACCGTCCTGGCCCGCCTCGCCCTCCAGCGGAGCGATGCGCGTCGGTAGCGTGGGGCATGACCGAGCAGCGTCGGATCCACGAGAAGCCCGTCGTCTACCGTCGTGCCGTGGCTGAGGGCGATCTCACGCTGGGTCCGACGAGCGTGGCCGCGATGCGGCGGGCGCGCGTCCCGAAAGGGGACCCGGTCCCGGCGGCCGAGATGGCGGCGCTCCTCGCGCTCAAACGTACCCCCGAGCTCATCCCCCACTGCCACTCCGTGCCCATCACCGGGGCGCGGGTCGACGTGCGCGGCACCCGGACCGGCGTGCGCGCCCGCGTCGAGGTCGAGGCGCTCGGGCGCACGGGCGTCGAGATGGAGGCGCTCGTCGGGGTCACGATCGCGCTCCTCACGGTGTGGGACATGGTGAAGGACCTCGAGAAGGATGGCGATGGGCTCTACCCGAACGCCCGCCTCGGCCCGGTGAAGGTCGTGACGAAGGAGAAGCGACCGCTCCGAGGCGCGGCATGAGCGCGGCGAGCCCGACCGGACGCCACCACCTGGACGGAGTTCGCTCGCTCGGGTTCGCGATCCTCTCCGTCTCCGACACCCACTCGGAGGAGGACGACGTCTCGGGCCACCTCGCCCGCACGCTCCTCACCGACGCCGGCCACAAGGTCGTCCGCTACCAGCTCGTCGCCAACAGCGTCGCCGACGTTCGGGAGACGCTGGACGCATGGCTCGCCGAGATCCCCGTCGAAGCCGCGATCACGGTGGGCGGTACGGGCGTGAGCTCGCGCGACCTCACCGTGAACGCGCTCGAGGCGATGGGTGGGCGCGTCGTCCCGGGGTTCGGCGAGATCTACCGGTCGATGAGTTTCGCCGAGGTGGGAGCGCTCGCGCTCTTGAGCCGCGCCACCCTCTTCGTCGTGAAGGGAAAGCCGGTCTTCGCGCTGCCGGGCTCGGAGCGCGCGGTCCGCACGGCACTCGAGCGATTGATCGTCCCGTCGGTCCAGCACCTGGTCGAGGAGCTCGAGCGCTAGGCGAGCCGCGCCGAGCGCATCTCGAGGGCGCCCAGCGGCGGAGGTCCGGCGTCCAGGACCTGGGGCGCGAGTCCCTGGAGACGGCAGATCTCGGTCCACGCCGTGTTCGCGTCCACGTGGTGCGCGAGAAGGTGGCCGTGCGGAGAGAGCGCCGACCATGCCGCCCTCAGCTCGAAGCGCGCCCGGTTCACCTCGGGGCCGTTGTCGTAGAAGAAGAGGTCGACGCGTCCTCCCTCCTGGCGCAGGATCTCGCCCAGGCGGTCGACGGTGTTGCCCAGCACGAGCGTCCAGCGGCTGCGCAGCGACGGGGCGACGAACTGCCCCACCGTCGCCTCCGCCACGCCCGACGCGCGGCCCTGGGACGGCCCGGGACCGAGGGAGATGAGCTCGCCGTGACGGTTCGCGTCCAACCCCGCGAGCAGCCATGCCGTCGAGTATCCGGGGCCGACTCCCGTTTCCACGATACGCTGGGGGCGGAGCGCCCGCACCATGAGGTACAGGAGGGCGCCCTGAGGAAGCTCCCGCGTGAACGGGAGGCTGACGCCCCGCTGGAGGAGAACCTCCGGGACGCCGCTCTCAACGAGGTCGCGTCGGAATCGCTTGAGGTCGACCGGCGTCGACTCGGTCAGTTGGGCGATCCGGTCGAGCGACGCCTGACGGAACAGGAGCATGTGGTGGAGGACCGCCTTGCGGGCGGCGGGGGTGAGAAGCGCCGGACGTCGCGCCGGTCGCGGAGAGACGGGAACGATCCCGCCCAACGGGGTGGTCGAGGCGCGGGCGAACGGGGAGCCGGGCGCGTTCGAGCCTTTCATCGTCCCCCCTCATGCGGCCCGATTACATATCTCATGGCGTGAGGGTCCGGGGGGCGGTGCGGGGCGTTCGTCCCCCGAGGTTGCCCCGACCCCGCCGCGAGCCGCCTACCCCGAGCGGTCCCTTCCCTCGCGACCGCACGGGAGCGCCACGACGGGGGGCCGAACCATAACGTCCTCGAACGCGAAAAGTAAGGAGAACGCGTTACCGATCTCTCGATAACGGTCACATAGGTATTTGAGTCAAATTCGGGTCCGATGTCTTCGATGGGCCGACGTGGGGGTGACGCTCCGTTGGATCGCAACCCCGCGCCTCGTCGTGAGGTGGGGTCCGGGCCGCTCCGCGAGGGGGCTGGGAACGAGGTGGTGCCAGTGGCTCACGTGCCCGGGGCGCCTCACGCACGAACCCGGACGAGGGCCCTACTGATCGGCCTCACCGTCGTGCTCCTCGTGATCCCCGCTTCGTCGGCGACCTTCCTCTCCGTCCCTGCCGCGTCGGCGCCCGGGACCGGGCATCTTTCGCCGGCGACCGGTCTGAGCGCCTTCACGGGCGCTGCGCTGCGGGTCGCGAGCCCCCTTGACGCACCCACCCTTCCTGTGGATCCTTCCATTCCCTCGCTCACGGATGGGTACGCCACCCCAAGGTCGGCGGCCCCGGTCGCGCCGTTGGCCTTCTCCCCGCCGGCGCCACCGCTCAACGCGAGTCTCACCGGGAAGTTCACCGGCTACGTCAACGTCACGAACGCGAGCGGAGGGCTGGGCACGGGGCTCCCCGGGGTCACGGTGGAGGCGTACTCCGCGAGCGGGGCGCTTTGTCCGCCCACGACCTGCGCCCCGGTGACGACCGGGACCTGGGGGTACTTCACCGCAACGTGCCCGGCGGGAGCGTCGTACGCCCAGGCCACCGTCGATTGGTGGCTGTCCAACCTCACCTACGCGACGTGCGTCGCAGGGGTTTCGACGTACGTCGGCACGATCTACCTGATCCACGATGCGATCGCGACGGGGATCGTCGAGGCGAACGACCCGGGACATGAGACCCTCGCAGGGGTCGCGGTCTCCGCCGAAACCCGGGACCTCCAGGTGATCGCGAGCCCCGGCATGACCACGCCCGGCAGCGGGACCTTCCGCATCGCGGTCCCCCCCGCGCCCTCCGTGGTCACCTTCACCGCTGCGGGGGCGGGATTCATTTCCAACACGACGTGGGTCGACGGCGCGCCGTGGGAGAATCTCGACCTCGGGGTGATTTACCTCGAGAGGAACACCCTCGTCCGGGTGGAGCTCCGCGACGCCGTCACGGGCACCCCGGTCGCGAGCGGGGCATCGCTCGCCATCTGCAGCTCGCTCACGCTGCTATGCGGGCAGCAGGGTCAATTCTCGTACACGTCCACGCTGCAGGCGCTCGGTCCGCCCGGTCCCGACTACGTGGAAGTGATTGCTCCGGGCGTGACCGCTCCGCCGGCCTACGTCGTCGCGGACCATCCCATCGGGTTCGTGCCGCGCGAGGCACCCGGGCAGGCCTGGGACGCCGGAACGGTCGACCTCCTTCCGATGGGGGAGGTCGCGATCAACGTGAGCCTCGGGGTCTCCGCGAAGGTCGCCGACACGTGGCTCGCGAACGGCTGGTCGGCCGTCGACGCTTCGGTCCCCTACGGGGTGATGACCGGGGACTATGTCCTCCAGGCCACCTCGCTGGACGGGTATTCGCTGCCCGGAGTCCGACAGAATGCCTTCGGCGGACGCAACGGTACGTCCTCGAGCGGCTCGGCGGTCGTCGGGTGCGGTGTCGCCGGTTCCGCGTACGGGGTCCTCGTGACCGGGTGGCTTCCTCCGCTCCGGACGCAGCTTACCCTTTCGCCGGACTCGACCGGCCTCTGCGGGACCCCCCCCTCCTGGGCGATCCCGGGACCCCATCCACCGGCCTACGCGAACACGACGATCGTCAACGTGACACCGCGCATGCTCACGGGCGACCCTCATTTCGGGATCCCGTTCAACCTTACGGCCGGGACGTACCTCGAGGGGAACGTCACGCTGCCGGGCCGCCCTCTCGGCCTGCCATCGTATACCGTCACGGCGACCTCGCAGGAGTCCTCGTCGCTCTCGAGCTACAGCTACGTGTTCGCCGGCCAGTTCAATCGTGCGACGACCCCGTGGGAGTGCGGTGTCTCCCCCGGGATCCCTCCCCCGGCCGGAAATCTGGGCCATACGTTCTGCGTACCGGTGCCTCCGGGACCGGTCGTGATCAAGGTCTCCGGCCCGACGAACACACTCGGGAACACGACCTGGGCCGCGACCTCCCCGACGTGCTGCGATCCGTCCCAGATCCCCGCACGCCTTGGGCTCACGAACAACGAGCATTGGAACACGGTCAACCTCACCACGCTGCCGACCGTGAACGGGCGGATCCTCGAAGCCGGCACGAACCTCACCCTGCCGCTCAGCACCTACCAGGTCTGCAGCGCGGGCTCCCAGAACTTCTATCCGTGCGCCAGCGGGGCGACCGACGTCAACGGTACGTTCACCTCCCTTTCCCCCCCCGGGTGGATCACGATCTCGGCGGCGGCGTCCGGCTGGGCGAGCAATACGACCTGGGCCTACCTCTCCACCAACAACACGACGCTCGCCAACATCTCGCTCCTCCCGCTCGCCGCCGTCCAAGGCCAGGTCGTCGATGCGGCGACCGGTATCGGGGTCCTAGAATCGACGGTCGCGGCGTGCCCGATCGACGCCGCCGGGGGCGGATGCACCCCGCTCGGGCGGACCAGCACCGACGGACAGTACTACGGCACCCTGGCGGGCGGCTGGCTTCCCTGGGCCACGTATCGGATCCAGGCGAGCGCGTCCGGCTTCTCGTCGAACTGGGTGTGGATCAACGCGACTACCGGTCCGACGACCCAGGTTCCCACGATCGCGCTCATCGCGGCGGGCGCATCGGCCCCCGGCCCTCAGGGCAACAACTCCTCCCAAGGGGGCGGTTCCCCTCCGCCCGCTCCGGGCCCGTCGAAGCCCATGGTCTGGGTGAACGGGACCTTCCTCGACAACGTGACCGGCTGGGGGGTCCAGCCGAGCGTGATCGATGCGACGTCCCTGGACGGAAGCCAGGTCGTGACGTTCGCCAACGGGACCAACACGGGCGGCGGGTTCAACGACAGCGTTCCCGGCGGCATCTATTACCTCAACGCGACCCTGACGGGGTACTACGCGGTGTCCCTGCTGTTCAGCGCTCTCGGACGCGGGTTTGTCGACGTCGGCAAGATTCGGATGATCCCCTATCCGTGGGTCTCGGGTCACGCCGTCCTGCGTCCGTGGGCCGAAGTGAGCGTGAACGTCTCGGGGACGATCGACGTGGTGGCGTTCGCGCCGGGCGCGCACGCCCAGGGATGCGACCGCAACGGAGGCTCC
>JBOGRS010000044.1:0-15923 GCA_050749685.1 Thermoplasmata archaeon
GGACACTGGTGGGGCGGCGCTCGTCGGCGGGGCCGTAGTTTAAAGCGAGGCGGGCCTCGCTTTGGCCGTGCCGCCCCGCACGCCCTCGCGCGATCGCAAGACGATCTACGATCCGGTGCACGGGACGAACGTCCTCGCCGGGGTCGCGCTCGAACTCGTCGGCCACCCGGCGGTTCAGCGGCTCTGGGGCATCCGACAGACCGGGTTCGCTCACCTCGTCTTCCCCGGGGCGAACCACACCCGCCTCGAGCATTCGCTCGGGGTCTACTGGGTCGCGCGTCGCTACGCCGAGGCGATCGGGCTCGATCCCGACCGCACGGAGGAGGTCGCGCTGGGCGGCCTGCTGCACGACCTCGGCCACGGTCCGTTCTCGCACACGCTCGACGGGGCCATGCGCGAGGTCCTGGGGCAGGGCCACGAGTCCCTTTCCCGGGCGTGGATCGAGGGCGACGGTCCCCCCGGCTCGTGCTGGGCGGCCGACGCCTCGATCCCGATCCCGGACCTCCTGCGCTCCTCCGGAGCCGACCCCGCGAGGGTTGCCGACCTGGTCGACCCGTCGCCCCGCGCACCCGCGGACCCTGCGGCCGGTGCCCTCCACGGAGCGATCGATGCCGACCGCATCGACTACCTTCAGCGGGACGCGTACTACACCGGGGTCGCGCACGGGGCGATCGATGCCCATCGTCTGCTCGAATGCGTCCGCTCCTTTCGCGGGCGGCTCGTCTTCGTCGAGAAGGGCCGAAGCGCGGTGGAAGGTTTTCTGGTCGGCCGCGCGCTGATGTATTCCTCCGTCTACTACCACAAGACGGTGCGCGCCGCCGAGGTGATGGCCCAGGCCGCGGTCGAACGTCTTCCGGGCTACCCGGAGTCGGCGGCGCCGATCCTCCTCGGGACCGACGCGGAATTCCTCGTGACCCTCGACCGGGCCAAAGGGCGTTGCCAGGAACTGGTTCGGGGACTTCTCGAGCGACGTCTCTTCAAGCGGGTGCACGGCCGGCGCGAGGTCGGTCCGGCGGAGCGCACGCGCTGGCGACGTCTCGTCCGTGCCCCCGAAAAGCGCCGCCGACTCGAGGACCGTCTCTCCGATCGCCTCGGGGCCCCCGAGGCGAGCGTCCTCATCGACCTCGCCGGGCTCGCTCCACGGGACGCCGCCGGCACCGATTGGGACGGCGTCGCGCTCCTCGACGAGGACCGTCTCGAGTTCCCGTTCCGCGCCCCCAGCTTGTGGCAGAGCCTTGCGCTCCGCCCCCCCAGCCCCTGGCCGGTCGCGGTCTACGTCGACCCCCGCTACCGCTCGCGCGCCGAACGTCGACTGCCGTCCCTTCTCGAGGACGAGGTAGGGTACGGGGCGCGGGACCGGAACGTCTAATACCCGGTCCCGGTCCACGGTCGCGATGTCCTATGACGGGCGAGTCGACGGCATGCGTCGCCGCGGCGCGCTCCCTCGCCACCCGGTGAGGCGGCGGTGATCCCCCCTCCCCACGGCGGGCACCTCGTAAACCGGTGCCTCTCGGAGAGCGAGCGCGCGCGTCGCGACGCCGAGATCCGGGACCTCCCGAAGCTCCACCCGTTCATCGACCAGGTCTACGATGCGGAGAAGATCGCGATCGGGGCCTACAGCCCGCTCGAGGGATTCATGGAACGACGCGACCTCGAGAACGTTCTCGCGCGTCGGCGTCTCTCGAACGGATTGCCCTGGACGATCCCGATCTACTTCGCCCCGCATGCCGCCGAGGACCAGGACGTCGTGCACGGGCTTCGGCCCGGTGACGAGACCGCACTCCTGGACGCCTCGGGTCGGGCGTTCGCCCTCCTCAAGATCGCCGACAAGTTCCCGATCGACCGCGCCGCGATCGCGGAGCGGACGTTCCTCACCCGCGACCCCGCCCACCCGAACGTCGCCGACGTGCTGCGGAGCGGGGAGACCGCCCTGGGGGGAAAGGTCGACCTCCTCCACCGCCTTCCCGCTCCGGTCGATCGTCTCGAGCTCACCCCGGCCGAGACGCGCGAGCGCTTCCGGGCGAAAGGCTGGAGGACCGTCGCGGCCTACCAGTGCCGGAACCCGCCGCATACGGCCCACGAGTACCTGCAGCGCTGCACGCTCGATCGGGAGGACGTGGACGGCCTCCTCATCCATCCGGTGGTGGGCCGCCTCAAGAAGGGGGACTACACGCCGGAGGTGATCCTCGCGTCCTACGAGGCGCTCGTGACGAACTACCTCCCGAGCGATCGGGTCCTGCTGAGCTCGCTCACGATCACGATGCGCTACGCGGGACCGAACGCGGCGCTCTTCTTCGCGATCGTCCGCAAGAACTACGGGTGCGGAGCGTACATCGTCGGCCGCGATCAGGCCGGCGTCGGGAAGTACTACGAACCGTACGCGTGCCACCGCATCTTCGATGAGCTGCCGATCGGCGTGACGCCGCTCCGCTACCTCGAGACGTTCTTCTGCCGGAAGTGCGCGTGGATGGCGACGCCCAAGACGTGCGCGCACCCGGTCGAAGACCACGTGAGCACGGCCCAGACGCTCATCCGCCAGAAACTGGCGAAGGGTGAGCCACTCCCCGTCGAGATCCTCCGGCCCGAAGTCGCCCAGATCCTTTCCCGGGGCGGCGCGGTCGTGAACGACGGTTAGGCGAAGGGACTCCGTCCGGCCCTGCGGGGGAGGGGGTACGGGCAAGTTCGAGGATCCGGGACCACATCGTGTCGGGCACCGGCAGGACCGAGAGCCGCGTGTTCCTCAGGAGATCGAAGTCCGTGAACGTCGGGTCCGTCCGGATCTCCCGGAGGGTGACGGGACGCTCGAGGGCGCGCCCGGCCCGTACCTTCACGGACCAGGAACCGCGCGTATCGTGCGGATCGGGGTGGGGAGCGGAGACGATCCGCATCGTGCCGACGACGGCGCGCTGGTCCCCCGACGCGTAGAAGAGGACCTCCTCGCCTCGGCGCATCGAGCGGAGGTGTCGCAATGCGAGGGCGTTGTGGACGCCGTCCCACTCGGTGGTCCGCTCGCGCACGAGGTCACGGAAGGCGTAGGACGTCGGTTCTTGCTTGGCGAGCCATCGCGCCATGCCCGAGGCGAGCCACGGCGGCGGATACGCGTTCGGGTCGATCCACGGAACGGTTTATCCCCCACCGCCCTTCGACCACCGTGCGCGTTCTCCTCGTGGGCACCGGGGTCCACCCGATCCCTCCGACCGGCTACGGCGGGGTCGAGCGCACGATCGCGGAGCTGGGCCGCGCGCTCACCGATGCCGGGGCCGACGTGCGGATCGTCCAGACGGTGCGCCACGAGCGCACGCGCGACGAGTACCCGTTCGCGCTCGAGCTGAAGCGGCGGCTCAAGGAGTCGCCGTTCGATGTGGTCCATGCGAGCACTCCCGTGGTCGCCAACCGGCTCGCGCTCGCCGGGATTCCGTTCGTCTACACCACCCACTCCCGACACTGGTTCGAGGCCGGGGGCGTCCGCGCCCGATTCGGGTTCTGGCTCGAGCGCCGGGCGACCCGACGCGCCGCCCGCCTCATCGCGCTCACCGACCGTCTGGCCCGGCGCATCCGCGAGCGGGTTCCGAGGATCGACCCCGCCCGGATGACGACGATCCCGATCGGCGTGGACACCGAACGCTTCCGCCCCGTCTGGCCGGAGCGTTCCGGCCGCCAGGCGCTGGGTGTGGGCGTGGTGCGGCCGTTCAAGCGTTGGGAGGTCGCCGCCGCCGCCCTGCGAGGGACGGGACTGCGACTCGACATCGTCGGCCCGGTCCCGGATCCCGAGTACGCGCGCCGCGTCATCGCCGCGGGCGAGGACGTCCGGCTCCTGGGCGAGATCAGCGAGGCGGCCCTGACCGCGAAGTACGCGACCGCGGACGTCTTCGTCCATCCGAGCCGCGTCGAGCTCCTCGCGGGGGTGGTCCTCCAGGCGCTCTCGGCCGGGGTCCCGGTGCTCGGCGCGGACCCGATCGCGGGATTGGTCGAGGCCGGCGAGACCGGCTACGTGGCGCCCGCGGACGCGGATGACGCGGGCCTGACCGCCTTCCTTCACGAACACGCGCTCGGCCTCGCCCGTTCGCCGGACGAACGGCGACGTCTCGGGGAGGCCGCGAGGGCGTCGGCCCTCGATCGCTTCGCATGGACCCTGGTCGCGCGTCGCCACCTCGAGGTCTACGCCGCGCTCGCGGGCGACGCGTCGCTCAGCCGACGATGAACCCCTGCGCGGTGATCGTGAACGGCCGGCGTTCCGGGTCGTGGGCGGAGCCCCGCATCCGAACGATCTTGATCTGCCGGACCGACCGGTCCTCGATCCACTTGCGCGTGAGCAGGACTTCGCCCCGCGTGAGGATCTCCTCCGGGGTGAGGTGCGCGGGGTTCCCCGGGGTGGTCGTGAGGAGCGTCGTCGCCTCCCGCTCGCTCAGGAAGCGCAGGAGGGACTGGATCTCCGTCCGTTCGGCCTGAGGGTCCGTCGACGCCCGGACCGCGAAACGTCGGATCGAGGTGATCGAGTCGACCACGACCCGCGTGAAGTTGTGGGCCGCCATCTGCTGCCGCAGCTTGAGGTGGATCGACTGGATCGAGATGTCGTCGAAATCGCCCGGGCGCCGCGTCTCCGACATGAGGTCGCGCATCGACTTGAGGTCGGAGAGCGCACGGATCTCCTGGACATCGCTCATCCGGCGGATCGCGCGCGTCCCGGGGTTGGCGTCCAGCGTACGGATCGAACTCAAGTCCCAGCCGAAGGAGCGAACGTTCTCCATGATCTCGTTCGGCGGCTCATCGACGGCCACCAGGAGGACCTCCTCGCCGTTCCGCAGTCCGTCGAGGAGGAAGCTCAGCGCGAGCAGCGTCTTGCCACTCCCCGTCCCCCCGGTCACGAGGTAGGGCCGACCGGGGAAGAGCCCACCCCCGAGCATGCGGTCGAGACCCGGGACGCCCGTGGAGACCCGCCCCTCGACGGTCACGTGCTCGCCTCCTTCCGCGGGCCGGCGTCATCGTCCAAGGGGGGCGCGTCCCCGTGTTCGGGGGATACGCCCCGGTCGGTGGGCGGGGGCGTTCCCGGCGCTCCATCCGCCCCGGGAGATTCCCCGTCCTCGGTCGTGGGCTTGCGGCGACGTAGGGTCCGCCGTTTCGAGCGTTCCGCCGGGGTCACCCCGTCCGCCATCGCGGGGGGCGTGAGACGTCCCGATGAAACTTCGGTCGTAGGGACCGCACCGGGAGCCGGGACCACCGCGGGGGACGCCGCGGGGGGTGGGGCCCCGGGAGCCGGCCCGCGCTTGTGTTTCGCCGGCGTCGCGGGGGTCCGCCGACGCCGCTTGGCCGCAGCGGGGGGGGCGGGGGTCGCCGGTCCCTCGCGTGGGAGGATCGCCACGTGCCCGCCCGCTGCCGGCGCCTCCGTAGACTCGACCCGATCGATGTCGAGGCTGGGCGGGACGACCTGCGGGAGGGAGGGACGGGACTCGTCGCCCTCGGTGCCGGGGAGGGCCGGAGATCGGATGTTCCGAACGTCGTCGGACGATGTCGGGGTTCCGGGAGGGGGGCTCGGCGGGTCCGCGCGTGCGACCGGGGCGACGACCTCAGGTCGCACGGGATCGGCCGTCGATGGGGCGGGAAGTGGCGGCGGCGTCGCGGCCGACGGGCGTTCGATCGCACCGGTCGGAACAGGGGGGGAGGCAGGGGCAGCGATCGACGGGGACACGCGGGCCGGGCTGCGGATCGGCCCGGACGGTGGCTCGGGGTCTTTGGGTCGCATCGGCGGCGGCCTCCCCGAAACGTCCTGGGACGTTCGCGAGGGCGGAGGTACCGCCGCAGCTTCCGATGGGGGGGGAGGAAGGGAGGCGGGCGGTGCGGGCACCGTCGCCCGTTGGGAGGGGGGAGAAGGGGATCGAGGGACGGCCGAAAACGAGGGCGCGGAGGGGGCCGCGGGAGGAGCGGGCGAGGGACCGTTGCGAGGGGGAGGGGGCGGAGGGGAAAGCGGAGCCTGGGCCGGGGTTGGCGCGAGAGGCGGAGGCGCGGGCGCTTCGGCGCGAACCACCGGCGGTGGACCGGAAGGCGCGGACGATGTCGGGACGGGACGTGGGAGCTCGGCGGCGAGCGGGATCGTATCGTGCAGGAGCCTCAGCCGACCGGCGATCGCGGGCAGCTGGAGGGGAAGGATCGGGGGGATCCCCGCCCTCGCCTCGGCGGCCTGGCCGAGAAGGCGACGGGCGGCGAGCGCGAGCGACGGCGGCTCGGACGGCGGACGTGTCGCGTACGTGAGGCGGAATTGCTCGATGCGGTCGTGGACGAGGGCGCGCAGTCGCTGGTACTCGTGCATCGCCTCCCCCGACGGCCGGGTCCCGGCGACCTGGGCGACGTCCCCGACCGCCTCCCGTAGGGCCGGAAAGTTGAGCCCGACCTCGATGAGGTCGTGGATCTGTTGCTCGAGCTCCGAGAGGTTTTCGAGGATCGGAGGGATCCCCTCGACCGTCGCACCGGGCGGACGACCGGGACCGGGCGCCTCGACGATCCGACGCGAGTCGCGCGAGATGGTCACGTCGAGGTTGACGTCGAGCCCGCCCGGGTGGATGCGGTAAGGGTGCAAGCGGATGTCGTGCGGGCTCCCGCGAAGCTTCTCGACGCCGATCGCGCGGACGGTTCGACCCTCGAGCTCCCATCGGAAGAGGCGGATCTCTCCGCGAGCCAGCAGCCGCTCGGGGCTTTCCACGTCCTCGAGCGGCGACTCGACGGTGAGGAGCGTCGTCACCTTGAGGTCGGACAGGAACCTCAGGAAGGTCTGCGCGCCGACGGTCTCATCCACGCCCTTCATGCAGAAGTACTGGAGCGCGGTGAGCGAGTCCACGACGATGCGGCGGTAGTTGCGCCGCGCCATCTCCATCTTGAGCGTCTGTTCGAGCGCGGTGAACGTGACCTCGACGCTCGAGAGCTCGGGAGTCTTGCGAATCGCGAGAGGGATCTGTCCGAACGGGATCGCCTCGCGGACGGCGGCGATGTCCTTGAACGGTGCCCGCTCGTAGCGCATCACGTCGGGGATCGCGTCGAAGACGTAGACATCATCGAGCTCGGGGCTCAGACCCCGGTGATTGACGCGCATTTCGTTCGGAGGCTCCTCGAGGGTCACGAGGAGGCAGCGCTCGCCGCGCCGCACCCCCTCGCAGAGGAACTGGAGGGCGAGCGTCGTCTTCCCCGTCCCGGACGGTCCGACGATGAGGTACGGACGGTGGGGCATCAATCCGCCGGCGAGGATGGTGTCGAGCGCCGGCACCCCGATCGAGATGCGCGGCTCCGGGCCCGACCCCCCTTGCGCTCGACTCGCCACGACGGCTCCCTCTCGTCGACCGCCGGCGGCGGGAGACGATGTACGAAAATTGATGTCGATTCGCGTTAGATAGTCCTTTCTGCGATTCGACGGGACCGGCGCACCCGTCCGGGTCGAGGTCCGTCGCGCTCGTCGGGACGTAGGATGGCGCGACGGACCCTCGCTGCGCGTCCCCCGCCACCCGTGAGGTCAAGCGCCGTCGGGGCCTCGCCCTACGCGACGATGCCGGTCGTGTCGTTCGACTGGGGCACACCCTGATCCAGATGGATCCCGGGTGGGAGGACCGCTACCTGGCCCTCCAGCGTTCGACGCTCGCCGAGATCGTCGAGCGATCTCCCCCCGCGGCGGCGCCGGGAGCGACGCTCGACCCGATGGCGGCCGCGCGCGCGGCGTTCGATGGAGCGATCCATGGCGTCGGCCGGGGGGCCCCGATCGCCGACCTCGCGCGGGACGCCGCCCGGTGGGCCGGGCGCGAACCGCGACCCGGCGCAGGGCTCGACGCGCTTCACGAGATCGTCAACGCACAGCCGTTTGTCGCCGTTCCCGGCGCCCGGGAGCAGCTCCCCCGGCTCCATGCCGAGGGATTTCGGGTGGTGGTCGTCTCCAATCGGATCGGCGAGACCGGGTCGCGCATGCGCGGGGTCCTCCAACGCCTCGGCCTCGCCCCCTACCTCGACGGGTGGACGTCGAGCGATGAGGTCCCGTGGGCGAAACCGTCGCCGGAGATCTTCGGGCACGCGCCCGACCCGCTCGGGGCGCGCGCGGACGAAGCGGTGCACATCGGCGACCTCGCGGCGGACATCGAGGGCGCGCGCTCGGCCGGGCTTCGGGGGGCGGTCCGGTTCCGGGGCGCCCGGGCCTACGGGGCGGAGTACGCGGCCTCCCTCGCGACGTCGACTCCCGTCGTGCCGCCCGCCGATCACATCCTCGACGACTGTCGAGGCCTTCCGGCGATCCTCGCGTCGTACTTCCCGGCGACCGGTCGGGGCGCGATCTCCCGCTAGGTGGTCCCGGGCCGGAAGGCCCGCTTCACGTACCAGTCCGCCGCGACGTTGCCGGCGATGATCGACACGAACGCGACGCCGAAGACGCTCGCGACGATCGCATCGACCGTGTTCGAGGCGAGCCCGGTCGGGCCCGAGAGGAGGGAGAGCGCGAGGACGACGGGGATCGCGCCGCGGATCCCCGACATCGCGATCACGTTGTACCAGCGGGTGGGGAGTTGCGCGTGCTCCGCCTCCGACAGCGGTCGGTGGGCGTAGACGAACGCCGCGCGCCCGAGCGTCATCACCACGGTCACGACGGCGATGAGGCCGAGGTACTGGAGGAGGTGGCTCAGGGCGAACAGGAGCCCCATGACGAGGAAGATGAGCGAATTGGCGATGTACACGACGACGTTCCAGAAGATCGTGAGGGAGTGGCGCACCTCCGTGTCCATCGTGCGCGGCACGACCCACGTCCCCACGGCGATCCCGGCGATCGCGCACGCGATGATCCCCGAGGCGCCGACGGCGTCGGCGAGCAGGAACGAACCGAACGCCGCCACGACGGAGAGCGCGGTCTCCACGGCGGGGTCGTGGAGCTCGCGGTAGAGGAGGTAGACCGCCCCGCCGACCAGGAGGCCTACCAGGAGGCCGCCCCCGGTGAGATCGACGAACTGGAGGAGCGTCGCGGTCGCGTTGGCGCTTCCGGTGGTCAGGATCTCGAGGAGGATCGTGAACATGATCACGCCCACGGCGTCATTGAGGAGCGACTCGCTCTCGACGATCGTCGCGAGCTCCTCCGGGACCCGGAGACGCCGGAACAGGTCGACGATCGCGATCGGGTCCGTCGGCGATAGGATCGCCGCGAGCAGGAGGGCAGCGGTCAGCGGGAGGACGGTGAAGTAGGCGACGACGGCCCCTGTGAAGAGGGTCGTGAACACGACGCCGATGAACGCGAGCGAGAGGATGAGCGCCGCGCGCTTCCTGAGGAGGCGGTAGTTGACGTGGAGCGCCGCCTCGAAGATGATCGGGGGGAGGAGGAGGTTGAAGAAGAGCCCGGGGGCGAGCAGGTAGTGGACGCTCGAGGTCAGCGGGGCGTAGCCTGTGAACGACCCGATGATCCCGACGGCGAATCCGAACAGGACGAGGGCGACCGTATAGGCGGCGCGAACGCGTCGGGCCGCGATCACGATCGTGATCGCGAGGAGGAGGAGGACGAGGATCGGGGTGATCGAGTTCATGGTGGGCCACCGTCCTCGCATTCCCGCATGGCCTTAGGCGCACGTCGCACACCGGACCGGCTCGGAGCGGCGCACTGGCCAGGATCGCCACGGGTCGTCCCCACCCGGGACGCGATCCGGAGCGGAAGGTGGGCGCACGGCGTGGGAAGTCGTCGTCCGCGCGCCGCCGGTCCGCTCGGGTCCGGAGCGGACGTCATGGCGACGGGAGCCGCTGGCGGGAGGTCGAGGACGTCGTGGGCGTTCCGGCCGCCTCGCCCTCGGCCGCGCGCGGCAGAAGGACCTCGCGGTAGGGTACGGCGAGGCGGATGCCCTCGGTCTCGAAGCGCCCACGGATCGTCCTCAGCAGGTCGCGCTCCATCTGGAACGCGGTTCCCTGGTCCACCGCGCGGCTGAGGACGCGCAGGACGACGCCGTTGTCCGCGTAGTCCATCACGACCACGTTGGGGAGGTCCCCGACCGGACGGCAGGCCGGGTGGTGGAGCGCCTCCTCGCGCATGAGCTCCATGGCACGCTCCATGTTGGAGTCGTAGGAGATGCGCATGGTGAGGGGGACGAGCATGGTCGCGTCGAGCGCGGTGTAGTTCACGACGAACTGCGTCATGAACTGCGAGTTCGGGATCATCAGCCGTCGGTTGTCCCACGTCCGGAGGATCGTGAACGTAAGGCGGATGTCCTCGACGAACGAGTACTCCCCGCCGAAGACGACGGCATCCCCGATGCGGAACGGCTGGGTGAGCGAGACGAGCGTGCCCGCAATGACGTTCGAGATGCTCGTCTGGGCCGCGAGTCCCACGACGATGGAGAGGAATCCGGCCGCGAGGACGATCGACGCAAAGCCGGCCGTGAGGTTCGGAAAGCTCGCGAAGGCCGTGACCGCGACGCCGGCGAACGCGAGAACGCCGAGGATGAGCCGCCGCACGAAGACGTAGACCGTCTGAAACCCGGGCTCGCGCGCGGCGAGGAGGCCGAGGTAGCGCCTCAGGGAGAGGTCGGTGATGTGGACCACGAAGTACGTCGCGAGGATCCCGGTGAGGAACCCGAGGACCTGCCAGGTCGTCGCGGCGAAGTGGGGCGCACCGGGCGACGTGAGGACGAGGACGACGAGGACGAGGAGCGCGGCGGCGTACACCCCGTAGACGAGGAAGTGGCTCCCCGGGTAGGTGTGCCGCGGCAGATGGCGGCGCGTCGCGCTCGCAATGCTCCCGGTGGCCGAGGAGAGGACCGCGAGCTCGACGAGGAAAAGGACCTCGGGCGGGGTGAGGAACGAGGGCACCAAGCTCCCGCCCGCCGCGAGATAGCTGGCGAGGAGGCGGTAGAGGCTCCAGCCGATGAGCGCGGTCAGCGTCGGGCCGAGGATGAGCTGGCGGATCGTCCGGCGCGATGTCGGGTCCGCGACGCCGCGCTGGACCCCGACCACGACCACGATGAGGAGGGCCGCGGCCGCGATGACCCCGAGGTCGAACCCGCTGCCCCAGAGGAGCGCGACGAGGTTCACCGCAGGCTCCCGGCGGCGCACACTGTCCGGTCCTGGCCGGATACGTTCCTCGTCATGCGGTTCCCCTGCGCGTCGCCCGCCGTCGTCCCGCCACGCTCGGTCGGCGAGCCGGGCGGCCCCGCATCGACCCCCCGGGCGCTCCGCGGGACCGGCCCCTCGAGGCCGCCCGGCCGCCGTCGTAGGATCGTCCGGGCGACGGAGGGACGACGCGCCCGCCACCGCGTCATCCCTGATATCCGTTGCGTCGGGACCGCCTCCGGCGACGACGAAAGCCGTTTCGACCCCCCCGCGCTATCCGGGGGTGAAGGAGACCCCTGCGATTGCTCGATCCGGACATCCTCTTCCTCGCGATCGCCGGTATCGCCTTCCTCGGGTTCGCCTTCGACGCGATCTTCCACCGTCTGCGCGTGGCGAGCATCCTCCCCCTGATGCTCCTAGGCGCGCTGCTCGTCGTCTCGGGGATTCTGCCGGCGGGGACCGTCGGGCTCCTCAACTCGCTCATCCCCTACGTCTCCGCGCTGACGGTGGCCTTCATCCTGTTCGCGGTCGGTCTCGAGATCCGCTTCTCCGACCTGTTCCGCGTGCTGGGCCGCGCGACGGCGTTCACGTTCGGCGTCCAGGCGACGAGCGGGATCGTGATCGCGCTCGCCGCGTTCGAGATCGTCCACTGGAGCCTCCTCATCTCGTTCATCTTCGGGTTCGCGCTCTCGGGCCCGAGCAGCATCGCCGTCCCGGTCCTCGTGCGCGTCGCGCGCATGCCCGAGGGCCTTCGGACCTCGCTCCTCTACGAATCCGTCGTCTCGGACGTACTGCAGCTGCTCGTCCCGATCACGATGATCGGGTTTCTGGCCGCGGGCACGGTCTCGCTCGCGTCGATCGCCTCGTCGCTCCTGTGGACCGTCCTCGGGTCCGCCGGCGGGGGCGCGCTCGCGGCGATCGTCTGGTTGTGGCTCCTCGACCGGCTACGGAACTACGCGAAAGGCTACACCTGGACGCTCACGATCACGATGGTCCTCGCGTCCTACGGGATCGCGGACCGGCTCGGCCTGAGCGCGGCGATCACGATCTTCGTCTTCGGGCTTATCCTCGGGAACGCCCAGCTGCTCGACTTCCGGCGCGGCAAGGCCGGCCCGCTGCCCACCAACTCCGTGGGACTGCGGATGCATGACCTGCGCGAACGGCTCGGCATCTCCACCCGGGGCCTCGACATCGGCCACATCCTCCAGGTCCAGCGGGAGGTCTCCTTCTTCGCGTCCTCGTTCTTCTTCGTCTATATCGGCCTCCTCTTCCAGGTCGGGGCGATCACCCCCTCCCTCGTCATAGTTGCGGCCCTCGCCGCTTTCCTCATGCTCGGGGCCCGCGCGATCTTCGTGCCCATCCTCAACACGTACTACTCGGAGGAGCCCGCGCAACGCCGCGCGGAGCGCGGCCTCGTGATGTTCAACATCTCGCGGGGACTCGCCGCCGCCGTCGTCGCGACGGTGCCCCAGACGCGCGGCATCGTCATTCCCGGCTTCATCGACGCGATCTTCCTCGGGATCCTGCTGTCGACCGTCGTCTCTACGATCGGCATCTTCGCGGTCTATCGTCCGTCCCGGACCCTCGCGGACGTCGAGCCGGTCGACCTGGTGGCGAGCCTTCCGTTCGTCCGGATCACGACCCCGACACCGCCGACCCCGGAGTCCACCTCCCCTGACCCGGAAGCGTCCGCGGACGGCGCCGGTGCCGCCCCGCGCGCCCGCCCTCCTCTCCCGGCCGGGACTCGACCGCCGCCGCCGCGGGGCGAGCCTCCGGATCCGGTGGTGGAGAGACCGAAGACGTGAGCCGTCGCGCGGGGAGCCCCGGGACGGACCCATCGCCGCCGGCGGCCGTTCAGACCCAGAGCTGTTCCGGGGGCGCGCGACCGCGGGCGCGATAGGTCCGGGTCACGTACGTGAAGATCTCACGGAGCCGACGGGCCGCCACGTTCACATGGCAACGTCGCGCGCTCAGCCGACCGGCCGCGCCCATTCGCTCGGCGCGCCCCGGGTCCGAAAGGAGGTGGCGCATCTGCGTCGCGAGCGCCTTCACGGAGCCGGGGGGAACGGTGAGGCCGTTCACGCCCTCGGTGACGAGCTCGGCGACGCCGGCCCCGCGGCTCACGATGATCGGGAGCCCGTGCAGCCACGCCTCGACGGCGACGAGCCCGAACCCTTCCCAGGGCGCCGGGTGGACGAACACCGACGCGCCCTGATACGCGGCCCGAAGCTCCAGGTTGGAGACCGGTCCGGTCATGACGATGGCCCGGCCGAGGCCTTGTCCCTGGATCGTCCGGCGCACGCGTCGGTCCCAGACCGCGTCCTTGGCCTCCGCCGACCCGGTGCGGGCCAACCGGGTCGAGAAACTCCCGCCCCCCACGAGCACGAGTCGGTGGTCGGGGAACTGCCGCTGGACCTGGGCGAACGCGTTGATCACCAGGTCCTGGCGCTTCACCGGGTCCATTCTCCCGACGGCGATCACGTACGGGTGGTCCCCCAGGCCGTGGGCGTCGCGGAATTTGCGCACCTCGCTCTCGGGCACCGCGGCCTGCTCGTGCGGGTCGAGGTAGGGGTAGACCTGGAACGCGCGTCCCTGGTAGCCGTAGCGGATGAGCTCCTCGAGCGCGCTCCGCGTGCTCACGACGACGGCGTCGAACCCCTCCATCGCCCTTAGGAAGAACCGCCGTACCGGCTCCGGGTATCCGCGGAACTCGAGCGGGATGTGCCAGCGGAGGATCGCCGGAGCCGCGGAGCCGACGAGCCCGCCGACCAGGAGGAGCTGGAAGTCGTTCACGTACGTGAGGTCATACGAATCGAGGTGGCGCAGGAGCTGCTGCGCCATGCGGTGGTTGACCTCGACGTACCCGCGATACGACCCCGCCGGGAAGGGGCCGAGGCCCCACGGACCGTGGAACGAGCGCCAGATCGCCTCCTTGAACTGGAGGTACCCCGCGCTGAGCTCGGGCTCGAGGCTGAGCGTCTCGACGCTGTAGCCCTCGTCGGTCGCGATCAGCCGGGGGAGGTCGTGGGAACCGAGCGCGAGCCACAACGGGTTCGGGGCAAGCCAGCGTCCGGCGGAGCTGCGAACGAGCGCGCGCATCATCGGCACGACGCCGCCGAGCTGGGGGACGTAGTCGACGCCGAGTCGCCATGGTGTCCCGGGCGCCGGGGGCTCTCGGCCGATCGGCCGTATCGGGGGGGTCTGGCTAGCGATGCAGAGTCGAATCATGTGCCCGAGATGTCGGTTCCGGTTCCGGGAGTCCGGGGCGCCCGATGGGACGCGGCCGGAGCGACCGACGTGGGGCCCTAAGGGCTCATGGTCTAAAAACGTCGGGGAGAGCGCGGCACGGCGCTTCCGGGCGTCGATACCGCCGCCGGGACGTCAGGCGAACCGCGTCGAGGCCGCCCGGCGACGCGCCGTCAAGCGACAACGGCCAAATATCCGCAACGCTCAGCCCCGGACGCTGCTGAGGTAGCCTAGCTCGGCCAAGGCGCCAGATTCGAGATCTGGTGATGCGTATGCATCGCGGGAGTTCAAAGGATGCGCGGCCTTCGGACCGCACGTCGGAGATTCTCCCCCTCAGCGCCTCCCCGCCTCGCATGGTGCGGGTCGAGTTCGATGTGGGCGGGGCCGGGGAGCTGCGCGTCGTGAGCGTCGAGGTTCCGCGCGGGAGCCCGCTCAAGGTCGCGCTACGCGCGATCGGCCAGCCGCCGGAAGGATGCGCCGTGCTTCTGAAGGACGTGCCGGTCCCGCTCGACCTGCCGCTCGACACCCCGCTCCGTTTTACCGTCGTGCGGACTTTCTCGGGAGGGTAGCCTCCGTCCACGGGATGACAAAGGGGTTATGCGCTCCTAGCGCCGTTTGCCCGGTGCGCATCGCGCATCCAGAGGCTCCGTGTCACCGAACTGTCCCGTCTGCGAAGAGGACGTATCCGTCGACGCCCGACGGTGCGAGCACTGCGGTGTTCCCTCGGCCCTCTTCACGGACGCGCGCCGGGTACTGGCCGAACCGGAAGCGCCGACGCGCGGCAAGGAGCGACCGACGCGCGCGAGCGTCGCCACCGTCGCGAGGGTGTCCGGCCCCTCGACCACCGACACCCAGGCCGAGCTCTGTTCGCGCCTGGCCCACGAGATGCGCACGCAGACCTACGTCCTGGAGCGCCTCGGGGGGGACGCTCCCGCGATGATCAGCGAGATGAGCCAGGCCGCGCTCACGCAGGCCGACGGCCGTCTCGGCGAGGCGCTCGGACTGCTGCGCAACGCGCACTCGCGCGTGGTCCTGCAAGCGGCCGAGCTGTTCGAACGGAGGTGCGCCGAGATCGAGCGACGCCAGCGGGCGCTGGCCCATGACGGGATCGGAATCAGTCTCGAAGATGCGGCCATCGCCATGCGCGCCGCCTGGCAGAAGGGGCAGGCCGACGAGGCGATCCGCCAGCTCACCGACGCCGACCACCGCCTCTCGAGGATCGAGAGCGACTGGAGCGGCCTACGGAGCCTCCTCGCCCAGATCGACACCCTGCGCGATGCGATCAAGTCGACGGGGCGCGACCTCCCCCAGGTCGAGGACGATGTGCGGCAGGTGCGCGACATCCTCGCCCGCTCGACGATCGACGTCGAGGGCCTCGATACCGCCGCCCAGACCGCCGCGCGCGCCCTCATGCTCCTCCATGAATCCCTTCCCCCGGTCCTCGAGCGGGAGCTCCTCGAGCACGCCGAACGGATCCACCGGATCCCGGCCGACCACGAGGGTGGGCGAAGGGCGCGCGACCTCCACGCCGAGGCGACCCGCCACCTTCGGCGGGGCCGCCTCGCGGACGCGAGCGCAGGGCTCCGGGAGCTGCGCAAGGTCGTCCTCGAGGTGGAGGCCTCGCTCCACCCGCC
>JBOGRS010000045.1:0-15917 GCA_050749685.1 Thermoplasmata archaeon
GGGTTCGTTGGACCCGTGAGGCCCCTTCAGCGGAGCCCCTCCATCAACAACCGGTGGCACAGCACTGGTCCCGCGGTCGGTCCGCCGTAGTTATACGACCTCCGCACGGACCGTCGCGCCGGCGCTCCGTCACGCGCCATCAGTAAGAATGCCTTTATATCGGGGTCCGCTACGCCGACCCGGAGCCCTAGATATAGATGCCGAAGCGACGTGCGACGGCCCCGCCGGTCCCTTCTCCCACTCCCGAAGCGAACCCTACGAAGCCCCTCGCGGACGACGATTTCGTCGCGTCGCTCCGCGGCGAGCTTGCACGGACGCAGAAGTCCGTGGGCGAGAAGTCCGGGGAGGACCTGAGCCACCGTGCCGGCCTCAACCAGCGCCTCCTCCAGGACCTGTGGGAGATCCACAACCAGTTCGAGGACATCTCGGTCCATCTGACCGTCGAGCCGTCCCAGACGCTCTTCGCGACGTTCGTCGAGTACCCGCAGAAGTGGGCGTTCAAGGACGCGTTCGACTTCGGGGCAGTCAAGACCATCGAGTTGCGGGACCGCACGCAGGGGTGGCTCGGATTCACCTTGCGCTTCTGGTACTATCGCACGCCCGAAGGCAAGCCCCACCTGCGCGGCATCTTCGAGTGGTGCGAGGGCGAGAGTTACCACCGCTATACTGGGTGGATGCGGATGATGGCCCAGGCCGTCCTCTACGACGCGAACGAGGAGAGTGTCGAGCTCCGACAGATCCACCAGACGCTCCGTGACGTCGTCGTACGCTGGTACTCCGCGCACCTCGAGCGCTCCCCGGAAGCGTTCATCGCGCACCTCAAGGAGAAGTATCCGAAGGGCGCAAGTTACGCGAAGGAATCCTACCGCGGCTGATCCGCGGCCGATCGTCGCCGCATCGCCCATACGCTTGAAATAGCGCCGTCCTCCTGCGACCCGTGGGACGGGGCCGGCGATCCCGCGCGCTCGTGCCCGGGGAGAGGAACGCGGTGACCGCGCACGCACGATTGCCCCGACCCTCGAGCGATTAGCGATGCGCGACCACCTCGTCACCTACTTCGAGACCCACCACAAGCTGGTCGAGGCGGACGCGCTCGCCCTCCTGCTCGAGACAACCCAGCCGCTCGCGGTCTGCCGTCGAATCCTTCGACGGGCCGACGATGACTCGCCGTTCATCACCCGCACGATGGTGGAAGGCGCGATCGCGCAGTTGGCGCTCGAACGCGGCGGGACGGCGGTCGCCCTCCGTCCGGGCGACCCGCTCCCGGAAATTCGCCCACCGCCCCCGCCGTACGAGCTCGTGCGGGAGGGGTACTCCGCCGCGCCTCCCGGCCGCGCCCCGCTCGAGGCCTACTCCGCCCTCTTCCATTCCCGATTCGAGACCCTCGCACGCCTCCTTCGGGGGCGGCCCGGGCTGCCCAACCTTCGGCCGGTGGCCGAGCTTCGTGGTCAGGAGGGCAGTGCATCGATGATCGGGATGGTGCGCGAAGTGCGCCAGACCCAGGAAAAGCACCACATCATCCTCACCCTCGAGGATGCGTCCGGCGCGCTCGAGGCGTTGGTCGTCAAGGACTCTCCGCCGGCGAAAGTCCCCTACCTCCCGGACGAGGTCCTCGGGGTCCACCTCGCCGTCCCGAAGGAGCGGGGGCGGATCCCGCGCGTCGTCGGGGTGGAGCGGCCCGAGCTCCCCGCCGGCCGTCCGGTCCACCGCGCCGGGCGACCGAGCCGGGTCATCTTCCTCTCCGACCTGCACATCGGATCGCGGTCGTTCATGGAGGATGCTTGGGGTCAGCTCGTCGACTTCCTGCACGAACGCGACGCCCATGCCGAGATCGCTCACGGGATCGACCACGTGGTGGTCGCCGGCGACCTCGTCGATGGGATCGGGATCTACCCGAACCAGGAGAAGGATCTCGCGATCACCGATGTCTTCGAGCAGTACCACGAGCTCGGGCGACGCCTGCGCGAGCTGCCCGAACGCCTCAACGTCGTCGTCGTCCCGGGGAACCACGACGCGGTGGGTCCCGCCGAGCCCCAACCCGGCCTACCTCCCGAGATCCGTGCGTCGCTCCCGCCGAACGTGCGGTCGATCGGCAATCCATCGACGTTCGCCCTCGAAGGCGTCGTCGTCGAGGCGTATCACGGTCGCAGCTTCGACGATCTCATCCCGGCGATCCCGGGAGCGAGCTACGCACGGCCGACCGAGGTCATGAAACGGATGCTCGCGATGCGTCACCTCGGTCCGATCTACGGCGGACGCACCCCCCTCGCCCCCCTGCCGCGGGACGGGCTCGTCATCGACCCGGCACCGGACATCCTCGTCACGGGGCACGCGCACACGTTCGGCGTCGACCAGTACCGCGGGGTCCTGCTCCTGAACGCGTCGACCTGGCAGGCCGAAACCGAGTACCAGCGCATGCGCAACATCACACCGATCCCGGCCCGCGCCGCCGTCGTGAACCTCGCCGACTTCACCCTCGAGGCCCTCGACTTCTCGATCCCGCGACCGACCGCCCGGGCGGTGCCGGCCTGACGCCCTACCCGATGGACCCGGCCGACGCGACGGGGCCGATGCGCCTCGTCCTGTGCGCCTTCCCGGACGACGCGAGCGCGCGCACGGCCATCGGGCGCGCCCTCACCTCCCGCCTCGCGGCGTGCGCCCAGCGCCATCCGATCGCCTCGATGTACTGGTGGAGAGGCCGGATCGAGACCGCCGCCGAGGTCGTGGTCGTCTTCAAGACCGTCCCCAAGCGCGTCGGGGCCCTCTTCCGCCAGCTCGCCGAGGGTCATCCCCACGACGTCCCGGAGATCGTCGAGATCGACGTCCCGCGCGTCCACGCGCCGTACCTCGCCTACCTCGCCGCGACGATCGACGCCGATGCGCCGCCCCCTCCCCTCGGAGGTGGGAGCCCTTCCGGTGGGCGCCGGACGCCTAGGCGTCCGGGATCACGGCGAGGCCGGGGAGCTCGGCGCCCTGCACGAACTCGAGGGCGGCGCCGCCGCCCGTAGAGACGTAGTGGAAGGCCTGGACCACGCCCAGGTCCCGGGCGATCCGTGCCGAATCGCCCCCCGCGCAGACATGGTGCCCGGGTAGGCCGGCGAGCGCGGCGAGCACCTCGCGCGTTCCCGGGGCGAACCTCGGATCCTCGGCGCGTCCGAGAGGACCGTTCCAGAAGACCGTGCGCGATCCGGTGAGTGCGGCGACGAAGGCGTCCCGCGTGCGCGGACCGATGTCGCGGGCGATCGCCCCGGCGGGGATGTGGGTCGCCGGCGCGGCGTCGGCGTCCGATCGGCCGGGGACCTCGATGAGGACGTCCTCGGGAAGCACGACCTTCGTTCCCGTCGACGCGGCGAGCGCGACGAATTCCTCGACGGCGCTCTGAAGTCCCGGCTCGATCGCGGTCGCCCCGAGATCCGCCCCCTGGGCCGCGAGGAACGGGAACGCGAGCGCGCCCCCGATGAGGAGCACATCGGCCCGTCCGAGAAAGCTCCGCAGCAGCGGGAGCTTGTCCGCGACCTTCGCCCCGCCGAGGAGGGCGACGTAGGGCTTCTCGGCGCCGTCGACGAGCGGGCTCAACTCGCGGATCTCGCGCTCGACCAGGAACCCGACGAACGACGGGAGATGCCGTGGCACCCCGACCGTGGAGGCGTGGGCGCGGTGGACCGTTCCGAAAGCCTCCTCGACGAACACCTCGCCGAGCCTGGCCAGCTGCGCGGCGAAGCCGGGGTCGTTCGCCTCCTCGCCGGGGTGGAAACGGAGGTTCTCGAGCATGAGGAACTCGCCGTTCTGGAGGCGCGCCGACGCCTCGATCGCGCGAATGCCGACGGCATCCTCGGCGAGAGGGACCGGCCGGCCGAGGTATCCGGAGAGCCGGTGCACGACCGGCTTCAACGAGAGACGGGGGTCGCGACGGCCCTCGGGCCGACCGAGGTGGGAGAGGAGGATCGTCCGCGCGCCGGCGGCCTCGAGGTGCTTGAGCGTCGGGAGCGCTTCCACGATCCGACGGTCGTCCGCGACCGCTCCGGCCGCGGTCACCGGAACGTTGAAGTCGACGCGCACGAGGACCCGGCGCCCTCGGACGGGAGCGTCCCGGACGCTGCGCTTCGGACGCATCACGTCGGGGAGGATGCCCGCGCTAAGAGGCTTGCGCACGGTCGTGCACGCCGCCCTCGGCCGCGCGACGACGTTCGACCCGCTCGCGGATGCGTCGGGCCACGCGCTCGGTCGCGGGCAGGGCGAGACCGTGGCGACGGCCCAGGCGTAGGATTTCCCCGGAGATCGCGTCGATCTCCGTCGGTCGGCCGCGGTCGAGGTCCTGGAGCATGCTCGATCGATTGGCCGCGGTCGCGCGCACGACCGTCCATAGGTCGCGTTCGATCTCGTCCTCGGCAAAGTCCTGCCCTAAGGCGTGGGCGACCGCCCGCGCCTCGCGCAGGAGCGCGAGGGCCTGGCCCCGCCAGGGATCCTCGACGATCGCACCGTTGGCGATCCCGTGGTCCGCCGTGACGGGGTTGATGGCGGCGTTCACCAGGGCCTTGCGCCAGATTTCGTGCGGGAGGTCCGCGACCACGCGCACGCGGATCCCGCCGGACTCGAGCAGGAGACGAAGGCGTTCGGCGATGGGGGGGATGGCCCGATCCTCGATGCCGGCGAGCACGATCTCGCCCGCCCCACCGGGGCGGACCACCCCCGGCGCGACCCACGTGGACGGGAGGGACGTGACGGCGCGCACCACGAAGGTGGCGGCGTGATGCCAGCCCCTCTCGGCCAGGCGTCGGGCGAGCCGTTCCTCGATCCCGAGGCCGTTGCCGAGCACGACGATCGGAACCCCGGAGGGGAAGGCACGGGCGATCTCGTCCGCCGCACCCTCGAGGTCCGCGCTCTTGATGGTGAGAAGGAGCGCGTCGGCCTCCGCGCCGTCGGGGAGCCGTTCGATGGCCTCGGGATGGACGGCGACCGGAGGCGAATCCTCCACGATGAGGCCCTTCGCCCGGATCGCCTCGACCGTCGGCGGTCGGCCGACCATGAGGACGCGCGCACCCGCCGGGACGAGACGGGCGCCGAGGAGCCCACCGAGGGCGCCGGCGCCAAAGACGATGAGCCGCATCGAGTCCGCCCGGTGAGGGTCACAGTTTGCGCACGAGGTCGACGAGCGGACGGGTCCGGGCTCCCCAGTCGCGGCGCAGCAGCGTGAGGAGGCCCTCGTAGTGGCGGACCTGCTCCTTCGCCTGGTGGATCTGGGCGATCACGTACTCCTCCTCCCGGGCCAGTCGGCTCGCCTCGGCCTCGGCGTCGGCGTGGGCCTGTAGGAGGGTCTGGTGCTTATCGTCCAAAGAGGTGGGTGTCGGTTGCCGCATGGAACGTCGATGTCCCCCGCTGCCGCGTCGTCTCCCCCAGCACGGCGTCCGAGGTGTCGCGCAGGCGACGCAGGTCGCGCTTGATCAGTCGCAATCGTTGGGTGGCCCGGGAGCGGCGGAGTTTGAGTTCGCCGAGCGACGCCTGCAGCAGCTCGAGGCGATGGCGCCACTTGTCCCGCTCCTGAACGTTGAGGAGCACCGTCTCCAGGTCCATCCCGTCGCCGGCCGCACGTCGGCGCCCCAGAATGAAGGTTTCGATGGAGCGGCGCCGGGTCGGTCCGCGCGCCGAGGCCCCGGGAATCACCTTAAGGGCGGGCCGGACTGACGGGAACGGCGAGGTGAGAATGTCGGGCGTCGGCAAGATCGTGGTGCTCGGAGCGGGAAATATTGGTGGGACGCTCGCTCAGCGGCTCGCGGAGATGGACCTCGCGTCGGAGGTGGTCTTGGTCGACATCGTCGAAGGGCTCCCCCAGGGCAAGGCCCTCGACATCCAGGAGTCCGCCCCCATCCTCGGGTTCTCGACGCACGTCACGGGGTCCACGTCGCTCGACGCGATCGACGGAGCGGACATCGTCATCGAGACCGCGGGTCTCGCGCGCAAGCCCGGCATGAGCCGCTCGGACCTTCTCGAGAAGAACGCCGCCATTGTCAAGGGCCACGCCCTCGCGGTCCGTGCGAAGGCCCCGAACGCCGTCGTCCTGGTCGTCACCAACCCGGTCGACGTGATGACGTTCTGGTTCCGCGAGGTCTCGGGCCTGCCCGCCGCGCACGTCTTCGGCGAGTCCGGCACGCTCGATACCGCGCGATTCCGCACGTTCGTCGCCCTCGAGCTCAAGGTGGCCCCGCGGGACGTCATCGGGTTCGTCCTCGGAACCCACGGCGACACGATGGTGCCGATCCTGTCCCTGACGAGCGTGTCGGGGGTCCCGCTCGCCCGCCTGCTCCCGCCCGACCGCCTCTCGGCGATCGTCGAGCGGACGAAGAAGGGCGGAGGCGAGATCGTCGAGCTCCTCAAGATGGGCAGCGCGTTCTACGCCCCGACGGCCGCCCAGGCCGAACTGGTCCGATCGATCGTGAGGAACGAACACCGATGGGTCTCGGCGACCGCCCACCTGTCGGGCCAGTACGGACTCACGGGGATCTACCTCGGAGCCCCGATCCAGGTCGGCCGGACCGGCGTCGAGAAGGTCATCGAGGTCGAGCTCACGGCGAACGAGCGCGCGGCGTTCGAGGCGAGCGCGACGGCGGTGCGCGCGGACCTCGCCGTGCTCGAAAAGCTCCGCCGGACCTAGGCTACGCGACGACCATGGCCGAGCCGCTGGACGCCCTCATCCTGGGTGGCGGGGTGGACGGCACCAGCGCGGCGCTCGCGCTCGCTCCCACGGGCGCCCGCGTGCAGGTCGTCGACGCCGCGCCGTCGGCCGCGGCCGTTGCGGGCGCGCGGGTCGGGCCGAGACGCACCGTCGCGTCCCTCGGAGCGCTCGCTCCCGAGGAGGACGGCCCGCTCCCACTCGAGCGCGCCATCGTCGAGCGTCGGTGGATCCTCCTCGACGCCCGATCCGCGGTCTCGGTGGACGAACGCTGTGCGGACGCTCCGTCGGACCCGTCCTCCTGGTGGACGGTGCGCGACGCGGTCGTCGCGTCATGGGCCGAACCGAAATTGCGTCGGGCGGGGGTGGCGGTCCGCTGGGGCGGCCACGCCACGCGGCTTTCCCGGGACGAGGACGGGGTCGTGACCGGTGCCGTGATCGACGGCGCCGACGTCCCGTCGCACGTGACGATCGTGGCGGAGGGCGCGGGCCACCTCCTCGGCCCTTCGGACCCGGCCCCCGAACGATGGGAGCGGCACGCGTGGTCGACCTATCCGATGGCGGCGGACCAGCTCCAGCGACGCTTTGCGGTCGGAGCGTCGACCGGGGCCGCCTTCGATGCCATCCTCGGGTTCGTTCCCCCCCCCACGATGGCCCGGGGATACCTGTGGACCCACCGTGACGCGATCACGGTCGGGGTCGTCGGACGATCGCGTACACCATGGGACGCCCGCTCGCTCCTTGACGCGTTCCGTAGGCACCCCTCGATCGCCCGGTACATCGGTGGGGCCACCTCCCTCGAGGACGGAGAGCGTGCCGTCCCGCTCCCGGGGAACCTCCGGCTGGGCGGGCCCGGGTACCTCGTCCTCGGGCGGGACGCCGGGCTCGTCCACGGGACGGGAGCCGTCCATGATGGACTCGGGCCGTGCGTCCAAAGCGGGATCGCCTCCGCCGCGGCGATTCGTGCGACCCGGAACGCGTCGGTCGGTTCGCCACGTCTCCTACGGGAGTACCGGCGCGCGCTCGATCGCTCCGGTCTCATCGCGGAGCGCGCGCGGTCGCTCCGCGCCTCCGGTCGGGTGGAGTGGAACCCCCGTCTCCACCGCACCTACCCGACCGCGCTCGCGGCGGTCCTCCATCGCGTGATGACGGAGACGGGGGCGCCGAAGGAAGCCCTGCGCGCCGCGATCCTGGGGGGCCTACGGGATGCGGGGGTCCGGCGACGCGACCTCGCCTGGGACGCCCTGGTCGCGGGGGTGTCGATATGACCGAGTCGTCCGACGTTCCGTTGGCGTTCGTCGAGATCAAGCGCCGCCTCGGGACCCTTCGCTTCGCCACCGATTCCGCCGAGCACGCCCACATCACGGTGAAGCCCGAGATCTGCGCGAAGTGCCCGCACTCGTTCTGCACGTTCGTCTGTCCGGCGCAGTGCTACACGCGTCTCGACGGACGTCTCATCTTCCGCTACGAGGACTGCGTCGAATGCGGGGCCTGCGCGATCGCCTGCGACCAGGGATCGGTCACGTGGACGATGCCCCGTGGGCCGTACGGCGTGCGCTACGCCTACGGATAGGGGGACCGGGTCCGTCCGCGCGCCGGCCGGCGGCCCCGTCTAGAGTTTCTTGAGGGCCTGCACGAGCTTGCCCACGCTGTCCTGGGCGTCGCCGTAGAGCATGCGCGTGTTGTCCTTGTAGAAGAGTTCGTTCTCGATCCCCGCGAACCCCTTGCCCTGGCCGCGTTTCAGGACGATGACGTTCTTCGCCCGGTCGACGTCGAGGATCGGCATCCCTTGGAGGGGGCTCCCCGTGCGCCGCGCCGCCGGGTTGACGACGTCGTTCGCCCCGATGACCAGGACGACGTCCGCGCTCGGGAACTCGGGGTTGATCTCATCGCGGTCGAAGAGGCGATCGTAGGGGATCCCCGCCTCCGCGAGGAGGACGTTCATGTGCCCGGGCATCCGACCGGCCACCGGGTGGATCGCGAACTTCACCGTCACGCCCTTCGCCTCGAGAAGGTCGGTGAGCTCCTTCACCTTCTGCTGGGCCTGGGCGACCGCCATCCCGTACCCCGGCGTGACGATCACCTTGGTCGCGTAGGCGAGCATCACCGCCACGTCGTCCGCGTCGATCGGCTTCATCGACCCCTGGACGCTCGTGCCGGTCTCCTCCGTCGCGCCGAACGCCCCGAAGAGGACGTTCGCGAGCGAGCGGTTCATTGCCTGGGCCATGAGGATGGTGAGGATCGACCCGGCGGCACCGACCAGGATGCCGGCGATGATCATCGCATAGTTCCCGAGGGCGAACCCGTCCATGGCGACGGCGAGGCCCGTGAGCGCGTTGTAGAGCGAGATGACGACCGGCATATCGGCGCCCCCGATCGGGAAGGTCATCATGAGGCCGAAGAGGAGCGCGAGGAGGAAGAACGCCGTGGTGGCCCACGCGCCGGGCGAGCCCGCGACGAGGAGCCCTCCGAGGAGGACCGCAAGCGCGAGGACGGCCATGTTCACGACCTGCTGGCCGGGGAACGTGACCGGACGCTGGCGCATCCATCCCTGCAGCTTCAGGAACGCGATGACGCTCCCCGAGAAGGAGACGGCCCCGATGAGCCCGGCCGTGACGCTGAGACCGGCCGCGCCCGGTCCGAGGCCCCCACCGAGGAGCTCGACCGCGGCGATCGCGCCGGCCGCGCCGCCTCCCATCCCGTTGTAGACGGCGACCATTTGCGGCATGTCGGTCATGCCGACCTTCTTCGCCGCGTACCATCCCACGCCGCCGCCCAGCACGATGGCGATCGCCATCAGCGCGAGATTGTCGAGATTCGGCGTGAAGAACGTCGCGATCGTGGCGATCAGCATCGCCGCGCCGGCCCAGACGATTCCGCTGCGCGCGGTGGCCGGCGAGCTCATCCGCTGGAGGCCGAGGATGAAGAGGAAGATCGTGACGATGTAGATGGGGTTGATGATGTCGGTGAGATCGGCCACGTCACTCCCCCTTCGGCTTCGGTTTGCGGGCGGAGCGGTCGAACATCCCGAGGATGCGCACCGTCACGACGTAGCCGCCCGTCACGTTCATCGCGCCCATGACGACGGCGACGAACCCGAGGATCTGCTCGGGGAGGTTGCTCGCCGTTCCGAGGGCGAACATCCCTCCGATGAGGACGATCCCGTGGATGAAGTTCGAGCCGGACATGAGCGGCGTGTGGAGGAGGACGGGGACGCGCGAGATGACGATGTAGCCGACGAACGCGGCCAGGATCGCGATGTAGAGCGCGGCCCAGTAGATCTCGGCGATCATGGCGGGCCTCCGCGCGCGAGAAGGTCGCGCGTCGGGGCGTGGACGACGGCGCCGTCGCGCACCAGCACGGAGGCCACCAGGATCTCGTCGGAGAGGTCCGTCACGAGCTTCCCCGCCCCGTCGATGAGCAGCCCCAGGAACGATTGCAGGTTCTTCCCGTACATCTGGCTCGCATGGAACGCAAGGTCGCTCGGGAGGTTGAGCGGGCCGACGACCCGCACGCCGCCGGCGTCCACCGTCTCCCCCGGATGGGTGAGCTCGCAGTTGCCCCCGGTCTCGGCGGCGAGGTCGACGATCACCGATCCGGGCTTCATGCGCCCGACCATCGCGGCGGAGATGAGCCGTGGAGCCTTGCGGCCGGGAATGTTCGCCGTCGTGATCACGACGTCGGCCTCGGCGACCGCCTTCGAGACCATCTCCTGCTCCTGCGCCTTCTCCTGCGGGGTGAGTTCGCGCGCGTAGCCTCCCGAACCTTCGGCGTTGATCTGGAGCTCGAGGAACTTCGCCCCTAAGCTACGGACCTGCTCGCCGGCCGCACGGCGGACATCGTAACCTTCGACGATCGCGCCCAGACGCTTTGCCGTCGCGATGGCCATAAGCCCCGCGACTCCGGCCCCCAGGACCAGTACCTTCGCGGGACGGATCGTTCCCGCCGCGGTCGTCAGCATCGGGAGGAAGCGCGGGACGAGATCCGCCCCCAGGAGCGCGGCCTTGTAGCCGGCGACCGTCGCCTGGGAGCTCAGCACGTCCATGCTCTGGGCGCGCGAGATCCTCGGAACGAGCTCAAGGGCGAAGGCGGTGAGCTTCGCGTCGCGCATCCTCGCGACCTCGGGAAGGTGGCGGCTCGCGTTCATGAGGGCAACCACGTAAGTTCCCGGCGCCATCGCGCCGGCCTCGTCCACCGTCGGAGGTTGGACCTTGAGGACGATCTGGACGTCGGCGAGCAGCGTGCGAGGGTCGGGTACAACCTCCGCACCCGCGGCGCGGTAGGTGGCGTCCGGGTACCCTGCGGCGACGCCGGCGCCGGCGTCGATCCGCACCTCGACCCCGGCCTTGACGAGCTTCTGGACGATCTCCGGGACGAGGGCGACCCGCCGTTCGCCCGCGGCGGTCTCCTTCGGCACGGCGATCCGTACGCCCATGGGAATCGCCCGCGAGGATTCGACGGAGGTTATACCGTTGCCGTTGACCAGCGTGGACGCGCGCGCCGGGGCACGTCCCTTCCTGCGCGTCGTCCCGTCGGTCGCCTTCCACTGAAGGCGCATCTTCAAGCCCCGTCCCTTCGTGAACCCCACCCGAGGAGGCGGAGTACGCCGGCGGAGTCGACCTTGCGCGAAAGCCCGGCGCTCTTCCCCTACCGCGTGCGACCGGGCCAGGATCGCATCCTGAGCGCGGTCCGGGACGCGGCCGGCCGAGGGGGGCCGCTCCTGATCGACGCCTCCACCGGCTCGGGCAAGACCGTCGCGACCCTCGCGCCGCTCCTCGAGCACGCCGAAGCGGCGAACCATCGCATCCTCTACCTCGTGCGCACCCATGCCCAGGAGGTCCAGGTCCTCGCTGAGGCGAGAGCGATCTCGCATCGTCTCGAGCGACCGCTCGTTGCGATCGGGCTGCAGGGCCGACAGCGGCGATGCTTCCTGCTCGAGGGGGTGGCGGAGATCAAGGGTGCCACCGCGGAGGAGCACGGCAAGTTGTGCGCCGACCGCAAGCGGGCGACGCAGCGGTCGTACGACGCGGGGATGCCGCTCGCCCCTCCCCCCGAGCTTCCCGAGGGCGGGTCCGTCGACCTCGTCGACCTGGACGGGTGCGCCTACTACGCACGCGTTCTTCAGGCGGACCTCGAAACGCTCACCGAGCGCCTGGGCTCCCAGCTCCCGAGCCCGAAGGAGTTCGAGGAGTACTGCCGCAGCGAGAACATGTGCCCATACGAGCTCTCGAAACGCCTCGCCCGGCCGGCGCGGCTCGTGACCGCGCCCTACGCGTTCTTCTTTCACCCGCACATCCGTGCTTCGCTCCTCGGCTGGATGGGGGTGGGGCTCGATCAGGTCGACCTCGTCGTCGACGAGGCCCACAACCTTCCGGACCACCTGAGGGACCTTTCGACGGTCGCGCTCCCGCAAGAGACGGTCCGGCGCGCCCGGGCCGAGCTCACCGAGCGCGGGGACTTCCAGCTCCCCGATGGCCCCGGGGCCGGTCGTCTCCTCGAGATCGTGGCCGCGGCGATCGACGAGCTGATCGAATCCTACGCCCGTGACGACGACGGGGTCCTCCCTCCGTCGGCGTTCGAGGACGCGCTCCTGGCGGCGATCGGCGGGACGTCCCATCGGCTCGACACGTGGCTGGGCGCGATGGCCACGTGGGGGGAGTCGCTGCGCGAGGAGCGTCGGCGGGAACGTCGGCTCCCGAGGTCGTGGGTGCACACGGCCGCCCTGACGCTCCTCTCCTGGCCCCAGCTCGAGCCCCCCGGATACGTCAAGGTCGTGACCCGCCGTCCCCGGCGGGCCCTCGAGGCGTATGCGCTCGACGCCCGCGCGACGGCCGCCCCGATCCTGGAGTGTCACCTCTCCGTCCACCTCTCGGGGACGCTCGCCCCCCTCGAGGAGTACCGCGACGCCCTCGGGCTCGGGAGGGACGCCCGCCTGCTGACCGTACCGACCCACTTCCCGCCGGAGAATCGCCGATTGCTCTACGATCCGAGCGTGTCGACGCGCTTCGAGGAGCTCCAGTCGGACCCTCGCGCCATCCCGCGGATCGCCGACCGCCTATCGGAGATTCTTCTCAGCCTGCCGGTCAAGACTGCGGTGTTCTTCCCGAGCTTCGACCTGATGGACCGGGTCCTCGCCGCCGGTCTCCAATCGTCCCTTCCCGCCGGGGCCGTCGTCGAGTCCCGGAGGCTCTCGATGGGGGATCTGTGGCGGTCGGTCGAGGGGTTCAAGAAGGAGCCCGGTGGCGGGGTCCTCCTCGGCGTGACGGGGGGGCGGATCTCCGAGGGGATCGACTTTCCGGACGAGGAGCTCGAGGCTGTGGTCGTGGTGGGCGTCCCGTTCCCGCGGCCCAGCGCGAAGCGGGAGGCGCTTCGAACCTACCTCGATCAGACGACGGGGCATGGGTGGCGCTACTGCGTCGAGGCCCCCGCCCAGCGGGCGCTGCTCCAGGCGATCGGGCGGATGATCCGCTCGGAGAACGACCGCGGCATCGGCATCATCCTCGACCGGCGGGCGGTCCAGTTCGCCGACGTGCTTCCCGGACTCGCGCCGATCGACGACCTTCGCGGGATGGCGAAGGCGTTCTACGGTCGCCGCGCGCGCTGGTCGGTACCTCCCCTACCTCACGCTCGGTCCGACGCGGCGCCGGGCGCCGCCGATCGCCCCGCGGACGGCGCGAACGTCTAATAGGCCCCCACGCCCGTGGGCCGCCCGTGATCATCACTCGAACCCCGCTCAGGATCAGCTTCGCGGGGGGCGGGACCGACCTCCCGTCGTTCTATCGCGAGTACGGTGGCGGGGCCGTGACGAGCGCCGCGATCGACCGCTACATCCATGTCCTCGTGAACCAGAAGTTCGACCGCTCGATCCGCGTCGCCTATTCCCACACGGAGAACGTCACGTCGCTGGACGACCTCAAGCACGAGCTGGTCCGCGAGGCGATGCGGCTCACCGGGGTCACCGAGGCGCTCGAGATCCATACGATCGCCGACATCCCATCGGAGGGGACCGGGCTGGGTTCGTCGTCCACGTTGACCGTCGGGCTGCTCAACGCGCTCTACGCCTACCGCGGGCAGCTCAAGGACCCCGCCCGGCTCGCGGAGGAGGCGTGCCACATCGAGATCGAGGTGCTCAAAGGGACGCTGGGCAAGCAGGATCAGTACATCGCCGCCTTCGGGGGAGTGCAGTACTTCGAATTCCTCCCGGACGACACCGTGCGCGCGAACCCGATCCCGCTGCACCGACGGGATCGCGAGGCGCTGAGCGAACACCTCTCCCTCTACTACACGGGAATCACCCGGCAGGCGCAGGGGATCCTCAAGTCGCAGGACGTGCGGACCGACCGCAACAAGGATGCCCTCGTGCGGATGCGCGAGCTCGCGGAGGAGACCCGGCGCGCGATGCTGCGTCACGACTGGGAAGGTATCGGCCACCTCATGGACGACGGCTGGCGGCTCAAGCGCTCGCTCACCTCGGTGATCTCGAACCCCCAGATCGACCGGGCGTACGACGACGCGAAGGCGGCCGGAGCCTACGGGGGCAAGATCACCGGCGCGGGCGGGGGAGGTTTCCTGCTCGTCGTCCACCCCCCCGAAAGAAGCGCTCAAATAGCGAGCGCCCTCTCGCCGATGGAACGGCTCCCCGTCCAGGTCCAGCCGGAGGGGTCGCGGGTCTGGTTCGTGGGGGAGTAGGTCGATGGGCGAGGGGGTCGAAGCATACGTCCGGCGCTACGTCGAGGAGACGCACGCGGCGCTGAGCGACCCGTTCCTGGGACGCGGGATCGCGCGCATCGTCCCTGTCCTCCTTCGGGCGCGCGAGGCCGGCCGCACGATCTTCTTCTTCGGGAACGGCGGGAGCGCGTCGACGGCGTCCCACTTCGTGGTGGACATCGGGAAGGCGACCATCCAAGGCGACCGGCGACGCTTCCGTTGCGTCGCGCTCGTCGACAACGTCGAGAGCGTCACCGCCTGGGCGAACGACGCGGAGTACGCGAAGGTCTTTTCCGAACAGCTCGCCACGCTGGCGGTCCGGGGCGACGTCGCGGTCGGGATCAGCGGGAGCGGCAACTCCCCGAACGTCCTGACGGCGATGACGACCGCGACGGCGATGGGGCTCACGACGATCGGCCTCACCGGGATGGGCGGAGGGAAGCTCCAGGCGCTGAGCGAGATTCCCGTGGTCGTCCCGTCGAACAGCATGCAGCACATCGAGGACGCCCACCTGCTCATCTGCCACCTCCTCACCGCCTACCTCCGGGACGAGGTGCCGGCCCCGCCGGCCGGCGGATGAGCGTCCGCGTACGCGACTACATGGTCCTCGACGTCGAGCACCTGGACGGTTCGACGACCGTGGGCGAGGCGATCGACCGCCTCACCCGCAGCCGGCACCACGGGATGCCGGTGACCGACCCGGACGGCCGGTTGGTCGGGTTCGTGAGCGCGAAGGAGCTCCTGCGTAACGCCCTCCACCGCGAGACGCTCCTCTCGGCGATCATCCGTCCGGGAACGTACACGGCTTCGCCCGAGATGTCGCTCGACGACGTCGCACGGATCATGTTCCGATTCGGGTTGCGGGACCTGCCGATCATCGATGGCGAGGGGAAGCTCTGCGGGGTCATCTCGAACCTCGACATCGTGCGCTCCCACTTCGAGCGCGCGTCCCCGGCGAAGGCGGAGACGCTCAAGCACCTGCTTTCGGAACGCTACCAGCTCCCGTTCTCGTTCCGCCGTGGCCTCGTCCCGATCTCCAAGCTCGCGCCGACCCAGTGGAAGGTCTTCGAGGACGAGCTCGAGGGCCGTCGCTACGAGCTCGAGCGCGGGTTCGCGGAGCCCGTGCTCGTCGTCCAGAAGGGGGAGCAATGGATCCTCGTCGACGGGCACCACCGCGCCCTCGCGGCGCAGGAGATGGGCCTCGCCCAGCTGCAGGCGTTCATCCTCACGTGCGAGAAGCCCCACGAGTTCATGCGGACCGAGATCGGCCTCGAACGGATCGCCCGCGAGCACCACCTGACGACCCTCGCCGACATCGAGATCGACCGCTCCGCGCACCACCCCCTCATCGAGGTCACGACGCAGCTCCTGCGACGCTTCGAGACCGAGGAAGGCAAGGACGGCGGCACGCCGTAGCGCGTACTCCGGGTCGCGATTCGTACAACAGGCATATCAAGTGCGCCAAGGTCCCCGCGCCGGCGCGAATGTCCTCGCGGGATACTTCTCATCCGCCGTCCATCCTTCGGACGGCGCGGGCCCTGGT
>JBOGRS010000046.1:0-15915 GCA_050749685.1 Thermoplasmata archaeon
GCGGACCCTAAGGGTCCGCCGAACCGGTGGCGTTCCGCTTGGGGTGATTCGGCTATCGGGCGGGGCTATCGGACGTATCGTCCGTCTCCGCGGGGGGAGCCTGGCCGTAGATCGACTCGCCCTCGGCCGGCGTCTCGTCCGAGGGGATGGTGCTTCCCGAGGAACCTCCGCCGCGCCGGCGCAGGAGCACGACCAGCGCGATCGCCACCACGAGCACGATCACGACGATCCCGACGATGAGCGCCGTCGGGAGATTTGCGGCCGTGGGTGGGGTAGTGGAGTTGTTCTGAGGGTTGTTGCAGTTGGATCCCGTGCAACCGGTCGTCTTCTTCACGAGCTCGATCTGGAGCGGTATTCCCGACTGGTTGCCCGGGCTCACGTAGAGGACCGTCTGGTAGGAGATGTAACCGGTCGAGGAGACGTTGAGCGTCCAGTTGTACCCTCCGAGCAGGCTCACGTTGAACTGTCCCGTGGTGGGGCTGTACCCGTAGAAGTTGCCCCCGGCGGTATGGTTCGAGATTGTGAGGTGCGTGGAGGGGCTCGTCAAGATCGCGCTCGGACCGATGACCCCCGCGATCCAGCCGTGGTTCGTCAGGTTCACGTTGACGATCGTCGCGTGACCCGGCACCACGTTGATGTCGCGGATCACGGTCAAGTTGTAGCCCGACTGCGTGGCGGTGAGGGTGTGGAAGCCTCCGCGGACCGTCACGTTGAACGTGCCTCCGGCGGTGATGTTGGGGTCGAGGATGCCGTCGATCGCGAGGCGGAAGGAGGCGGAGAGGTGCGTCGGGGTGAGCACGTTGCCCTCGATCCACCCGCCGTTGAGGACGATCGAGACCGGCGCGCTCTGATTCGCCAGCACTTGAACGTACTGCGAGAAGTTGGTGAGCCCCGTCACGTTCGCACGCACCCAGTACCAGCCCCAGCCCACGCTGAGCGAGAAGAGTCCGGACGCATCCGGGGTGACCTGGGTGTTGTTGACCATCACGGTCGCCGCGCTCGGCATGATCCCCGAGGGAAGGCTCACGTGCCCGTTGATCGTCCCCGTGTACTTTGCGAGCGCAATGTTCTTGAGCGTGGTCTGGTGCGCCGTGGTAGGGATCGACGGCGCCGTCAAGGGTTGATAGCCCGGAGCGTACGCCTCGAGGGCGTACGTCGTCCCCGACGCCACCGTGAAGTTGTACGTCGACAGGTTCGACGTCCCGATCTGGTGGAGCGGCACGGAGTACTGGTTGTCGATCTTGAGCGACGCCTTCGGTACATAGGGAGTGAAGTTCCCGGCGATCCACGACGCCGGGACCGCGGCATAGTTCGCGACGAGGCTACCCAACCCCGTGTAGGAGAGCGTGGTCGTGAAGTTCGTCGAGGTGGACAACCCGGACCAGCTCTGGAACGAGTTCACATACGACGTGTTCGTGAGGGACGGCACCCAGACCGGTACCGAGATGGTGTGCGAGCTTCCCACATCCCACCCCTGATTGAGGGGAAGGGGGAGCGGAGCGCCCGTCACCCCGAACGTCGTGATCGTCGCGTTGACGCCACCGATGTTGGCGGAAACGTTCACGATGTGGACGTTGGCGGCGAACAGTTCGGACGCCGGGTTCGAGTTGGCGCACGTGCCGCGGCAGTCGGTCCAGACCGGCACGGCGCCGGTACTGGTCGCCGTGAGGCCGGTCTTCGACCCGAGCGACTGCTGGTCCGTCGGCTGGCTGTTCGCGTCGGAGATCGGGAATTGGGATGACCACGTGACGCCCCCGTCGGAACTGAAGACCCCGTAGTCGCGGTAGTTGCCGTTGGCGCGATTGACCCCGAGGTAGGTAACCCAAATGGTCCCCCCCGGAGCGACGGAAACGGCGGGCTGGAAGTAGGTGGCGGACGTGCCCGGGGTGCTGATCATGACCGGGGTCGTCCACGCGAGGGCGCCGGGGGCCTTTTCGATGAAGGCGATCCCGGGGTAGCCGCCGTAGGACCCGGACTGGTTGTCGTTCCAGACCACGTATTGGTAGCCCGCGTGGGCGTCACCGGACCAGTTGTCGACGGTCAGGATCGGCTGGGTATACACCCCAAACGAGTCCGGATAGTTGGGCTGGTAGCCGGGTCCGTTCGTGCTGGTATAGGTCGACGAGGCGAAGTTGGCCAGCTTCGGGGCCGCATCGGACTTCGCGGTGAAGCTCGTCCCGTTGTTCGTGGAGATCCACGTGGCGAACGAGAACTGGAAGTTCCCGTCGGCCTGCACCGTCGAGTTCTGGACGCCCTCGTCCGTCGATACGATGTAGATGTTGTCCGCCGGGGCGGGACCGAAGGAGATCGCGGGGGCGACGCTCCCACCGTCGCTCGGAAGGAGCTGGGGGGTGCCCCAGGTCGCGCCTCCGTCGCTCGAGACCATGTACATGACGGAGGTATTCGAGAACCCATAGGTGCACGCCGTCGTATTGAAGGACATGTGGAGCATGTCCCACGCCGCGACCGCGACGTTCGAGTTCGGGTCATAGGCCACCATAGGGTTCTCCGTGTAGTTCCCGTAGTAGATGAACGAAGGCTGAGGGAACTGCGTGCACCCCGGGATGGAGTAGGTGATCAGGTCGGGACGAGCGTAGAGCTGCTGGTTCGCGCCAAACGTCAGTCCGCCATCGGTCGATCGAGCGACCGAGACTCCGACCGGAGCGAGCGAGCCCCCCAGGGAGGAGTTGCAGGTAAGGCCCCCGACGATGTCGCAGGCCTGAAGGAAGTACGACCCGACGAGGACGGTGCTCCCGCCGGCCGCGATGCTCGGATCCGACCCGGTGATCGACCCGTAGGCCGTGTCGGACGAGTTCTGCCAGTGGGTGACGTTGCTCTGCATATAGACGGGCGACCACGTGACGCCGGAATCGGTCGACCGCAGCGCGGTCGTCTCGCCGTACTTCCACCAGAAGGCGGAAGGGGAGGCGACGCTGCACGTGGTGCCGCCGGTTCCGTTGAAGATCGAGTACCATGAAGTCGTGACGGACTCGAGGGTCGAGGCCGAGCCTGCGACCTGTGCGGACTGGCTACCGTGGCTGCAGGACGAACCGGTGAGGTCGAAATTGGAGCTGGTCGATGTCTCGGGGGAGCTGGCGGTACGGGGCGAGGTCGGGCTCGAGGACGTGCCGGAGAGCGCGAACGTCGTGAGGGACGGGGAGGGGGAAAGGAGCCCGCTCGCCCCGACCGGCGGGAGGTGAAGCTCCTGCTCGAGGAGGTGGGACATGGCCGGCGCGAGGCCATCGTGGGTGCCGGCGCTCGCGACGTGGGCGGTGGGGGTCGCTGCCGAGACCGAGGACGCCCCGGCCGGAGCGATGGCGAAGCTCGAAAGGACGAAGAGGGTGACCAGAAGGAGGGGGGCAGCGCGACGGCGCGGGCCAACGAAGAGGCGTGCGATGGTCGACGATTTCACGGTCATGGTGTCTACGCTCCTCGAGGGTCGTTCGTATTTCATGGTTCCGGTCCGGTTGGTGGTGGAGTCTCAAGGGGAGGAAGGGCATCGGACGGCGCTCCTTCGAGGGAGGGAGGGCTGGGGCCGCCCATCAGGCCCGAGGCGGTGTCGGGCTCGCTCGGAGGTGCACGGCGGCGCAGCGCCCAGCCGATCAGGAGGACGCCGATGAGGACGCTGAAGAACGCGCTGGCGACATAGAGCGACCAGATCGGGATGCCCGTGGAGGTGAGCCCGCTCGATGGGACGATCGAGATCGTGGCGTTCTCTTGGGCGACGCGGTGGTAGGGGTCGATCACCTTGACGCTCACCGTATACGTCCCCGAGGACGAGTAGACGTGCGAGGTCGCGTTGGCCGGGGTTTCGGCGGTCGTACCATCCCCAAACGTCCAGTCATACGTATAGTTGAACGGGGGCACCGGGACCGCTACCGTCGCGAGGACGCCTACGGTCTCCCCCGCGTACGAGCTCACCGGGAGGGTGAGCGTGACGGTCGGGGGCACGGGACGGTAGACGCCCTGGATGGAGCCGCTCCCGTTGACCAGGAGCTGGGTGCCCGTGATCGTGAGGTTGCCGTCGATCGTCCAGTGGTCGAGGTGGTCCCCGACGCACAATACGGGGACGATCGAATAGGTCCCGAAGATGAGACCCACCGTTGTGCCGTTGGAAAGCTGGAGGTTGCCGATCTTCACCGCCCCGCAGTTCGACGGGTCGGTCGTGATCGCGACGGAGTAGCTCGACTTCGCGAAGCTCGCGGTAAGGATCGCCGGTCCGGTGAAGAAGACCAAATTGCCCGAGATGAGGGCGCTCGTGGTGTTCTGCCATTGCGCGAGGGTGTAGTGGGCGCAGGGCGTCGCCCGGAGCGAGTACGCTGCGTCCTCGGGAAGCACCGCGGTCCCGTTGTTCATGTAGGTCACGCCGTTGAGCTCGACCGACCCGCACCCGGAGGGGAGGGTGTAGATGTAGATCGCGACCAGGGCGTGGAAGTTGGCCGTGATCGACCCCCCCGTGCCGTTGAGGTACGCCGTGTTGCCGACGATCGCGATACCCCCGCTGGTCGCCCAACCGACGAACCCGTAGTTCGTGCACGGTACGGCGGAGAGGGCGACGACGGAGCCCGGGGTCACGAAGGTGTAGTTCGAGTTGCGGAACGTGAGCCCGCCGAAGTTGATGGTGCCGCAGTTCGCGGGGTCGGTGACGAACCCCACGAACGACTTCGCGAGGCCCCGCTGGTAGACGGCAAGAAGGGTTCCCGAGCCGTTCGCGACCAGGACATTCCCGAACAATCGGAGGCCGCCGGAGGTGTTGAACCCGAAGAGGGAGTAGCCGGTGCAGGCGATGTTCCCGACCGAGTGGGTCGAGTTGTTCGCGACCACGACCGTTTGGCCCTGGCGGTAGTTCGTCCCGTCGACCGAGATGTAGCCGCATCCGGCCGGGTTCATGGCGATGTGGATCTCGGTGAGCGAGTAATCCGTGACCCGGACCCATCCGCCCGCGTTCACGTCGATCGTCGTGGCCGTCGTCGTGATCCCGGTCGAGCTCGAGAAGTTGCGGAAGCCGAAGTGCGCGCACGGGGCGTCGCCGAGCGCATAGCTCCCGGGAAGGACATTGAGGCTCTCCCCGTTGGTGTAGCCCGCGCCACGGAAGAGGACGCCCCCGCAGTTCGTGGGCGAGGTGTAGAAGATGAGCGAGTCGGCCGAGCCGCTCGGCACGAAGTTCGCCACGAGCGTTCCGTTGCCGTGGGGGGTGAACCGCGACCCGAGGATCGTGAAGTTCCCCGAGAACGTCCAGCCGGAGAACGACCCGTCCGACGAGCATCCCGTCGGCGAGGCGAGAGTGTACGCGAGCGCGTCCGGGAGGATGAGGAAGCTACCGTTCGAGACCGGCGTCCCGTTGAGCGTGAACGACCCGCAGGAGGAGGGATTGGTCTCGATCGAGATCGTGTCGTTCGGACGCACGTAGGTGAGCTCCTGCTCGATCGAGCCGCTCGCACTCACCGTGAGGTTCGTCTGCGCCTGGGTGAGCGACGCCACGCTGAGACCCGACGTGAGGTTCCACGAACCGAAGACGTAGGGGTAGCAGGCGATGTCCCCGAGCGTATACGTTCCCGGAAGCGTCGTGACGCTCGTGAAGTTCACCTTGAACGTCCCGTTGAAGACGACCCCGCCGCACGTCCCCGGGCTGGAAAAGAAGGTGAGGGCGAACTGCGGGAGCGGCCCGCGGATCACGAGCGCGTTCACCGTCCGAACGGTGGCGCCCGCGCGGTTGGTGGCCGACACCGTGTAGTTGATGTAGCCGTTCGACCCGCTCGGGATCGTCGCGTTCCATCGCCCGTTCGAAAGCGTCCCCGAAACGAGGGACATCGCCACCGTCGCCGGCGTCGCGCTCCCGACCTGGTAGGTGAGGTTCGCCGACGAGACGTTGCCGAGGTCCTGAAGGCGTACCTGGACGTGAACCGCCGTGGCGGGGGCCACGAACCCTCCGCGGCTGCTGTTGTGCATCTGATCGGCGAAGAACGGCGTCTGGAGCGCGATTGCCCCCGACGAGGAGTACTCGATGTTGACCCCCCCGAAGGCCTCGGTCGTCCACGGGTAGGTGGTCCCGAAGTTGAGCAAGGATCCGTTGAACGTGACGAGCGGGTAGAACCCGGAGCCTCCGTAGACGTTGAAGTTCGGGCAGACCGCCACCGTGCCTTGGGCCGCCACCTGATTGCAGGCCCCCGAGCCCGACGAGATCCCGATGAACCGGTAATCCCCGGAGTACGACCCGTTGGCAAAGAAGGCCGGGGCCCCGATCTCGATCGGCGGGATCGTGGTCCAGATGTCCTGATTGAACGAGTCGCAGAACGCGTAGGTCTGGGGGAATTGCGGGCAGGTGTCGACCCCGAAGCCGAGGCCGAACGGCATCGACCAGTTGAGGATGCAGGTGAGGGCGCACGACGAGCCGAAGGCGGGGGTGAAGTTCCAGTTCCCGGTGAGGCCGGTCGTGCCGGCGTTGTCGTTCGAGCTGTTGTACACGTAGGCCGCCAGGTTGCCGGTGGAATCGTTGAGCCAGACGTTGAGCCCACGGCTCCCGCCGTGGGTGCCGTCGAAAGTGACATTGACCCACGTTCCCGCCGAGATGTTTCCGATGTTACGACCAAAGCCTCCACCGACGTCGTCGACCTCGCAGAAGAAACTGTTGTTCCACGTGAAGTTGACGCTCGCGCCCGGGCATCCGCCCCCCCACGTCGTCGGCGTGCTGGAGTTGACGATCGACCAGACGTGTGCAAAGAGGTCGTAGTGGAGGGAGGTGGAGGTGTTCGCGACGAACATCACCTGGGCGTAGCTCTGTCCGTCGACGGACTCGGTGTCGCCGCGCACCGGTTCTCCGAGGTAGAAGTCCGTGTAGGCATTCTCCTGCCCGCCCGAACCTTGGGAGGGGAGGTGGATCGGGATCCGTACGTTTTCGGCGGAGGCCGGTGAGTTGGAGAAGAACGAGACATGGGCCGAGTCCTGGTCGACCCACGGGCACGGCGATTGCTGGGTTTGGAGCGGCGTGATCCAGCCGCCGACCCCGTAGATCGGGTACGGGTTCGGGGGTGTCGGGCAGGTGAGCAGCGGTTGCGGGACCTGGGGGCCGATGGCGGGCGACGCCCCCACGGTCGAGGTGGCGGGCCCGGCGCTCGGGGGAAGGGCCGGGGTCGCCGATGCCCCGGCGAGGGACGGGGCCGGGGAGACCATCAGGGTCGCGATGGCGACCAGGAAAATCCCGGTCGCGACCGCGCCGAGAGCTCGACGATCGTGCATGCTCCTCCCTTCAGTCCATCGGGTCATGGCGGAGGGCGTGTAGGGCCCTTCGGGTCCTCCGGCCCCTCCGCTCGGGGAGGCGGGAGAACGCGGGGGTCGTACACTTCGAAGCTCGGGGCCCCGCGAACGGAGGCCTTGGGGGTACCCGACAAGCGGTGCCGTTGGGTGCCGGTACTCTCGCGCGCCCGCGCATCGAACCCGTAGCTGAGGCCCACGATGAACAGCGCCCCACCGAGCGCAGCCAGCCCCATCTGGGCGTAGAGGCGTGGACCCGCGGCGATGAAGGCGAAGGCCGGGATCCAGATCCCCACGACGAAGACGAACGCCCCGACGACCGCAAGGCCGAACCACACCGTCGAATCCCACGGTTCCCGCCCATCCGCCGGACCGGCCATCGTGCTCGCCCCCGCTCCTTATGAATCTTCGGTGGAGAAAGTTGCGCCGCGGCGGCCGTCCGGCCCGATGGGACAGGACGACCGGCCGCGCGCATTCGGTTGGTTGCTCCTTCGCCTCGCTATCCGCGCGTACCGTACGAGCGGATGAACTCCTGGGCCCACGCGAGGGTCTCGGGCGTGATGCTCGACTTCGCCTTGCTCACGGCCTCGAGGAGGTTCGCCATGCGGACTCCGACCACACGGCCCGCGGGCTCGACCTGCGCGGCGGGGCTGGGCACCGAGCTCGCGCCCGTGCCGAAGAGCCCCATCGCGCCCGTCCGCCCCGATGTCTCGACCGTCTCGTTGACGAGCTGTTCGCGCAGGGCGATGAGCTTCGCCTCGTCGACGACCGAGGCGATGTCGGCGCCGGAGAACCCGTCGGAGCGCCGCGCGAGGTCACCGAAGTCGACGGCGCCCTCCGTCGGCACGCCCTTCATGTGGATGCGGAAGATGTCCTGGCGCGCCGACTCGTCGGGAGGCGGCACGTAGAAGATCTTGTCGAACCGCCCGGGCCGAAGCAGGGCAGGATCGAGGGTCTGGGGTCGGTTCGTCGTCGCGATGATGATGACCTTGTCCTTGGGCCGCAGGCCGTCCATCTCCGTGAGGAACTGGCTCACCGCGCGCGAGACCTCCGGCGTGCGCATCGAGTCCTTGCTCGCGAGCGCGTCGATCTCGTCGAAGAAGACGATCGACGGCGCGTTCTCACGGGCGCGGTAGAGGACGTCCCGTACCGCGGCCTCCGACTGCCCGGCGAGGGCGCTCACGAGCTCGGGACCGTTGACGATCTGCATCGGCACGTTGAGCTCGTTGGCGGCCGCCCGCATGACGTGCGTCTTGCCGCACCCCGGCGGTCCGAACAGGAGGATCCCGCGACCCGTCTTGATCTTGTAGCTTTCCATGAGCTCGGGCCGCGTGAGGGGGAGCTCCACATACTCCCGAATGGCCTGCTTGATGTCGACGAGGCCACCGACATCGTCCCAGTGGACGACGACCTTGCGCTCCGTGCGCTGGACGCTGTGCATCTTGCGCTCGTAGTCGAGCTTCATCGTCTCGTAGTCGGAGATCATCCGCAGCGAGATCGACGGCTTGATGCGCGGCATCACCTGACGGAAGTCGTCCATCGAGATCGGCGTGCGCACCCCGGTCATCATCTCGCGCCGGACGGCGATCGTCGCCGCCTCGCGGACAAGGTTCGCGAGGTCGGCCCCGCTGAACCGCTCGGTCTTCTTCGCGATCTCGGCGAGATCGATGTCCGAGGTGACCGGCCGGCCCACAAGGTGGACATGGATGATCTCCATGCGCTCGTTGAAGTCCGGCGGGGGCACGTAGATGATCTTGTCGAGACGGCCCGGTCGCATCAGCGCCGGATCGATGAGGTCGGGCTTGTTGGTCGAGCCGATGACGATGACCCCGGCGGACTTGTCGATGCCGTCCATCTCCGAAAGGAGGATGGACAGCAGGCGGGGCGTGACATCGTCGGCCGTGTACATGTCACGGCGCTTCGCCACCGAGTCGATCTCGTCCATGAAGAGGATGCACGGGGCGCGCTCGCGCGCCGTCCGTAGGAGGTCGGCGACCTTGTTCTCCGACTCTCCGTACCACTTGCTCATGAGGTCGGAGCACTTGATCGAGATCATCTCGACCCCGAGCTCGCTGGCGAGCGCCTTCATGAGCATCGTCTTTCCGCAGCCGGGGGGGCCGAACAGGAGGATCCCCTTCGGGGGCTCGAGCTTGAAGCGGGTCGTGACGTCCTTACGCATCAGCGGGATGATCATCGACTCCTTGATGTCGGCCTTGACATCGTGGAGGCCCCCGACCATCTCGAACGTGACCTTGGTGAGCCCCTTCATCTCGGCGACGCGCGTTCCGACGCTCGCGGCCCCGAGGCGCGACGTGAAGTACGCCTCGAAGACGTCCCGGATGATGAGCGAGCCCGCCGCGGCCGTCATCATTCCGGGGATGAAGAGCAGGACCACCGCGTTCCCGTAGTTGAGGTAGCCGAACGACGCGAACCCGAGGAAGGTCACGCCGGCGAGGACCCCGCCCGAGATGACGGAGTACTTGAGCAGGGTGTCCGTGTCCTGGTGCTCGCGCTCCTTGAGGGCCCAGGTGACGAGCCACGCGGCAAAGCACCACGCCCCGATCTGTACGAGGGGGATGGCGATCGCACCGATCCCCGCGGTCCCGCTCCCGAGGGTCGTGAGGTCGGGGTTGAGCATGCTCGTGTAGGCGCTCCCGATGTTGTTGAGGCTGAAGTAGGGGATCGGGAGCGTCGGATTGAGCGCTGCGGCGTGCCCTGCGATGAGGCTCGGCGAGCCGTTCCCGCCCGGTCCCACGAGGAATCCCAGCACCGGAAGGTTCGACAGTGTCACGAAGAGCGAGATCATGAGGCCGCCGGCCACCGCGACGGCGAGCCCGACGTACAGCGAGAAGATCATCGCCATGAACACCGGGATCGCGAACGAGAGCCCGACCGGCGCGAGGAAGAGCGTCATGAACGCCCCGACCCCGACGCGCCAGTCGACGAGGGCGGCGAACAGGAGGGGGATCGACGCGAACAGGAAGACGAATCCCATCGCACCGGACTGGTAGGCCACCTCAGGCGCCACGAAGAGAACGAGCGCGAGCAGGCTCAGGTGCGGGTATTTCCACGCCAGCAACATGACCGCGCCGGCGATGAGTAGAGCGTACGGCCAGGGATAGAACGGGAGGAAGAACGATCCGAACAGCGCGACTAGGCCCATGAGGAAGACCGTGAGGTGCTTCGGGTCCTTCGTCTGGCGCAGCATCCAATGCTGGATCCGAGCGGCGAAGAAGAGCGCCGCGACGATGAGGCCGATGCCGACCGCGATCAGGAAGGCAAAGAGGTAGTCGTAGAGCGGCGCGGGATAGGGCTGGAGGAACTGTTGGCCGATCGCCACCGCCTGGGCGCCCCCGAGACCGTTTGCGATCGCGTTGTGGGTGGCGTCCGCGGCGGCGTCGAGCGTAAGGTAGCTCTGACCCTCAAACGGGCCACCCGGGAGCTGGGCGCGCACGACCGTGAAGGTCATGACGATCCAGGTCCCGGAGCCGATCCACGAGATCTTCCCGTGGATCGTGGCGAAGAGCGCCTGCGCGAGGGACGATTGCGTCGCTTTCTGGCTGGACGGGAGGCTCGCGATCGACGCGAAATTGAGGACGGTGGTATCCGAGGTGGTGTTGTAGATGGTGCTCTGCACCTGGTCCTTGATGACGACGGTCTGTCCCGCGTTCAGGCCGCCCGAGATGGACACAATATTGACCGCCGGATCGCTCGCACGCGTCGCGTGCGAGGTCACGAGGAAGGAGTTCGCGGTCTGGGCGTTGACGACGAGTGGGTAGAATCCTACGAGCAGGGAGAGCCCGACGACCGCGAGGACCAGGCCGATGACCAGGAGCGCCCACATGGTCCGGCGGCCCGCGCGACGCGGGGGAGCCTTCGCCGGAGCGCGAGGGGGACCCTTGGGAGGAGGCCGCCTCGCCGGGGTCGAGGTTCGGGTCGCCGGCTTGATCGCCGTCGAGCTCGACCCGGCCGTTCTCGGGGCGGGCTTGCCCACGACCGGCCGGGCGGCGGCGGTGGGGGGACGGGTCGCCGCGGGGCGGGGGGCGGCAGGGGCCGGAGTTCCGGCCGGCCGAGGGGCCGGCGCCGGTGCCGGGGCGGCGGGCGGTGCGGCCGCCGGAGTGTTCATCGCGGGCTCAGTCTTCGTGCTCGGTGTTCCCATGGATTCTTCCTTTCCGTCGTTTACAGCGAAATCCGCTTCTGCTCGGCGTCGGCCTTCCGTCGTCGCTCCGCGAACCAAGAATAGAGGGGCCACGCGGCGGCGCCCGATCCGACAAGTCCCACGAACCCGGCGATCGGCACGGTGTTCGGAGGCACCCATGTATTCGACGGTATCGGTCCGCTCGTCACGTAGAAGACGAGCGGGGTGAGGGGTTGGGTCGCCGTCAGCACGAGCGTGGCCGTCTCGGTCTCCCCGAACGCGTGGACGGTGATGGTGTACGTCCCATAGGCGACCGAAAGATAGCCGGGGCCGGCAAGGGGCTGAGGGAAACCGAAGCCCATCGGCGTCGCCCGGCCCGACTGGGACCACGACCCGTTCGCGATCGTGTAGTCGAGGAAGGGAACCAGTCGGCCGGTCGCAAGGTCGACGGCCTCGAAGAAGAACATCCCGGTAGCTGCGGTGGAGTTCGAAACGAGCGGCCCCGTCTCGGAGTAGGAGAAGTTCCCGGTCCCGAGTGGTGTCCCGTAGATGTCCTTCGCGACGACGTAGAAGGTCGTATGGCCCGAGTCGGGGAGGCCGGGGATGAGCGCGTACGACGTGTTCTGGGTGATCGCGGCCATCGGTAGCACCCCGTCGCTCGATCCCGAAGCGTCCGAGTAATGGAAGTGGACCTCGGCCGACCCGATGGTCACGTTCTGAATCGGCTCGTGGACCGAGACGTTCACGATCGTTCCCGTGGCCAGGACCGCCGGCGGGTTGGCCGCGCTCACGTTCGGCGAGGTCGACAACTCGATGTTCTGCTCGAGCGGGAGATTGGGGTACCACCACCCTCCGTTCGTAGTCCAGGTGAAGTGGAGGGCCGGGCTGTAGATCCGATCGACCGCGCCGGTCTGCCACGGTAGCCACGCGGAGATCGTGAAGGAGACGTTCGTACCGGGATACGGGCCGATCAGGTTCGTGAGTTCCATCTCCGTATGGTTGGCCGGACCGAACGAGACGTTGTAGACCCCCGTCTCGTTGCCCGTCAGGGTCAGCTGCGCCTGGGCCATCGGGATGGGACCCGCCGGTCCCCCCGTGAGATTGTACGAATCGAGGATGATCTGGAGCTTCTGGTGGGGATTGGGGGCGAAGGCGGGGTTCGAGAGGACCGACGGGATCGTCGTGATGTGGATGTACTTCGAGAGGTTCGTGGACGGATTGAAGACATCCGCTCCGGCCCAGGGGCTCACCACGCCGAATCCCCAGGTCGCATTGTTGACGCCACCGGGGAAGTAGACGGGCACGCCGTGCGTGTGACCGGAGTAGACCTTCGCCGGGGAGGCGTTCGCGATCACCGTGACGTTGAAGTAGACCTGGGAGCCGGGCCAGAAGAACCGATAGTCGTTGAAGAAGAAGGAGGCCGTATGATCGAGCGGCCCGTTGACGACCATCAGGGTCGGGGTGATGTTCTGGGCGGGGAAGCCGGAGATCGCCGGCTGGGGGTTGGCGGGACTCGGCCACTGGTAACCCCAGATGTCGAGGTAGGCAAGGACGATCTGGACGTTGGTCGAGATGTTGATCCAGAATCCGTTCGTGTACGTGGGCAGGGAGTTACTGCAGGGCAACTCCTGGAAATTACGCGAGAGCCCGGGCGAGCTCGGGATCGAGAACGAGACCTGGACGTCGTCAAAGAAGTTGGAATCTTGTCCGTTCAGACCTCCCCAAACGGGCGGGTTGTTGGGGGTAGGGCATTGCGGAGCCCCCGAGGGGGTGACCGCGGCCGAGAGGCCGGCGTGCGGGTCGAGGAGAGCGGGACCTTCCCCCGAGGAAGGGGGAACCCACGGAACCGCCCGGGGAGCGGACAGCCCCACCGCGGAATTCGGTGATGAAAGAAGGACCACGGCGACCGCCGAAACGGCGAACAGCCCTACGATGGCGATGGCGAGCCACCGCGACGATCCTCCCGTCATAGGGTCACCCTCTTCTCCTCGGCTCGGCGACGCTCGCGGATCTGGGACCACCACAGGTACAGTACGAAGGCTGCCGGGACCGCGGCGATGAGGCCGATCGCGCCGGCGAGCGGGAACGTCGCACCGGTCGAGGGGGAGATCACGGGCGGCGGGGCCGAGGCGTTGAGGTAGAACAGGATCGCGTCGCCCTCCTGGACCACGATGTACGTCGAGCTGATCGCGAGCGTCTGTCGCGTCGTCATCGTGTGGAGGGCGAGCACGGACACGTTGACGGGAACGGAAATATGCGAGGGAGGCGGCATGAACATGGGATCGTCCACCGTCACTACGTAGGTGGCATTGGCGGGCAGCAGGAGGGGGAGGTACTGGAACCGGGTAAGGTTGGGATAGGCGACGCCGAGCGTCGTGTTCGTCACGATGTTGTAGTAGTGGTGCGGACCCTCGATCTGGACCTTCGCGTTCGTCACCCACTGGCCGGTGCCATTGTCGTAGACGTACACGTAGAAGAAGGTCTCATTGGCGGGGAGCAACGGGACCCACGCATCGAACGTGGGGACGGCGTAGGAGAGCTGAGGGGAGACCTCGAGCCGCTGCTGGAAATCCCAGGCCAGCACGGAGAAGTTCACGTCGGTGGCGATCGGGAAGCCGGGGAGGCGACCGGTGAAGAGCGTGGAGCTCTCCCGGACCAGCGGGGCGACCGCCGAGATCCGTTCGTTGAGCTGAGGATAACCGAGCGTGTACGCGATCTCGGCGAAGTTGATCGCCGTGCCCGGATTGCGGCTCACGAGGGTCACGTTGACCGGCTGACCCGGATTGAGGAGAGGAGCTCCGCCGGCCACGCTCGCGATCAGGTTGGGGCTCGTATCGATCTCGAGGTCGTCGACGAACACCCCCGAGGCGAAGGAGCCGTTCCCCCCCACGACGTAGTTGAGAAGAGGACCTTCGAGCTGGTCGCCGTAGACATCGAACACGTAGATCTGGTAGGTCACCGTCGCGTTCTCGACCTGCTGGTAGCTCGCGGGAAGGAGCGCCGTGGTCGTGACCTGACCGAACGCGTTCGAGCTGATCTGCACCGGGAACTGGATCGTCCCGTTGAGGATCGGCGTTCCGCGGAGCGTCTCGTTGAGGTCGACGTAGGCTCGACCGATCGTCGCGTTCTGGACGACGTCCGCCTGCGTCGTGTTCAGCACGAGCTTGACGGTGTCGTTCCAGTTCGGCGAGCGAGGCTGAACGGTGAGGTTCGTGTCCTCGTAGATCGCGCTCGCCCCCGCGTACTGGGGCGTCCCGTGGTACGGCGAGTACGGCCACGCCCCCGAGTAGGTGCACTGGAACTTCGGTCCCTCGTGGTGGACGAGCCGGCCGCTCTCGTTCATCGACGTGTAGATCCACCAGGTGATGGTCATCCCGGGGAAGAAATTCTGGGCACCGCTCGAAGAGCGGGCGGAGAGGTTGACCTCGTACCACCACGGGTACGTGAGATTGTTCTCCTGTCCGATGAGGGTCCACCATGACGAGGATGCGGCATGCCAGACCGACCCGTCCCACTGAGAATAGTACGGGTCACCGTTCCACAGCACGGCCGTAACGTTCACGGCCACGGGAACGTTCGGGCCGTACTTCGGCGGCGGGGGGTTGCCGGTCCAGTTGAGGGGAACGTGGGATTTCACGATGAGGGGGATACTTTCGGTCGAATTCGGCTGCGACGGACAGACGGTCCCTCCTTGCACCGGGACGATCTGCGTCTCCCCCCGGTCCTTGATGGACACGCAGACCGAATTGTTCCGGCTCGTATCGACCTTGTAACACGGAGGATTGAAGGTCGATCCCACGGAAGGCCCCGTCGACGACGCGGGGGCCGAACCGGTCGAGACGGGGACGGTCGCCGAGGCCGCGGCATCCGTCGCGGGGATCGTGAGGGGGGAGGTCGGAGCGGCCGAGGAGGCGGAGTCATTGGCGCTCGTCGCTCCCACCCCTCGTCCGGAAGGCACCATGAGCGTGAGCAGGACCACGACCGCGAACGCCCCGAGGGTGGCACCCCATCGCGACGACCGGGCGCTCGCGCGCGGGGCGAAGTTCCGCATGGACGGTCCTGCTTGCTTCGTCACTGTCTTTCCACTCCTGTCGATTCCCGGGGAACCGGTCCGCCGGAAGTTGGGGTATGATCGGTCAGGTGCACGCAACAACCCGCGGTGGGGGTGGTCTCATTCAGGGCTTTAAACCTCTGCCTTGCCCCCGGCCCGAGAATGTGCCACCGGATTCGAACCGGCAACCGGACTACGGCCGGTGGCGCCGTTCGAACCCACGCTCGTGCCCGGCCTGCGACGGGGACGGCGGCTCCGGTACGACGACCGAAAACGCCCTTCGACGGCGTGAGCACACGGGGAATCGGACCCAACGCGCGGCTCCGCCGTCGAAGGTGGCTTGCCCCTACTCGAAGTGGCCCAGCCCGGGGCTTTGGTCCTTCGCGCTCGCCCGGTCGAACCGTGAGCCCGCCGACGACTTCCCGGACATCGACGCCATCTTCATTCCGATCGGGCGGTTCTTCATGCCCACCCG
>JBOGRS010000047.1:0-15831 GCA_050749685.1 Thermoplasmata archaeon
GATGGTGAGCACGAGGCCTCCCCCGATCCCGTACTGGAAGTACGCGCCGCGCGACGCGATGGTCAGCGTGAAGAGGAAGGCCATCGGCTGCGCGATGAGATTGATGAGGTAGAGCGGCTGGGTGCGGATCGGGATGATCCCGTTGAGGTAGGCGATGTTCATGATCGACCGCAACCGGTTCCGATTCGTCACGCGGCCTCCTCGGCGGGAGCGTCGGCCTCGATCGACCGGCCGACCACCTGAAGGAAGACGTCCTCGAGCGTGACCGGTCCCATCGCAACCCGCGCGCCGCGGCTGAGGGCCGTCATCGCGAGCTCACGTGCGGAGGCCTCCGTTGCGAAGACGAGGTGGCCCCCCTGGATCGCCGTCACCACCCCGAACGGCTCGAGCGCGTCGGCGGTGAATCCTCCGTCGACGCTCACGCGGTAGGGGTGGCGCACGCGGGCCCTCAAGTCGGCCGGCGTGCCTTCCAGGAGGACCTTGCCGGCCTCGAGAAGGGCGATGCGATCGCTCAACGCCTCGGCCTCGTCGAGGTAGTGCGTCGTGAGGAGGACCGTGCGCTTCTCGCGTCGGGCGCGCTGGATGACGGCCCAGACCTCCCGCCGGGCGATCGGGTCGAGCCCGGTCGTCGGCTCGTCGAGATAGAGGAGCTCGGCGTCCGACGCGAGGATCATCGCGACCATCGCCCGGCGGCGCATGCCCCCGGAAAGTCGGCTCACGAGGCGGTGGCGCACCGGCTTTAGGCCGAGTTCGTCGAGGACCGCGTCGGTGCGTCTCCGCGACTCGGCCGCGTCCATCCCGCGGACCTTGAGGTAGAGATAGATCAGCTGGTCGACGGTGACGAAGTAGAGCGGACGGGATTCCTGAGGGACGGCGGCGATGCGCAGTCGGATCTCGCCCGCCTCGCGGACGACGTCGTGGCCCAGGACCGTCAAGCGGCCGTCCGTCGGCATGAGCTGCGTCGCCGCGATGCGCACGAACGTCGTCTTGCCCGCACCGTTGCGGCCGATCAGCCCGAAGATCCTCCCGGTCGGGATCGTCAGGTCGACGTCGGAAAGGGCACGGGCGCGGGCGCCTTCGCGCGCGTACGTCTTGCCGAGGCCCTCGGCGCGGACGGCATCCGACATGGATCGTGCCCCACCCCCTCGAGGGGACTTAACCCCGACCGGCGCGGCGCGTCAGCTGATGACCTCGGAGAGCCGGTCGGTTTCGCGCGCGGCCCGGATCTCCTGGGCGATCCGCCGGCCCATCGAAAGGCCGGGAGCGAGAAGGTCGGAGTAGCTCGAGCCGTTGATGAAGAGGTTCGTCCCGGCGACGATGCGGGTCGAGATCTCGAAGACCTTGAACTCGAGCTCCTCGGTCATGATCCCCTCCACGCAAAACGGGCCCACCATCCCGCCGAAGAGCTCGATCGAACGTTCGACGATACGCGCCCCGACATCGAAGACCTGGGGAAGGAGCGACTCGCGCAGCACCACCGGCACGTTCCCCGTCACGACGAAGGTCGGGCGGATCCCCGCACGGAGCAACTCCTCATGGGCCCCCAGCTTGTAGAGCTCGTCGATGTTCGCTTCGTCCCGTCGGTCCATCCCCAGAAGCTCGAGGGACCCGTGTCCGACGCGGTAGCCGCGGTCGGAGAGGGGCGAGTAGAAGAAGTGGACGTAGTAGCGCGTCCCGAGGACGTACTCCTGGATGACGTGGGGACCGGTCGGGGTGAAGTCCTTGAGCGCCTCGCGGTTCTTCGCGAGGTAGAACCCCTTGCCTCCCTTCGCCCCATAGTACTTGACGATGACCGGGCCGTCGACCTCCTTCGGGTCGCCGTAACGCCGCGGCATCCGTACCCCGGCGGTCTCGAGCCATACCCGCTCCTTCTCGCGATCCGATTCCCATCCGATCACGGAGCGGTTACCGAAGACCGGCACGTCCAGCGCCATGAACGCCTCCGGGCCGAGGTACTCGACGAACGAACCGTGCGGGACGAGCACGGCGTTCTCGGCGTTGAGCCGGCCCGTCTCGTGCGCAACCTCGGGAACCTTGCGGACGGAGAGGAACTTGTCCGGGCGGGCGAGCGGAAAGGCGTCATAGAACCGCTGCGGCGGGCCGACGGACACGCCCAGCGTCGGGAAGCCCTCGAGCCGGGCCCCGTGGAAGATCTGCAACGACGAATGCGAGCAAAGGGTGGTGATCGTGGGGGTGCGTTCGGCGAGTTGGGCAGAGCGCCCGGGGGGCGAGAGGTCAATCCCCATAGAGTCGCCTACCGGGCCATCGAAATAGCCTTTTCGACGGCGCGCCGTCCGCGGGCTCAGCCCTTCCCGTTCGGCTCCTCGATGGTCCAGAACCAGCGGACGTGACGCGCGCCCGTCGCGGCGAGCTTGCGTCGCATCGATCCGTCGAGCGACGCGTCCCGGACCAGGCGGCGGATCGTGTCGTGGTCGAGCAGCGCCCCGGGCGATTCGAACCCGTGCGCCGCCAGGATCGGTCCGGCCTCCTCGGCGGGAAACCGCCACGCCTCCTCGCGTCGCCGGATCGCGACGCCGCTCGATCCCGGGATGCGGTGGACCCCGAGGCGCTCGGCCTCGCGGTGCAGGGATTCCGCGGCCGCACGCAGCTCCGAATCGATCCGCGACTCCTCGGTCCGCAGCTGGGCCAGGCGATCGACGAGCGCGGCGAGGCGCCGGCGGTCGAGCTCGGGGACGTTGCGGAACTCGGGGCACATCGGCTTGAACTCGCAGCGGCTGCACTGGCGTCCGGGCGAAGGCTCGTACGCCTCGGCCCGTATACCGTCGCTCACCGTGCCCACGCGTTCGAACAGCCCCGAGATCGCCTCGGCCGCGCGGGGGGGCGAGCGCAGCGGGGTGAGCGACCGAAGGTGGTAGAGGGTGAGACGCTCGACGGGCTCGGCGTAGTTCTTCTCCACCAGGACCTGGTACATCGAGAGCTGGTCGGATTCCCGTGCATCCGCCTCGCGGAGCTCGCGCGTTGTCTTGTAATCGACGATCTCGAGCCCGCCGGCCGGGGTCCGGTCGATCCGGTCAATGTATCCGTGGATGGGGATGCCGTCCCACGTGGCCTCGAGGTGCTCCTCGACCGAGACCGGGGACGGCGGGGTCCGCGCGACGGAGTCACGGTAGCGGACCAGGAGGTCCTGGCCGAGCGCCCGGTACCGCTCCTCTTCATCGCTCGAAACGTAGCCGTCCTTCACCCAGAGACGAGCGTAGGTCGCGAGCATCTCCTCCGTGGACATGAGGCGTCCCGCTGGCGCGGCCGGCCTCCCGCTCCCCCACGTGTCGAGCGTCTGCTGCATGCCCCCGACCGTTCGCCGTGCGGAGGGGACGACAAGCGGTCGCACGAGCTCCTCGAGCACGGAGTGGACGGTGCGGCCGAACGAGAAGTAGCCCCGCGGGGCCTCGGTCAGCTTGTCGATGTAGAGGAACTTCCACCGCAACGGGCACTCGAGGTAGGCCCGAACGGAGGAGTACGACAGGGGGGAAACGCTGGCCACGCTATGGGGACTCCCCCTCAGGATATCCCGTTTGTGCGCGCGGGGGGGGCGACGGGGCGCTCGTCCTCGCCGGCGGGGCGGCGGCGCCATTCCTCTGCGGCCTAGCGGAACAGGTCCTCGAGGGGATTCTCCATCTCCCGGAGCTCGCGGATCTTCACCCCCTTCTCCTCGAGTTTCCGGATGAGCCCGGGAACCTCCTCCGGCCCCGAGAGCTCCTGGAGGAAGTAGTCGCCCTGACGCGCGGCCGATGGGAGGGCCACCTCGACCCTCGTGCCTCGCACGCCGATGACGTAGCGGGAGGCGCGAAGGTCGCTGATGCGGCCGAAATAGGCGAGCTTGCCCGCCTTCAGGGTGAGGACGAACTTCCCGATCTCACGTGCCTCGAACAGGTTGTGCGACGAGTAGAGGACGATCTGCTGGCGGCTGAGGCCGAGGAGGAGCGAACGGATCTCGGTGGCCATCTTGGGGTCGAGGTTCGTCGTCGGCTCGTCGAGGAGGTAGATGCCGCGCTCGCGCAGGAAGATCCGGGCGATCGACACGCGCTTCTTCTGTCCCTGACTGAGTTCCGAGAAGAACTTCCCTCGGAGCTCGCGAAGTTCGAGGAGGCCGAGGACGCGATCGACATCCTGGGCCGTCGCGCCCTCGATCGTCGCGTAGAAGCGTAGGGCCTCCTCGACGCGGAGCCCGTCCGGCACGCCATCGATATGGGAGAGGAAGTGGAGGCGGTCGCGCGCCTCCTGCCGACCGATGTCGAGCCCGTCCACCTCGACACGGCCTTTCGAGGGCGTGAGGATCCCGGCGAGCGTGCGGAAGAGCGTCGTCTTGCCCGAGCCGTTCGGTCCCAGGACGACATAGATCGCCGGTTCACGGATCGAGAAGGTGATCTCGGAAAGAACGGGGTGGCCGCGATACCCCGAGCTCACCCCGCGGCACTCGACGACGGCCGGCCCCGGTCGGGACGGTTCGAACCGGATCCGCGGGGGAGATGGTTCGTCGAGCGACACACCGTACCCCCCTCACATCGGCGAAAGGAAACGCTCGCCTCCGAGGAGGCGACCGGAGACGGCGAGGAGCCCCAGTACCGCGGCGGTCAGCACCGCCGCCGAACTGCCCGCGAGCACCAGCCCCTGTGAGGGGGACGCGGCCGGCACGACCACGAGGACCACCAGCACCGGGGCGAGGCCGATCATCGGAGCGAGACCGATGGGGCTGTTGATCCCCGTGCGCGGCGTCGACATGGACGACCAGATCATCCCCACCATCGTGGCGAACGCGACGGCGGCGAGACCCATCGGGATCGTGTAGAGGACGAGGAGCTCGACCAGCCCGACCGGGATCGAGCCCCCCGTGGCCCGCAACGCGGCCAGGGCGACACCGATCGCGACGCCGAGGACCAGCCCCCCCAACCCGAGGGCCGAGATGAGGCCGTTCGAGAAGAGGCGAACCGGCCGAATACCGTAGGCGATCATGTACTCGAGGACCCCCTTGGTCCGGTCCGCCGTGAAGATGAGAAGGGCGCCCATCGAGCCGATGACCGCGAAGACCGGGAGTTCGAGGGGGAAGATGAGGGAAAGCAGCTGCGCGCCGGACGGGACGCTCAAAAGGAGGATCGCGAAGAGCGCCGGGAACGCCGCCCCGCTGATGACATAGATCCGCCCGACGTAGAACGAGCGACGTAGCGTGACAACGGTGAGCGACGGCACATCATGCGAGGGTTGCGCCATTCCCGCCACCGTGAGACGGGGCTACGCTTAACCGCATGCTTCGGCAGGTACGATTCCCTCGCCCCAGCGTCGGACGTCGTCCCGCGCCCGGAATCCGGAGCGCCGGGGCGAGGCACGACGAGGCATCGCCCCGACGCACCGTGACGTCGATCGCTCAGTGACCCGCGGCGACCGACTGTTCCTCGAGCTTCTCCCCGGGCCGCGGGGCCACTCCCGGGAGGGTCCCGCGCGCCTGGGGGCTCGTGAGGTTCTTCGGGAGCCCGAGAAGGTCGAGGAGCTCCTTGTAGTGGTTGCGGATCGTCACGGGGGTCACGTTGGCGACGGCGGCGATCCGGTCCTGGCTCCTCGGCTCGCCCATCAGGTTCGACGCGATATAGATGATCGTCGCGAGGATCCCGTTCGGGAGGACTCCACTCGTCGAATACACTTGCTCGACCTGCTCGAGGAGGGCGAGGACCTTGTGGCGGACCTCCTTCGAGAGATTGAGGTCCTGGGTGAACCGGACGAGGTAGTCCCTCGGCTCGACGGGCTTCAGCCCAAGCTTGAGCTCGCGCGCCAGAAGCGTGTAGGCGCGGCCCACCTCGATCTTGGTCGCCTTCGAGTGGGCGATGATCTCCTTCATCGTCCTCGGGACGTGACACTGGCGGCATGCCGCGTAGACGCTCGCGGCGACGAGCGCGACGATCTTCTTCCCGCGCGTCGCCTTGTGCTCGAGGGCGCGACGATAGATGTAGGTGGCCGACTCCTTGACCTCCCGCGAGAGCCCAAGGACACCGGCAAGGCGATTGAGCTCGCCGAGCGCGACGACGAGGTTGCGCTGATGGGTGCGAGCCGCCCTCAGCCGATGGTTGAGCTTGCGCAGATGGTAGAACTTGAGCGAGGTGTTGCGTGAGAGACTGTTGCCCTGGAAGTCCCGGGTCGGGACCCCGATCTCGCTGAAGAGCCCCTTGTCCGGCATGAGGGGCGAGATGACCGGACCCCATCCGCGGGCCTCGCGACCGGTATCCTCCTTGCTCCCACGCTGGCCACGGTCCGAGACGAGCGCGCTCGCATCGACGACGAGCCCGCAGTCGGCGCAGACGATCTCCCCGCGGATGTCGTCCCGGGTGAGGTGCGTGGAACCGCATTCCGGGCAGACATCTCCGCTCGGCGGAGCCGGCGACGGAGCTTCTCCGGAGGAAGTGCGGGCCGTCGGCCGCGAAGGGGAAGAATGCGAATGGGGGCGCGCAGAGGACGATGCGGTAGCCTTCATAAGACAGTTTAAGCCCATCGGACGGGGGCTATATATACCTTGGTCCCAAACTTGTCACCATTGTTCAAACATCTGCTACACCATGCGACGGAATAGCACGGGTACACGACCTCACATCTGGGTCCTCCCGTGTCGGGAACTCCCCCTCCCGTGCTCCCCTCTTTCCACGACACCCACTCCCCCCTCCTCCGTAGTTCCCTCCATCCCTCCTCGAATCGTTTCTCGGGGCATCCCCCTCGCTGACCCCCCCTCCGTGCATCGCTCCTTCGCCTCAGGCCCCCGACCCTGATGCGCTCCTTCCAGTATCGCCCTACCCCCTACGCTCCCATCTCGCCACCTTCGGGCATTGGCTCGATGAATTCCCCTTCTTGTGGAACCACGCCCTCGCCGAGCGCTCGGACGCTCGGCCCAACGAGCACCGCTCCGTCGCCTACCTCGACCAGCAGGCCCGCCTCAGAGTCTGACGCGCCTTCGACACCGAGGTGCTCGGACAGCTCCCCTATGACATCGCCCGAAACTATCTCCAGCGCCTCGACTTCGCCGAGCGCGCCGCCTTCCGACGGTGTCGCGAGGGAGGGCGACGCGCCGGCTTTCCCCGTTTCCACCGCGACCGTCTCTCCTTCTCCTTCGTCTCCGGACGAAACCCCCTCCTCCCCGGTCGCGTCCGGAGCTGGCGCCTCAAGATCCCCCGCCCTCACTCTTCGGGATCGGAACTACGACGGCGCGTCATGCGGTCTTCACCTGGACCGGGACGTGAACGCGTCGCAGAACCTCGAGCGTCGGCGAATGACACTCCGTAGGGAAAGTTCGAGGAGGCTACGGGGGAGCACCGCGGACGCAACACGCGCGAAGGGAGGGCCCACACCGGGCCGAGGCGGGCGTCGTGCCGTCTCGGATCGGCGTGTCGTCCCGAGGAGGCGCGAACTCCCCTGGTCGTCGGAGAACCGCCGTTCGAGATGGCTCCCATCGTGATCCCACTCGCACGATCAGAAACGTGAGCGATTACGCACGGACTTGGCGACGCATCCATGGTCATGAATTCGGAGTGCCGTCTCAGGCTGAGGGGATCGGAGGTCCACCTCAGGGAGGGGCGGAACCGGACCGCATCCGCCTACGCCCTATCATCGATGAGCCGAAGGGCCGTGGAGCCGCCGACTTCCGACCGCAGGACCTCGAAATCCCTACCAACTACGTAGACCCTCGGCGGACTCTATGTCCGTCGGGCCGGCTCGCGTCGACTCGGAACGCGCGCCGCACGGCCGAGGGGGGGTTCCCCCCCGCCCTCGAAACGGGACGACGTGAGAGCGCATCCTCCCCGCGGAGCCCCGCGAACGGCGGAGGCCTTCCAAGGGTTTGGTTACGCCGGGGTGGCCGTGAACAGGCAGCCCCGGGTCGCGTGACGCCGAGGGTCCGGCTTGGTCACGTCCCACGCGCTGCCGAGGCGGGCCTCGAGGACGGTCCGAAGGATGACCGGGCACATCACCCGCCCGATCTCCGGCGACTGGCTCGTGCAGGCGAAGCAATCGGTCACTTTGAGAACGAGCGGCCGGTTCCGCACGACGTGCAGTTGACCCAGGGCTTGGCGGGCGTAGTAGTCGGCGAGGGAACGCGCAACCTCTTCGGGGGTTGCCCCGCGGACCGAGCCGGCGACACGTCGACCGATCTGGCGAGCCAACGTCTCGATGAGCTCGGAGAGGTTGAGGTCGACGGCCGGGACGCCCACGGCGCGCATCCCGAGCTGCGCGATCTCCCGCAGGCGCTGGAACGGCTCGTCTTCGCGGCCCGCGACCATCGGGAGCACGGCCGTCGGCGGGGATTCGATCTGAACGAGACGGTCCTCGAAGTGGATCGCGCGCGTCCACAACCGCTGGTGGTATTCTCGGGCGAGGTGGATGAACGACGTCGACGTCGACCAGATGGCCACCTGGTCCTCGCCCGAAGCACCGAGACCCTCCTCACCGGAGACGTAGACGAGCGCGCCGATGCGATCGATCAGGATGACGCGGTTCGTGACGGGGCTCACCGCGTGTCGGACCTCGCCGACCGGCGCGAACAGCTTCGCCTCGGCGAGGGTGCCGGTCGTCACGTCGGTCACGACCCGGACCTTGACCCCTCGCTTGGACGCGGCCTCGAGGACCCGATGGATCCCCGCGTCGATGGCGGCGGAGAGGGCGAACCCTCCGGTCGAGATGAGGATCTCCTTGGCGGCGGCGCCCATCCGCTTGATGAGGAAGCGTTGGACCGCGCGTCGTCCTTCGAGGACGGCGAACTTGCGGGGATCGGAATCGTCGGGTGTCGCGAGGACCGCCTCCAGGTCCTCGTGGAGGCGGTCGCGGTGGTTCCTCAGGTGGTCGAGGCTCTCCGAGGCGGTGTGGATCCACCGGTCGAGGAGCGCGTCGGGGGGGAGCGCGGCAAAGCGCATCGGCCGGCGACCCACCGCGTGGACGAGCCCTTCGTCCTGAAGCTGGCGGATGAAACGGTACGCCTCGACCCGATTGACCCCCGTGGAGCGCGCGAGCTCGCTCGCGGTCTGCGGACCCTGACGGCAGACGGCCAGGTAGACCCGGGCCCCGCGTTCGGAGATCCCGTGCCCGACCAGGAGGTCGAGGAGGTTCACCGACGATCGTGCCATGGGTTGTTGACGGGCCGACGTGATAAAAGGTCGCCGACCTGGCCCCGGCGCCCGCGGGGGAGGGCGCGTCCTTCGACCTAGAGGGCGGCCTGGAAATCCTCGATCGAGAGGGTGTACGGGGCCTCGCCGGCGGCGCCGCCGCGGGATTTGAGGATCTCGCGGGAGAGCAGCCAATAGACGGTCGCCAGGGCGACCCGTCCCTTGTTGTTCGCGGGAATCACGAGATCGACGTTCCGCGTCTCGTTGTTGACATCGCACAGCCCGATCACCGGGATGCCGATCGAGACCGCCTCGCTGAGCGCCTGCTGGTCGGTGGCGGGGTCGGTCACGACGAGCACCTTGGGCTCGAAGTACTCGGCCAGGTTGGGGTTGGTGAGGCACCCGGGCACGAATCGCTCGGAGTAGGAGACCGCGCCGACCGTCTTCGCGAAGATCTTGACGGGCTTCTGGCCATACTGCCGCTGCGAGACCGCAAGGATCTTCTCCGGCGGAAAGCTGGCGAGGAACTTCGCGGCGAGGCGGATCCGCCGGTCCGTCTCGCGGATGTCGAGGACGTGCAGGCCGTCGAAGCGCACCTTGTAGACAAAGCGGCGCATGCTCGCCGACTTCTGCTGGGTCCCGATGTGGACCCCGCTCGTGAGATAGGTATCCTCCGGGATCAGGAGCTCGCCCGGGCGGGTGTCCTGCCCTTCGCTCTGGGCGTCCACGGTCTCGACCATCGGTTCGTCAGGGCTCATCATGGGGCTCCGGTGGCGGCGCCGAGACTCAGGAGTTCATTTAGCTTTGCCACCCGCTCCCCGCCCAGGAGCCCGCACTTCAGTCCTGCCGAGCCGTTCGCCAGGGCAAGGTGGGCGAGCCACCCCTCGGGGACCTCCCCCGAACGGTGCGAGGTGACGCTCTCCATGGCGTGGTCGCGTGCGAAGTCGACCGTCGCGAGGGTGTCGGTCAACGTGCCCACCTGGTTGACCTTGATGAGGACGGCGTTCGTCGCCTTGCAGTCGGCCCCTCGCTTGACCCGGCCGAGGGCGGTGGTGTAGAGGTCGTCGCCCACGACGAGGGCGCGGCTCCCGATCGAAGAGGTGAGGCGGGCGAACGACTCGAAATCCTCCTGCTGGAACGGGTCCTCCACGTAGCGCAGGCCGAACCGTTCGACGAGGGTCGTGACGAACTCGAGCTGTCCTTCGTCGTCCAGCGTCCGATCGCGGTAGCGGTACTGCCCGTCGTGGTAGAACTCGCTCGCCGCGAGGTCAAGGCCGGGGTGGACGGGAATGCCCGTCGCGTCGGTGACGTGCGTGCAGGCGGCGGAAAGGATCTCGAGCGCCTCCAGGCTGCTCAGCGGGGCGACCCAACCCCCCTCGTCGCCACGTCCGAGGGCGAGAGTCGGGAACTTGGCGCGGAGCGCCTCGCCGATCCGGTGGTGGACCTGAAGCGCCGTCGCCACCGAATCCGACGGGTTCGCCGCGGGGGAGAACGCGATGAACTCTTGGATCTCGGGCCCCCCGATCGCGTGCCGTCCCCCGTTCATGCAGTTCCCGACGATGGCGGGGAACTCGGTCAGGCGTACCCCCGGTCGAGCGAGACGGCGCGCCAGCGTCTCGCCGTGGGACCGCGCGCCCGCGAGCGCGAAGGCGACCGAGAGCGCCGTGGCGGTATTGCCCCCGACGTGGGCGAAGTTCGCGGTCCCATCGACCGCGTGGAGCAGCCCGTCGAACGTCGCCTGGTCGTCGAGGTCGGCCCCGGTGAGCCGAGGGCGAAGGAGGCGAGCGAACGTGGCGAGCGCCTCCGTGACGCCTCCGGGCGGGAAGGCGCGGACCTCGTGGATACCGGTGCTTGCGCCACTCGGCGCCCCCGCGACCCCGACGGCGCCGTCCTCGCCGACGATCGTCGCCTCGACGGTCTCGAGGCCGCGGCTATCGTAGATGCGGCGAAGGCGGAGGTCGGTGACGCGCGTCATGGACCCTCCACGAACTCGACCAGGACGCCCTGATGGGCCGACGGATGGGCGAACCCGACCCGCCGCCCCCGGGCCCCGGGCCGCGCGACGCGGTCGATCGTTGGACGACCGTCCGCGGCGAGGCGGTCGAGCTCGTCGTTGACGCTCGCCACATGGAAGGCGACGTGGTGCAGGCCCTCGCCGCGGGCGGCCAGGAAACGGCCCACGGTGGAGTCGGGGTCGGTCGGCTCCAGGAGCTCGAGGTGGGTCGTCCCGGCCTCGAGGAACCGAACACGGACCTTCTGGGCGGCCACCTCCTCGACGGGGGACGCCGTCGCGCGAAGGGTGGTCTCGTAGAGGGGCACGCTGTCGGCGAGCTTCTTGACCGCGATCCCCAGGTGGTCGACGTCCATGTTGGTTCTCCTCGCGTTTCCTAGAACTGGCGGGACGGGCGGTACTCCCCGAACCGCTCCCGCCAGAGTCCGGCGATCTCGCCCAGGGTCACCCCGGCCCGAACCGCCGCCAGAACGTGCGGCATCACGTTCTCCCCGGCGTCGGTGGCCCGCCCCAACTCGCCGAGCGAAGCATCGGACCGTGCCGCGTCGCGGGTTTGGCGCCAGTGGGCGAGTCGCCGAGTCTGCCCGATCTCGTGCGCGCGCGTGACCTTGAGAATGCGAGGGCCGCGCGTCCGGCCCTTCTCGAAGAGGGAGAACGACGGGTTCGCCTCGGTGAAATCGTTGACCCCGACCACGATCTCGCTCCGCGCCTCGCGGGCGCGGGCGATACGGTAGGCCTCCCGCGCGATCTCCGCCTGGAAAAAGCCCTTCTCCACCGCGATGAGGGAGCCCCCCATCGCTTCGATCCGCTCGAGATAGTCGCGCGCCTCCCGCTCGATCGTCTCGGTGAGATATTCGACCTCGTACGCCCCGCCGAGGGGATCGATCGTCGACGGGACCCCCGATTCCTCGGCGAGGATCTGCTGCGTGCGCAAGGCGAGCCGAGCCGATGCCTCCGTCGGCAGGCCCAGCGCCTCATCGAGCGCGTTCGTGTGCAGCGACTGCGTGCCCCCGAGGACCGCCGAGAGCGCCTCGAGCGTCGTCCGGACGACATTGAGCTCGGGCTGTTGCGCGGTGAGGGACGACCCGGCGGTCTGGGTGTGGAAGCGTAGCTGCATCGAGCGGGCATTCTTGGCGCCGAGCGTATCGCGCGCCACGTAGGCCCACAAGCGGCGAGCGGCCCGGAACTTGGCCACCTCCTCGAGGAAGTTGCGGTCCGCCGAGAAAAAGAAGGAGAGGCGCGGAAGGAAGGCATCCCGCTCGAGACCGCGAGCGATCGCGGCGCGGACGTAGGCGATCGCGTTGGCGATCGTGAACGCGACCTCCTGGGCCGCCGTCGCCCCCGCCTCGCGCATGTGGTAGCCCGAGACGCTGATGTAGTTCCATTGGGGCATCTCGCGTGTCGCGAACTCGATGAGGTCCGACGTGAGCCGCATCGACGGCTCGGGGGGGTAGATGTACGTCCCGCGGGCGATATACTCCTTCAGGATGTCGTTCTGGACCGTTCCGCCGAGACGCGCCCGGGGGACGCCGTTTTCTTCCGCGACCCCGACGAGGAGCGCCGTGAGGATCGGCGCCGTCGCGTTGATCGTCATCGAGACCGTCGCGCGGTCGAGGGGGATCTGGTCGAAGAGCGCGCGCATGTCGCCGAGGGAGGTGATCGCGACCCCGCAACGGCCCACCTCCCCGAGCGAGCGGGGGTGGTCGGAGTCGAGACCGATCTGGGTCGGGAGGTCGAACGCCACCGAAAGGCCGGTCTGCCCCCCGGCGAGAAGGTAGCGGAAACGCCGGTTGGTCTCCGTGGCGCTCCCGAAACCGGAGTACTGCCGGTACGTCCACAGGCGACCTCGGTACATCGTGGGCTGGATCCCGCGCGTGTACGGGAACTCGCCGGGAAAGCCGAGGCGTCCGAGCGCTTCGGTCGACCGATCTTCGGGGGGTCCCACGAGTAGGGGGATCCTCCCCCCCTCGGCGCGGGCACCGATCGCCGCGTGGGCGTCCTTCGCCCAACGCTGGCGCGCGGCGGGTCGCTCTCGGGAACGCGCGGCCATCGGCGTCCGACGGGCGCGGGCTATTAATCCATTTCCTCAGGCCGAATGAGCGGCCAGAGCGCGGTGAGGTCGACCTCGGCCCATGCGACCGGGACCGGGACCCCGAGCGACGCGAGGATCGACGGCCGGATCTCGCCCATTTCCGCGACCGTCTCGCCCGCGATCCGCAGCCGTGCGGCCCGGCCCGGGATCGTCCCCGGGATCTCATGGGGCTCGCGCACCCCCGCGGCCCCGAACGCCCGCACGAGGTAGTCGACCTGGGCGGCGGCGTCCGCGAACCCGGCGGTGTCGTGGGCGAGGAAGAGCCCGGCGTGGTAGCGGGTCGCCGCGCCGGTCTCGGCCCCCGGGTCGCGCACGACCACGGCGGCGACCTCGTGGAACCGCTGCGGGTAGCCATGGCGGGTGTTCCTCGCAAGGACCCCGAGGAGCGGGATCGCGAGCGTGTCCCTGACGAAGGCGAGCTCCTCGGAGACCGGATTCGTGAGCGCGATCACGCTCGCGCTACGGCCCAGGCGCTCGACGGCCCAGCGCGGACTGAGGACGGGCGTGTAGAGCGGGGACGACCCGAGCCCCAACAGGAGGTCGTGGACCCTCGAACGGAAGCGGCTCTCGGCCCGGTGGCGTCCGCGCGTCGCGGAGGGCAGAACGAGGCCATCGTCGCTACGGACCCCACGGGCGAGCACGACGTCCTCGATCACGTCGACCTCGGTGAGCAGGTCGGGGCGCCAGGGTGGGACATCGACCAGGAACCCGTGCGGGGCCGGACGCACTCCCAGTCTCGCGCGCCCCACCCAGCGCTCGATCTCGGGCGCGGAGTACGCGTGGCCCCCGACCGTCGCCAGGCGGGCAGCGGTGAGGGGAAGGACGCGACCGGCGAGAATCGCGCGCCCCTCGTCGATCGATCCGCTACGTTCGATGCGCACCGGTTCCGCCGACCATCCACGCGCGGCGAAGACGAGGAGAAGTAGCCCGAGGGCCTCCTCGACCCGGGCGGCACGGGTTCCGGTCGATTCGAGGAGGAGGGTGCGGTCGCCGATGCGCGCCTCGCCCGCGTCGCGGCTGTTGAGGATGGGGGGGAGGCTCAGCACCCGCGCCTCGGCATCGCGGAGCGTGAGGCAGGTCGTGCCGGACCGTCCGAGGGTCCCGTAGCGGACGGCGAGGGGGTGCGATGCGAAGAACGCGTCCGCCGTCACCGGTGCGTTCCCGTCGAGGGGGAGGAACGTCACGTCGGCCATCGGTTCCGCGCGGTAGGCGAACGGGGGCCGGAGTCGGTCGAGGGGATAGATCCCGAGGCTGGCGAGGCGCCGATCGTATCCGACGGTCGCGTGAAGGATCTCCTGGAAGCGTATCGCCTCCGCGAGAAGTCCCGCGTCCATCGGGGAGGTCGGGGGGGCGTGGACGACGATCGCTCCGATCTCGGCGCGCAACGGCGCGACCGACGCGTCCGCACGGATCGCGACGGAGCGGGGGGCGGACGGCGCGACGAGCGGAGGCCGGCCGTGCGCGAGTCCGAGGATGCCTTGCAGGGCGAGGCCGAGGCCACCCTCCGAGAGCAGGTCGAGACGGTCGGGCGTGACCTCGATCGTCCACGCGTCCCCGTCGACGTGGGTGCGCTCGGCCTTGGACGCGAAGAACGCTCTCTCGAGCTCGTCCGCCCCCGGAGTTCGACCGACGATCGACGCGACGCGGGCGCCCGAGAGCTCGCTCTGCGGCATCTACGGAGGCCCTCCGCGCAGTCGGGCCAGATCGTCGAGGAAGAGGTCGCGGATGTCGTTCACACCGAGGGCGATCATCGCGAGGCGAGTGATGCCGATCCCCCACGCCGCGACGGGGACCTCGATCCCCAGGGGACGCAGGACTTCCGGACGCAGGAGGCCCCCCGGAAAGACCTCGATCCAGCCGAGGCGAGGGTGCTTCACGTAGCCCTCGATGGAGGGTTCGGTGAACGGGAAGTAGCTCGGGCGGATCCGGAGGTCCCGGATCCCGATCGCCCCGGCGAGCTCCCGGAACATTCCGACGAGATGGCGCAACGATACCCCCTCCTCTCCGAGGACGCCTTCGCACTGGCCGAACTCAACGTGGTGCGTCGCGTCCACGGCATCATGACGGAAGTTGCGGTCGAGGCAGTACATTCGGAACGGCGCGCTCGGGCGACCGGCGAGGAACCGCGCCGAGACCGCCGTCGTCTGGGAACGCAGCACGGGACGTCGGGCGATTCCGGGGTCGTAGGGAGCCCGCCAGCCGGGGGTGATCGGCCGCGCGTCGCCCGGAAGGGCGCGCCCCTCGTGGACCGCCGACACGCGCGCGAGAAGTTCCGCCGGGGGACCCCTCGAGCTCGCGAGATCCACGGAGAGAACGTCGTGGATCGATCGGGACGGATGTTCTTGGGGCATGAAGAGCACGTCGGCGTTCCAGAACTCGCTCTCGAGGAGCGGACCCTCGGCCTGGACGAATCCGAGACCGATCAGGATCTCCTCGAACTCGCGCACCCATGCGAGGTAGGGATGCGGACGGGCCCCCGTGAGGAACGGGACCGGCGCGCGCACGTCGTAGGGCCGCAGCTCGACCTCCTTCCATCCTCCCGAGGCGAGCAGGGCGGGCGTCACGGCCCCGATGAGCCGGCGGTCCGGGGCCGCCAGATGCAGTCGGCGTCCTTCGTCCGACGCGGCCCACCGCTTGAC
>JBOGRS010000048.1:0-15788 GCA_050749685.1 Thermoplasmata archaeon
GGAGGAGCTGGTAGTTCCACGGGGCGATGTGGACGGTCACGCCGAGCGGCTCCCGCACCGTATAGTCGACCCGCGGACCCGGCACCGGGATCGTCGAGCCCTCAATCTTGTCGGCGAGTCCGGCCACGTACTCCAACGTCCGCACGACGTAGCCGATGTCGCCGCGGGACTCCTTGAGCGTCTTTCCCATGTGCAGCGTCTCGAGCTGGGCGAACGCCTCGAGCTGCTCCTCGAGCCGCAGGGCGATCCTTCCGAGGACCTTCGACCGCTTCGCTCCGTCCTCGCCGGCCCAGCCGGATTCCCGGAAGGCGCGCTCGGCGACCTCCATCGCGTGGTGGGCGTCGTCCCGCGACGCCACGGCGGTCGTCGCCGCCGGGCGGTTCGTCGACGGGTCGAGGACCGGACGCGTCGCTCCGGTCGAGCCGGGCGTCTCCTTTCCACCGATGAAGAGGTCGAAGTGCGGGGATGCGCTCGCCGACATGGGTGAGGTCCGGGACGAGAGGAGCCTCCTTAACCGTTCCGCGGGGGGGCTCGGCCCTCCCTTCGGATCGGGTAGGATCGACCCTTCCACGACACCGGTCGGCCGAGGAGCCCGCGGCAGAGGGAGGTGGCCAGGAGGACGAGGTAGTAGCCCGCGGCGATCGGGAAGAGGAGGCCGAAGGCCGGCGGGGCCCGGAGGCCGCGCGCGAGGAGGACGTGCTTCGCCACGATCACAAAGGCGACGATCCCTCCCTCGACCGTGAGGGCAACGCTCCCGAGCGCGAGGCCGATCGGCAGGAGCGCGAGCGGTGCCAGGAAGACGCTGAGGACCGCCAGGAACAGCCCGACCTGGCGCGCCGCGGAGAACTCCGTGTCGTGGATGTTCTTGACGAGTCCTTCGAACATCTCGTGGCGGTCGCGGTACATGCGCGTCACGAGGAGGTCGGGCGCCCACGCGACGCGCATGCGAAGGCCGGCGGCGCGGAACCTGCGTGCGAGCGCCACGTCCTCGAGGATGGTGCCCCGGACGGCCGCATGCCCTCCTACCGCCTCATATTCCGCGCGCCGCACGAGAGTGTACTGTCCGTTCGCCATCGCCGCGGACGAGCCGTCCCGATTGACGCGCGGGGTGCGAAAGTAGGTGAGCACCATCTGGACGTAGAACGGCAGGACGACCTTCTCCCAGAAGCCCACCATCTCCACCCGAGGGGCGAGCGTGGTGAGCGGGGCGCCCTCGGTCTCGGCCCACGCGACCGTCGCACGGACCGCGCCCGGATGGTAGCGCACGTCCGCGTCGGTGAACAGGAGGAAATCACCGGAGGCGGCCCGGTAGCCGACGTCGCATCCCCAGTTCTTCCCGACCCAGCCCGGCGGCAACGTTGGCTCCTCCAGGACCCGTACTCGAGGCGCACGCGCAAGGGCGACCTCGCGCGTGCGGTCGGTCGACCCGCCATCGACGACGATGATCTCGAGGTCGGGGTAGTCCTGCGCCACCAGGTCGTCGAGGCACTTCGATAGGTCCGCCTCCTCGTTGCGCGCCGCGACGATCACGCTGACCTTCGGCCCCCGCGATGGCACGGGGCCCGTCGGGGGCGAGAGATGCGGCATGCGAACGGCGAGCACGACGGCCACGCCCTGCGCGAGGACGGCGAGAATGCCCCCGATCAGGAGGACCGCGATGAGGACGGACCCGAGGTCCACGGCCCGGCGAGGGCCGAGCCTAATTAAGCTCGGGCCCGTCCGGCGGAGGGGAGGCGAGGGGGACGGGGACGATCGTGCACCCCCGCGTCAAGCCCGGCGTCCTCGAGGACCGTCTCTACCAGGAACGCATCGCGGCCACCGCGATCGACCACAACACGCTCGCCGTCCTTCCGACCGGGCTCGGCAAGACGGCGATCGCCCTACGCGTGATGGCGGAGTCGCTCCTGCGCCAACCGACCCGATCCATCCTCTTCCTCGCCCCGACGCGTCCCCTTGTCGTCCAGCACGGCCGCACCGTCCAGGAGTCGCTCTTCGCCCCACCTCCCCTCCTTCTCACCGGAACCGTCGCGCCGGAGCGTCGGGCCCTTCTGGTCGATCCGCCCCAGGTGATCGTCGCCACGCCCCAGGTGGTCCAGAACGACCTCTTGGGCCGACACTTCGACCTCGCCACGCTGTCGCTCATCGTCTTCGACGAGGCCCATCGGGCCGTGGGGGACTACCCCTACGTCGCCATCGGCCGCGCCAACCGGGATGGACTGAACGTCCGCGTCCTCGCGATGACCGCCTCGCCCGGCTCCCGGATCGAGCAGATCAAGGAGGTCTGGGCGAACCTCGGGATCGAACGATTCGAGTATCGTACGGCGAACGACGCCGACGTCCAACCGTACATCCACGGCATCGGGGTGGAGACGGTGGAGGTGGAGGTTCCTCCCGAAGTCCGCCATCTCGCCGTCCTTCTTCGCGCCGCCGTCCAGCGTCAGGGCGACGCGCTCCATCGCCAGGGTCTCGCTCCGGCCCCCGACGTCCACCGGCGCGACCTCCTCCTCCTGGGCGAACGTCTGCGCCGCGAGGTCAGTGCGGCCCGGCGCCGGGGGGAGACGGGGGGGGCGAGCCTCTGGGCCGCGGTGACCTCGCACGCCATCGCGATGAAAGCGATCCACGCGCTCGAGCTCATCGAAAGCCAGGGCGTGGGATCGCTCCGTTCCTTCCTGCAGAAGCAGGCCGACGGGCCGAAGGGGCGGCCGACTCCGTCGAGCCGCGGCTTCCTGAACGACCCGGACGTCCTGCGGGTCGTCGAGGCGCTGCGCTCCCTCTCGCTCGAGCACCCGAAGGTCGCCAAGGTCGTGGAGATCGTCACGGGCGAGCTCGCGCGCGCTCCTTCCTCCCGGGTCATCGTCTTCGCCCAGTATCGCCAGACGGCGGAGCTCCTCGTCACCGAACTCGAACGGCGCGGGGACGACCGGGTTCGACCGGCGCGTTTCGTCGGTCAGACGTCCCACGGTCCGGACGCGGGCCTCACTCAAAAGGAGCAGATCGCGCTCCTCGACCGGTTCCGCTCGGGGGACGTGAACTGTCTGGTCGCCACCTCCGTGGCCGAGGAGGGGCTCGACATCCCGTCGACCGATCTCGTCGTCTTCTACGAACCGGTCCCGGATGTGGTCCGCACGATCCAACGACGCGGCCGCACCGGACGCGCCCGTGCCGGTCGCGTGATCGTCCTGGTCGCCGAGGGGACGCGGGACGTAGTTCTCGACCGCAGCGCCCGGGCGAAGGAGCGGCGGATGCACGCCATGCTCGAACGGGTCCAGGAGGAGGCGGCCCGCGGACCGCTCCCGCCACCCCCGGCCCCTCCGCCGGTGCAGAGCCGGCTCGACGAGTATCCCTAAAGGAGGCTCCGGCTAGCGCCCGGTGCTCCCGAATCCGCCGCGTCGGGACGTCGTGTGCTCGACCGGACCCAACGCATATTCCGCCGCCACGTCCGACGCGAGGCGAAGCTGGCCGATCCGGTCGCCGACCTCGATACGGTAGGTCCCGGGGAAGAGGTACGTGAGCGGGACCATGATCTCCCCCGGATAGTCCCGGTCGATCGTTCCCGGCGCGTTCACCATGAGCACCCCTTTCGAGCTCAGTCCGCTACGAGGGCGGACTTCGAGGAAGTGGCCCTTCGGAGCGCGCATCCTCAGACCCGTGCGGACGAGCGTGACGGCGCCATGGCGCAGCTCGACCGACTCCGCACTGTGAAGATCATAGCCGGCCGAACCTTCGGTCGCCCGGCGCGGGAGGGGAGTCGCGGGCCGACCGTCGACCCTCTCGACCACGACACGCCGTGCGAGGGACGCCATCGACCCGGCACGAGCCACCCTTCGCTTTCTAGCTTGCGGAGGGCCCGCCCTGCGCGTGGGGTCCGGGAGTCTCGACCGCGAGCTCCTCGCGGGCCGGCTCTTCGGCCCGGCTGGTCGCGAGGTAACGGACGACCAGGTGACCCTCGGCGCGTCGCAACATCTTGCCGAGGGCGGGCGGGCTCTGCCCGGTGACGCGCGCGAGACGCGTGAGCGTGATGCGGCGGGGGACAGCGTAGTATCCGAGCGCCCACGCCCGCGCGACCACCTGCTGCTGGCGCGCGGTCAACGCGACGGTCCCGGCGTCGGGCACGTTGGGTCGGGAGGAGGTCCGCACGACCCGGAACGGCAGCCCTTCGCGCTCGAGCCGCGCGAGCACCCGACGCAGGGCGGGCTCCTCCCCATAGAACGTCGCGACGACGTGCTCCGGTCCGAGGCGGAAGGGTGCGGTGGGCGTGATCGAGCCTTGGGCGAGGGCGAGAAGCCGGCGCAGCTGCTCGGGATTGCGCTGGCGCACGAGCACGATGTAATCGCGCGTCTTGGGCCGGCGCTCGACGAGCTCGAAGCGCTGGAGGCCGTAGAGACGACGGATCCTCCGTGACTCGCGGTCGAGCTCCGCCGCGGTCCGCAGGGGACCGCGACGGCGGATTCGCAAGAGCTGGAGCCTCCAGCCCTGCTCCAGCCGCAGGGTGTCGAGGAGCTCGATCTCCTCGTAGCGCTCGAAGAAGCGGGGCGGGATCACCCCGAGGAGCTCGAGGTGTTCCGTCTGGAACTCGAGCGTCACGGTCAGCATGGCGCGCGCCCGATGTCGGGGTTCCCATATGAACCTTGGAGGTCGTCCGCCCCCCCTTTTAATAGCGCGCTCGGCTCCCCGGCGCCGATGAGCTTCCGCTCGCTCGGCGACTTCCTTTCCGTCCTCGAGTCGAAGGGGGATCTCGTGCGTGTCCGCACGCCGGTGAGCCGGGACCTCGAGGTGAGCGAGGTCACCCGAAGGGTGGTGGCCGCCGACGGTCCCGCGCTCCTCTTCGAGAACGTCCCGGGATCGACCATGCCCGTGGCGATGAACGTCCTCGGCGCTCCGCGCCGCATCGCCCTCGCGCTCGGCGCCGCGTCGATGGACGAACCGGCGGAGAGGATCTCCCGCCTCGTTCGCCTGAAGCCGCCCGCCGGCGTCCTGGGGGCGCTGAAGGACCTCAGTGGGACCCTCGAGGCGCTCCAGACCCTTCGCTCGCTCGCCCCGAAGCGCGTCACGAAGGCGCCGTGCCAGGAGGTCGAGACCGACCGGGTCCAGCTGGACGATCTACCGATCCTGCGCTGCTGGCCGGGCGACGGGGGGAGGACGATCACGTTCCCGATCGTCATCACCAAGGACCCGGAGAGCGGGGAGAGCCACACCGGCATCTACCGCCTTCAGCAGTATGGCCCCGACACGCTCGGGATGCACGTCCAGGTCCACCGCGTCGGGGCGAACAATTACCGAAAGTGGTCGGAGCGCGGGGAACGAATGCCCGTCGCGGCCGTGCTCGGCGCCGACCCCGCGACCCTCTTCTCGGGGCTCGCCCCCGTGCCCGAGGGCATCTCGAACTTTGTGTTCGCGAGCTTTCTCCGTGGCGAACCTCTCGAGCTCGCCCCGGCACGCACCGTCGACCTCGAGGTCCCGGCCCAGGCGGAGATCGTCCTCGAAGGGTACGTGGATCCCTCCGAGCGCAAGGTGGAGGGCCCGTTCGGCGACCACACCGGCTACTACTCCGCACCCGAGCCGTTCCCGGTCTTCCATGTCACCCACGTCACGCGGCGCGAGCACCCGGTCTACCTCAGCACCGTAACGGGAAAGCCCCCCACCGAGGACGCCGTGCTGGGAAAGGCGGTCGAGCGCGTCTTCCTGCCCGTGGTCCGCCTCGTCCTCCCCGAGATCGTCGACATGAACCTTCCGACGGAGGGACTGTTCATCAACGTCGGGGTCATCTCGATCCGCAAGGCCTTCCCGCAGCACCCCCGCAAGGTGATGCATGCGCTCTGGGGGCTCGGCCAGCTGATGTTCACCCGCTACGTGGTCATCGTGGACGCGGAGGTGAACGTCCACGACCTGAAGGAGGTCCTCTACCGCGTCGGTCTGCAGGCCGACCCCGAACGCGACCTCGAGCTGGTCCATGGACCGGTCGACCAGCTCTCGATCTCGAATCCGGTGCCGAACCAGGGCGCGAAGATCGGGATCGACGCGACGAAGAAGCGGGCCGACGAGGGCTTCCCCCGGCCCTGGCCTGAGGAGATCCGGATGGACGCGACGACGGTGAAGAAGGTCGATGACCTCGTCGCGTCCGACGCGTCCCTTCGTTCGCTGCTGCGTCCGCGGTCCCCGTGAACGCTCCCGCCGGCGAGCGACGCCACCCGCTCGTCGAGCTGGGACGTTTCCTCGAGATCCAGAACCTCGGACTGAACCTCTCCTTCGCCCTCGCCTTCCTCGTGGTCGCGGCCGGCGGCCTCCCCAGCGCACGGACCTTCGTGCTCATCGTGATCGCGTTCCTCGCCGCCCGCAACGCCGGGCACGCGTTCAATCGCTGGGCCGACCGCGACCTCGACGCCCGCAATCCTCGGACCCAGGACCGGGCGCTCGTAACGGGGCGTACGTCGAGCCGCTTCGCGCTCGCCTTCGCGGGCGCGAACGCCGCGATCGTGGTCGTCGCCGCTGCGCTGCTGAATCCCCTCGCCCTCCTTCTCGTGCCCGTCGCCCTCGCGATCGTGATCGGCTACAGCTACACGAAGCGGGTCACCTCGCTCACGACGGTCGTCCTCGGGTTGGTCGAGGCGATTACACCGGCGGCGGTGTACGTCGCGGTCCAGGGTCAGCTCCCCGTCGCCGCGCTGGCGGCGAGCGGGGCGCTCCTCCTGTGGGGAACGGCGTTCGAGACCGTGCATAGTCTCGGCGACCTGAGCGCCGATCGCGCTGCCGGGACCTACTCTCTTCCCGTGCGCCTGGGCGCCCGCGGCGCGAGCCGGCTCGTCCCGGCCTTTCACGCGGGAGCCCTCGCGCTCTTCGCCCTCTTCGGGGTTCTGGCCCACCTCTCCATCGCGTACTACGGCGCCGTCGTCGGGATGGCCGCGCTCGTGGTCCTGATCGACGCCCGCATGATGGAGCGTCCGACGGAGTCCGTTCGCCCGTTTCGCGCCCACTACGCCCTGGGGGCCCTCTTCCTTCTGGGCGTGATTCTCTCCCGATTCGTGCCCGTATAGGCGCTTCCTTCACATGAACGTGGAAGTGGGCGCAGGCATCACGCATGAAGGTGAAGCGCTGTCCCGCCCGAAAGCAACGAGTTTCACCTCCTACGCAAAGGAATAAGCCGCCGGAAGACTTCGAGCGCGCCATGGAGGTACGTAGATGCCGCAAGTTATGATTGGACTTTCGGCTCGGGACTACCGTACGACGAACGAAGTGTGGAGGATGGCCAAGCGCCATCTCAATCCGCTGGTACGTAGGCGGATCGGCTGGCGAGGGCGTTCGAGCTTCCTCCGCCAGCTTATCCTGTACGGATTCGAAAAGGCGAGCGAGAACCCGGGCGAGTTCCTGCGCCAGGTGCGGGACACGCACGACCCGCTCGTCGGCAAGCGGGGACGGTCCGAGGCCGGAGCCGACCGGCGCGAGGCGCTGGTCCCGGCGTGGGGGGCGTACTTCCCCGGTCCGGGAGTGCCCGCGCGTCGGGGTCGCAAGGGCGCCGCCAAAGCGGAGTCGTCCGGATAGGCGGGCGAAACTGGTTTCCCCCCGTTCTCCTCCCCCTCACGGGCGAGGAGGACATGGGCCGGACGATCGACCACCTCGCCGGGCTCGCGGTGCTCGGAGTGGGGACCGCCGGCCCGCTCTCTTTTTCGCTTCCGGACCTCCTAATCGCGGACACCGCGGCGACGGGGGAACCCGCCGCCGGGACGCCGTTCACGCGTGTGTCGAGCGAGCCGGCCGGCCCACCGGGCCAGCGGCGCCTTCGGCTCACCCAGGGGTCCGCGAGCCTCCGTCTCGCCTATCCGATCCCGGCGGCGGAGGTGTCCGGCGTCTCGGGAGCGATCGATGCCTGCGCGCCGGGCGTCTGGTTCGTCCACGGTCCGCTGAAGGCCGAGGAGATGGATCGCCTCAAGGCGGCGCGTCCCGAGCTCGTCGTCCTCGGCAACGCGCGGGACCTCTTCCGCGAGGGAGAACCCTTCGTCCGGGCGATGCACCAGCTCCGGGAGGGGCTGGGGGCGGCCCCGATCCTCTGGGCCCCGCGGGTCGCGCTCCCCCACCGGCTGGCCTACCTCGTCTACGTCGGAGTCGACCTCGTGGACACGACCCAAGGCGAGATCGAGGCCGTAGAGGGCGTCATGCACGACGCGACGCTCGGCGCGATCGACCCCGACCCTCGGAGACGACGCGAACGCTGCGATTGCCCGTCCTGCCGGTCGGACCCGGTCGGCCCGCTCGCCCGTCACGTTACGTGGGCGTACGCCGAGGAACTGCGCCTCGTGCGGGCGGCGGCAACGCAAGGCCGACTCCGGGAGCTCGTCGAGGCCCGCCTCACGGCCGAGCCGCTGCTCGCCGAACTCCTCCGCTATACGGACCGCCATCTCTACCCTCTGCTCGAATCGCGCATGGCCGTGGTCTCGAACGACCGGCCCACCTACGTCCTCGCGGAGTCATTCCGCCGGCCCGAGGTCCGACGGTTCCGGGACCGCTTCCTCGAGCGCTACCGGCCCCCCGCCTCGAAAGAGGTCCTCCTCCTGGTGCCGTGCTCCCGCACCAAGCCGTACCGCGCGTCGCGTTCGCACCGGCGGTTCGCGCACGCCCTCGAAAATCTCCCGAACCTACCGAAGGTCCATGTCGTCTCGGTGACGAGCCCTCTCGGGCTCGTGCCGCGGGAGCTCGAGGACGTCTATCCCGCCCGGAACTACGATATCCCGGTGACCGGGGAGTGGAGCGAATCCGAGCGCGCGGCGGTGACCGATGCGCTCGCCCATCTTGTCGCTCGCGGCGGGTACCGGGAGATCGTCGTCCACCTCGACCCGACCGAGTACGGCTTCGTGGACGCCGTGCTCCCGTCGGACCGACCGGTGAGGTGGACGATGATGGACGATCGATCCACGTCGTCGGCCGCGCTCGCGCGTCTCGCCGAGGTGATGGCGAGCGCTCTCGCGTCGAGTACCGGCGCGAAGGCCCTACCCCCGCTCAGGGTGGTGCGCGAGGAGCTTCAGGCGATCGCCGAGTTTCAGTTTGGCGCGGACGCGGCCCAACGGCTCTTCGCGGAACCCACGCGTCTCGCCGGCCACCCCTGGTTCCAGCGATTGACGGACGGTCGATCGACGGACCTGGCGACCTGGCGCGACCAGCGGGGGCTTTTCCATCTCACCGTCGCTGGCGGCCGTAGATTGATGCCGGACCCTCCCCTGGCCGTGGAGGTCGCCGAAGGTGTCGCCCTCGCGGGCGACCTCTTCACCCCCGGCGTCGTTCGCGCGGACCCCCAGATCCGGATCGGCGATGCCGTCCTCCTCGTGCGGCAGGGCGATCTTCTGGCGGTCGGCGAAGCGGAGCTTCCCGGCGCGATGATGACGCAGATGCCCCACGGCCTAGCGGTCCACGTCCGCCATCGGTCGAGAGATCCGGCCGGACCGCGTGGAATCGGGGTCGCCGCTTCCGGGTCAGCGGCACGAGAAGGGCCGGTCGTCTAGCGGTGAGGACGCCGCGCTTACAACGCGGAGATCGACGGTTCGAATCCGTCCCGGCCCATCTCGTCTAGGGGATACTACCGATGGGGCCGGAAGTGACCCCACCTCCGACCAGCCGGGACTGAGGAAGACCGAAGTCGCTGACCCGAATCCCCTCACCTGCTCAGTCGAAGCTGGAGCCGAGTCAGTCGTCGTCGAGGTCTGGTTTGTGGGCCGCGAAGACACCGACAGCCCCCGCGGCCCGATGTTTCTTCCTCTATTCGTCGTCGGTATAGTCGGACGGGTCGTCAGCGTATTCGCTGCCGCCGTCCTCCCAATAGTCGCTGTCTTGGTCGTTGTCTGGGCCGCTTGCGGCCATCAGGCCTCTACTTTCAACGAGGAACTTAACCTCTTCCGAACCTGAGCCGGGCGACGGTTAGCGTCCTCGATTCCATTCGTCGTGGCAAGCCTCTAGCCGACCCCACCCCTGACCCGGCGAAGGTCCTCCAGAAGTTCGGTCCTCCCCGAGCCCTATTCGTGTGTAAGGCCCACAGGCTGCGGGCTCAGCCATTGGCTCGCGGCATGCTGATAATGTAGCCGTGATTGTTCCGCAGGATGCGAGGCCCCTTCGACGAGTGGCTGTTCTCCACTAAGAGCAGGTTCGCGTTTATCGTCACCGTCCTCGTCGTTGGAACCCTAGTTATCCTCCTACTTGCCCTCGCGGGGTTACGTCCCATCCCAGAGCTTCAGCCCTCGGCGACTGTCACAGACGCCCTCACGGCACTCCTGGCCCTCGGAACGCTCTCCCTGGCCTACGCGGCCGGCCTTCAGGCACTCTCGGCAGAACGGAAACGTGAGGGCGATCTTCGACCACATCTCGACGTACAAGTTATCAAGGGACCTGGAGGGCCCGTCGTCTGGAGCACGTTCTTGGTCGACGAGTCGGCCTCAGTTTTCCATGTTAGACTGCGAAACTACGGCCCTGGCGTAGCGGTTGGTGTTCGATTGACGGGGTTCGATTGGCGCGTAAGTACTGGGGCAGAAAGCGAAGAGCTCGGTGACTTGACACGCGGCGGACCACCGCGTCAACCCGTGGTCTCTGCGCCGGGGTTGATTCCGTCAGAGGTCGTTAAAGAACCAATCTCGCTCGCGGTAAACGAGGGTTTCGAGGTTCACTACCAGACACGCATTCCACCGCTGAAGGATCTCGGCGCGCAGCAGTTGCAACCATCGTCTTCGTATCTTCAGCAAGTCCTCTTCGTGGCGACGTGCAAGGATGTCGAAGAGCGGGACGCCGGCGAGGTGAGTGCGGCGTTTCGACTCGATGCCCTATTTCCGGCAGCGAGCACAGAGGGGAAGGCTCTTCGGAACTACACTTCAGTCTGGCATAGGCTCTCTACGTCCGACGTTGCAAGGATTCCTCGGGGTCGTTTCCCAGATCGTTGAACGACCCTGGAATGGATCGAGCGGGACCGATAGAAACGTCAGAATCACGCTTCGGTTTCTTCAAGTCCTCATCTGACGAAAGCACGGCGCAATCTCGCGAGCGCGTCCCCTCTCAGCTCCTTCCCCGTCCTCACCCTCGCCTTCCACCTCTTGACTGCTCGGTACGGTAGCCCGAGTCGCCGAGCCTCAGGACGCCCCATCGAGAGTAATCGGGCCTTCCAGTCGACGTAAGTCTTGGCCTTCCCGCCGACTGCTTTGAGACCGAGGATCTTCGCGTCCTCGATCCGGTTCGCCTCCTTGCCCATCGGGATGATGTTCCGCTTCAGGACGAGGACATGACGGCGGACCGCTCGGCCTTCGGAGTCGAAGTCGTACTTCCGGTCCATGTGCCGAACGAAATCCTCAACGACCGAACCCCAGGACCGCTGCCGGGGCAAGGCCATGAGCTCGGCCTGCCCGGCAGAATCCTTCGGATTGACATACGCGACCAGGTCAGATCGCAGCTCGTTCGGGTCCGAGGACGGCTCCAAGAGCCGCGCCGTCAGGAACGTGAAAGGGCGGATAGGACCGAGGTTCCGGACCCTCGGGAGCAGGTTCGGGGTTGAGAGGGTGAACTCCGAGGTCGCCGGGATGCCCGCGTAGTCCTCGGAGGCAGCCTCCCCCTTCTCGATGATTCGCTCCCAGAGACCGGCGACCCACGCCTTGCGGTCCTCCCCGGTCTGGAAGGAGCCGAGCCCGTGGTCCGAAGCCCCCATCGACTTGCCCTTGTGGAAGACGTAGGGTCGACCGTTCTTTCGTCGGACGAAGAGACAGTACCGCTTCGCGGAGAGACCATAGAACCGGGGGTGAACGTCGATGGAGTCCTTCGGGCGTTCCTTCTCCGGTGCCTTGTCTTCAGTTTCGTCCTTCAGGAAGTCGACTGTCTCCCGGTACGGGTTCAATCCGGCGAAGGCAACCGACACGTCGCCCGCGATCCTGGAGGGAGTGACGAACGCTGAATCGGTATCGCAATAGAGCACCCGACCTCCGAGCCGCTCGACATGGGTATCGACCAGGGCGAGTGTCAGGTGCGAGGCCGATGTCAGCGCTGCCGCGATAAGGGGGCAGTATTCCTTGCCGGGCTTCTCGATATCGGTCTCTTCGGACGGGAATGGGTCTTCGTCGAGGCCGTGCACGAGCACCGCCCCCTTCTCGTCGGTACGGTTCAACTCGACGAAGATACCGTAGCTCCCGGCGTTGCAGATCGTCTTCAGACCGTCGGCTCGATGCTTTGCTTCAGGCGATGGGTCGCGCTTCTCGCGGATGCGGGCCTCGATAAGGGTCTGCATGAGCCCATCCGAAGGAGCGACTTCGACTCCAAGGGTCCGGACCGGCTTGACCTCCTGCTCTCCGACGTGCCCGAAGGTCGTGGCCCGAACGATCTTTGGAACGCGGCCTCCGAGGAGCTTCGCTGCAAGCACGTCCGCGACCATGTAGGGCAGGGTCAGGCCCGGTTCGGTGGTCACATGGTTCCAGCCAATGGTCGGAGCGCTGCCCTCCAGACCCTTGTATGTCGAGCGAACGGGCAGGACCTCTCCATCGGCCACGACCTCGCAGAGAGTCCACATCAGAGGGACGAGCCAAGTCTCGCGACGGTACAGGTCCTCGGAGGTCATTCCATCGACCCATCGGACTACCTGCTCGGTTGACCGGCGATAAGTGATTCGTTTCGCCGTCAGGAATCGTTCGGCCCCGAGAAGGCAGTAGAGCGATGGGTACTGGGCTGTGAAATCGAGGACGGCTATGTCCTCGACGTCATGTGCTCGGACCCGGCACTCGACTTTGCCGGCGTAGAAGGAGGCCATCAACTGTCCGGTGATTCGGGGCGGGAGGCTCGGAGGAATGATTCCCCGGGCCGCCCAGATCGCCTTCGCCAACGAAGCGGAGGAGAAGATGCGGGAAGGGTGCATGTCGAGCTCGAACGCAGCGTACCTCTCCTTGCATCGCTCGTAGAGTTCGGCGGTCAGTTGTACGTCGTTGAGGCAATAGTCGAGGTACTTCCGGTCAACTTTAGCACGGTAGTCCTGTTCGGACTTCTTCCGGATGCAGCCGAACGCCTCCCCGGCCGTCTTGAGCGAGTGGCTTTCTCCGGTCAGTGCCCGTACGAAGGTCTTGCAGTCGACGAACGCCCCGGTATAGTCAAGGTGCCGCCCCTTCGCGCCCCTGAACTCGAAGAAGGAAAAGAACGAGTTCACCCTTTGGACCCTGAGCCGTGGAACGTACGCGAACTTCGGGTTCGACTCGGGGACCATGAGGAGCGTCCACCAGGGTTTTCCCCGGCCCTTCTTCTTCGGCCTCCAGTCCGCCGCGATCCTGGAGAGGTCGAAGGGGAGGTTGAACCCGACGACGACCGCCTTCATCCCGAGGACGCGTGGAAGAAACTCGCGAGAGACGAACGTCTGCACGGGCAGGACCGTCGCCCGGTGCTCCTTGGCCCATTCCGAGATCGCGGTCTCCTCCTTGGGGGTGACCTCCCCGGTGAATAGGAACGTCTCCAAGAGCCGACCATTCGAGTAGACTTGGGCAATTCCGAACCGGAGTTCCTGGTGAACGTTCGTCTTGGTCTCGGTATCGAAGACCAGGGTCAGCCGCCTGCTCGGTGGAATTGGCTCGTTCCGCTGGAACTTCTCAGGAGGTTTGACCGTCTGCTCGAAGATGCGACGGAAGATCGGGTATTCCTCAGGGGGCGGGAGTTCGGTCAACCGTCCTCCGCGCGACTCGCTGGTACTGCTCGCTCAGTGAGGCGGCGAGCGACAGGTACGCCCCGACAGCATGGTCGGGAACGTGACGTGACCGGAGGATAAGCAGGTCGTGTAAGCCGAGCAGGAGCAGCATCATGTCGATGTCCGGGGATCGCCGCTCGTCGAGCCATTCCGAAGGCCATAGCTTCTGGCCCTGAGAGAACTTCTGGTGACACGGGATGCACATGGGTACAACCAGGTCACCGTGCTTCTCTCCGGCGACGTGGTTCCCTTCCATCTTCCCGCCATGACCGGAGGTGACGCACACCACGTCCTCGGACCTCGCCCCGCTCCGGACCTCTTCCAACCATGCCTCAGCCTCTTCGTCGGCCTCGGCTCGTGCCTCCCGGCTCTTCTCGTAGACGGTCGCGAAGATCGTGGTCAGGTCCGGGGAGGAGACGCTCAACTCGACTCGTCGACCTCCCCGTGCTCGTAGTAGATCGTGGCGAAGGCCCCGAAGTCCTCCTCGGCCCGCTCGAACGCTGCACGGAGGGCAACCGGGTCGGTTTCGAAGGTGTGGGTCTTGCCCAAGGTGTCAACGTAGGACTTCCCGATGAACTCGGCGAGGCCACTCGGGTCCCACGCCTCGCGGTAACGAGCGACCGCGTTCGCGTACCGGGAAAGGAGCGACGCGGTGCGGGAGCCCTTAACAAGAACTTCCGTCCGATAGCCGCCCTCATAGCTCTTCAGCCACCGTTCGAGTTGGTCTTGCCGGGTCGCGAACCATCGACTTCCCTTCTTCCGGAACGCTCGAGTGTATTTCCGGGCGGTCTTCGGGGCGATGCCCTTCTTCTGGGCGAGTCCGGAAAGCGAACCCCTGCCCCGGCGAGTCCCGGACAGGACCTCAAGGGCACGACTGCGAGTTCTCTGTTCCTTGAAGGTGAGTTGGGCGATGGGGATGCGGGAGGGCGAAACCTTGGGTACGGTCGAGATGGGCCTCTGCCTGGAACGAGGATGCCGACGGAGCTGGCTCAGGGTTGCGCTTGGCCGCAGAGCATGACCTCGGGTGAGTCGTCGAGTATAGGGGGAACCACCCCGCTCGGCGGCGAGCCAGTCTTCGTAGGTCTCGTAGGACCTGCTGAAGCGGCGAGGCACCTCACACCTCCTGGGCGGGGTTATTCACGGTCGCCGGAGGGTTTCCCACGGCCCTCCGGGACTTCTTCGCGGCCCAGAGCGCCCTACGGCACGTCTCCGGGTTGAGGCCGGTCCGGAGGGCGATTTGCTTCCAGGAGTAACGTTGGTAACGGAGGCGGCCAATCACTTCGAGAGCCGCTGCAGTGACGAGACGGGGCCTTCCGACCCTCCGGACGGGCGCGGAGTGGGCGCGATCTGAAGTCGTCCCTGCCGGAGTCGCTCCCGATTCGCCTCGCACGGTGAAAAGAGGAACGCAAGTCTATTTGGCCCGCTCTTCGTGGGTTATTCGTTCCATGTCCCGGCCCGTCCTGACGACCCAGGAACTCGTAATCCGCCCCGGGTATGCGGAAATTATGGCGACCCTTCTCGCAGCGGAGGGGAACCGCGGTACTGCACCAGAGTTGGCGGAGGCCATCAAGCGCTCAGATGGAGGATCGAGTAAACTGGCCTCTGCCCGGACGTATCGGGTTCTCCAGAGGCTCACGAAGGAAGGGCTCGTGCGGTTTGTCCCCTATTCATTCGAAGCGAGGAGTGCGACGAAGCCGGCAAACCTCCCAGTTCGTGGACACCCCGTGACCGGGTCTTGGGTCCTAACAAGAATAGGGACAGATTACACGTCAGCCCGACTTTCCATCGAAGTGGCTACTCGGGCGAAGGAGACGCTTGAATCGACCCCTTTCCAGTCGACTCATCTCGTCGAACACGGAGTTCCATCGATCCTACTCGTGAACTGCGGCCCGATGCGGGAGCACGAATTGGCCCGTCGCCTCTTTACCGACGGCCCCCTCGGGCATCTCCGGCAGGCGGCGAGACTTGCAGCACTCGTGGTCTGGGCCCAGAATCCAGCACTTGGCAACCGGCCGCCTGACGTGATCCGTTGAGTCCTCGGGCCTTCCGGGCCCTCCCCGATTTCCGATGGAGTTCCCCGTTGATGAGGGGGACACCGCGGACAGCCCAGTGTGAA
>JBOGRS010000049.1:0-15415 GCA_050749685.1 Thermoplasmata archaeon
GAACGATCGCTTCGAGGCCCCTCCGCTGTGGGAAATCGCGGAGGGGCTATGATCGATCGACTCGTTGAAGTGCGGGAGTAGTACTAGGTCCTGCATAGCGACCCCAAAGCTGGCAAGTTCGGGAGAAGAGAGTGGTCGAAGGACGCCCTATCCGACCCCCGGACCCCGCCAAAGGGTCGTGAGGCGCCCCCGATCATGAGGAGGAAGCGGGGTAGACGTTACCTGGCCCCCTTCAACGCATCCCGAATCATGCGGTCGCCAAGCCGTCCGCCGAGGGCCATTTCGACTGCTCCGATTGCGACGAACGGAACCGCCGCGATGAAGATGGCGAGCGGCGATTGAATTCCAACAACGTTGGTCATGTAGAGCCACTCTCCAATCACCATCAGCGTCGTGATGATTGTCGCTAGCCCGTAAGCCCTCAGCCACCCTTTCACCGCCTGCGAGAGAACCACCAGGATAATCAACGCCGCGAAGGCGCCGAGCGCTGCATTCTCCTCGGCCGTCAAGGGTGCATCCTTGGTGAGCGCTGCAGCGATCAACAACGGGTGGCCTGTCTCGACTGCGGCTTGCTTGACAGCAGGTCCCGCAGAGGCATTCGGAATCAGTCGCCTTCCGAAATGAAGTAGCACTGGTTGAAGTACGAGAAGTAAGGCGGCAAGGCCGAACCCCACGAGTGCGAGTTCGACACCTGCCCAATCCATGCCGCCTCTATTCCAAACGCGCTCTTAGAACGTTCGAGGGAGTAGTACCGCCGTCGGAATCAAGAAGCCCGCAAACTCGCGGAGCAGACTCGGCAGGCAATCCCACGCCCAGTTCGGCCATCGGCGCCCTCCCAAGAAAGGTTCGGGTGAGGGGGAGTGCCCCCCAGCCGGGAGTGGGCTCGGCCGGATTCGAACCGGCGATCTTCGCTGTGTGAGAGCGACGTCTTAACCGCTGGACTACGAGCCCAATCTGTCGATGAACCGAGTACCGCCGAGCCTTAAGAATCACGCACCCGAAAGGGCGAGGAGGGCTGGGACGAGCACGCTGGCCGCAACGGTGAGGATCAGCCCGCATGCGATGGCCATCGACCCCCCTTCGGGGTCGCCATGATGGACCACAAAGTAGAGGGTCGTGTCCATTGAGGTCGCTCCTCCGATCGCTGTCAACCCTTCGGACCGTACCCTCGGGCCAATCGAAGGTGCGAGGATCATCGTGAGATTCTCCCGGAGGAAATTGGAGAGGAACGCGAGTAGTCCGAGGAAGGCACCCGCGTGGACGGCCACCAGCGGGCCGCTCAGGGTGTAGAACCCGAAGCCCAAGGTGGTCGCGAGAGACACCGGCAAGGATGTCCCGGTCGTCAACCCCCAAACGAGGCCCGCGGCCGTCGCCCCGACGACGGCGGCGGTCAACGGTGCCCACGTATTGGTCAACGATGCCCGCGAGAGGTGAAGGTCGAATCCCACGAGCACGAGGAGGATGTACAGCGTCCACTCGAGCCACAGGCCCGAGGGGAAGGAGGTGACTCGCCCGGCGCCAAGTCCCGCCAGCAGCGCGATCACCAAGATCGCCCCGAACGGGATGGGTGGCTTGTCCGATGGTACGGGCGCGGCCGAGATGATCGGTCGGTACGGAAGGACCACGAGCACGGCGAGCGTCAGTCCGAGCGTGAGCAGGGCGAGCGCGAACGCGAGGGGGACCGCCCACAGTGCGGCGAGCCCAGCCGTGGGCCCAAATTCGGCGCCCAGGAAAAAGACTAGAACGATGATCGTCACCTGGCTCGCGATATTCAGCCAGCGTCCCCTTTTGTGGACAAGTCGACCGGCGACGAAGCCGGAAGCGAGCGCGACGTAGAGGATTGGGTCGATCACGGCACGGCGGAAGAAGGCGAGTTGACCATGCTCTACGTGGTCCACGAGGAAAGGCCATGGCCCTTGGTCGAAGCCGCTCCCCGTCCCAGCCAGACCGTCTCGTCTCGCTGGGCCCCATAGCTCAGATATTCGACGGGAACCCCGGTCTCCGCTTGGAGGAACTGGATGAGGCGGTGGAGCGCGGGAGGCAGGGCGTGGACACCTTCCCGTCGGATCCGGTCCTTCAGCCGCGACGTGAACTCGGGCCACGCCGGGAACTTCTGGTAGACCGGTTGAGCGGCCGACAATTCGTCGGCGACGGCCGGAGGGTAGTGGGTCAACGTCTCGCCGTTCGGCATGACGTACTGGACGCAGACCGGGACCTCTTCGAGGCCTCCGAGCACGTCCACCTTGGTGAGCGCGAGCGACGTGAACCCGTTGAGCCGCGTGACGTAGCGAAGGAGCACCATGTCGAGCCATCCGCACTGCCTCGGTCGGCCGGTCGTTGCCCCGCGCTCTCCCCCCTCACGTTGCAGGTAGGCTTCCATCTCTCCCCGCACCTGGGTCGGGAACGGCCCCGCTCCCACGCGCGTACAGTAGGCCTTCGTCACCCCGATGACCTCGTCGAGCTCCTGGGGAGGAATGCCGCTTCCGACCATGGCGCCCGCGCTGGTGGGGTGGGAACTGGTGACGTAGGGGTACGTTCCGAAGTCGATGTCGAGGAGCGCGCTCTGGGCGCCTTCGAGCAGGATGTTCTCCCCGCTCTCCACGGCCGGCCACAGGATCGGCTCGGTGGCGCGAATGTGAGGAGCGAGCTTCCGACCCGCCGCCTCGAGCTGAGCCGCGAGTTGCTCCTGCGGAACGAGATCCTTGAGATGCGACTTCGTCGCGTACAGGAGGGTGAGTCGCTCGGCGAGCAACTTCGGACGAAGCAGGTCGGCAAGGCGGATCCCCCAGCGTCCGTAGCGGTCGGCGTAGGCGGGGCCGATCCCCCGCCGTGTCGTCCCGAACCCGCCCTCCGGGAGGCCGGCCGAGCGTACCTCCTCCTCCCACGCATCCTCGGTCTGATGGAGGGGAAGCAGGGCGTGGGCCCGCTCGCTGAGGACGTATTCGCCCTTGAGGAGGTGCTTCGACTCGAGCTCCGCGATCTCGTCCTGGATCGTGAACGGGTTGATGACCATCCCCGGTCCGCTGATCCCGACGACGTCCTTGCGGAGGACTCCGCAGGCGAGCTGGTGGAGGACGACGGACCCTTCCTCAAGGTGGATCGAGTGACCCGCGTTCGGGCCTCCGCCCGTGCGCACGACGTAGCGGGCGTTGGCTGCGAGGTAGTCGGTGATCTTCCCCTTCGCCTCGTCGCCGAACTGCGCGCCGACGATCACCGTGACGGTCATCGGACCTGTTCGCTCTCCACGGGTGGAGGAGGGAACGGCGGTAAAGGCTCTTGCGTCGCGTTGCGTCGCCGGCGTACGGCGACCGACGTGCCCCCCGGCGGGCACAACGGTAATGAGGTCAAGGCCGGTCGGCGCGCTCCGTGGTGGCTCAGCGGGTCCGGGAGGTCGAGATCTCCGGCATTCGCAAGATGTTTGAGGCGGCGCCCCCCAACTCGATCAACCTCGGTCTCGGGGAGCCGGATTTCGAGCCCCCCAAGGTGGTCCTCGATGCGCTCTGCGAGGCGGTCCTCCACGGGAAGAACCACTACGGCCCTTCGGCGGGGCTCCCGGCCCTTCGGGAGAAGGTCGCCGAGCGATACACCGATCGCGATCCCGCAACGACGCGGGACAACGTGATCATCACCGGAAGCGGGTCCGAGGCGCTCATGGCGAGCGCGCTCGCGCTCTACGATCCGGGGGACGAGATCCTCGTTCCCAACCCGGGCTTCGTGCTCTACGCGCCCCACGCCCGCCTCGCCGGGGCCATCCCGGTACCCTACGCGCTCAGCGAGAGCAAGCGCTTCCTTCCGGCCATGGACGAGCTCGAGCGGCTGGTCACGCCCCGTACTCGGGCGATTGTCGTCAATAGTCCCTCGAACCCGACCGGAGGGGTCTTCCCGAAGTCGGTCGTCGAGAAGATCGTAAACCTCGCCGATCGCCACGACCTTTCGATCATCTCCGACGAGGTCTACGAGGAGATGGTCTACGAGGGGAAGTTCGCTTCCTTCTGGGGCCGGGGCGACCGCTCGGTCATCGTGAACTCGTTCTCGAAGACCCTCGCGATGACGGGTTGGCGGGTGGGGTTCATCGTCGCACCGCGCCCTCTCGCGATCGAGATCAACAAGCTGCACTACCACATGATGGCCTGTCCGTCGACGCCGGCGCAGCACGCCATTCTCGCCGGTCTGGAGGCGGGGCCGGACGCGATCCGCTCGATGATCCGGGAGTTCCACACGCGACGCGAGCAGGTCGTCAAGGGGCTCAACCGAATTCCGGGATTGAAATGCGTTCCTCCGGCCGGTGCCTTCTACGCCTTCCCCCGCTTCGCGTGGCCGGGATCCGCGCAGGAGGTGGCGGGAGCGCTCCTACGCCGTGGCCTCATCACGACGCCGGGGGACGCGTTCGGCTCCCTCGGGGCGGGTCACCTGAGGCTCTCCTTCGCCGCGTCGAGGGAGAACCTCCGAACGGGGATGGGGATCCTCCGAGAGTACGCCGAGCAGGTGGGTGCGACGTGATCTTCACGCTCCTCGCGATGGCCCTCAAGGCCGCGAGCGTCGTCGCGCGGGATCGCCAACGCTCATCGCTCCTCGACGTCGCGGGAGAGTTGAGGGCGCTCGATCGACCTCAAGCGCCCGCACCGACGAGCTCGCGGTAGAGCGCGCGGTGCTTCTCGACCGCCGCCGTCCAGGTGAATTCCTTCACGCGCTCCCGGCCCGCGGCGACGAGCTTCGCCCGTTGCGCGGGGTCATGCGCGAGTTCCTGGATCGCTTCGGCGAGCGCACCGGCATCGCCGAAGGGGACGATCCGCCCGGCGCGTCCTTGCGCCAGCACTTCGGGTACCCCGCCGACGCCCGTGGCGATGATGGGGACGCCGGCCGCCATCGCTTCCAGGAGGACGAGACCGAACGCCTCCCACTCCGAGGGCAGGACGAAGAGGGTGGCCGAGCGGAAGATCGCGCGGAAGTCCGCGTCCCGTTCGACGTGCCCCTTCCAGATCAACGACGCCTCCACGCCACGAGCGCGGGCGAGGGCTTCCAGGGAGACGCGTTCCCCCCAGTCCTGCCCCAAGAGCACCAGGGGGATCCGTTCCGTCGGTGGCACCATCGATTGGGCATCGATCAGGTTCGCGAGTCCCTTGTTGGTCGCGATCCGACCGGCGTAGAGCAGGTAGCGCGGGGGAAGGCCGGAAGGGCGGGTCGGGTTCGGCGAGTCGCTCCACGGCTCGAGATCCACTCCCGGCGGGATGACCCGGATCCGGTCGGCCGGCGCGAACTCCGCGACCCGTTTCGCCTCCAGCCGGGTCTCGACCACGAGCGCGCTCGCGACGCGGTAGGCCGAGGCTCCGAACCCAAAGTCCTGGAGGCGCAGGAGGCCTCGCTTGAGCCGTGGCTCTCGGCGGTCGGCGGGGTGGTAGTGGGTGGAGACGACGAGGGGGATCCCCCGCGCCTTCGCGACGGCCGCCGACTGCAGGACGTGACCGTAGCGGTGCGAGTGGGCGTGGATGAGCTGCGGGCGCGCCACGTCGAGCGCACGGATGAGCCCGGGCATCATCGGCATCGTGAGCCCCGGAACGAGGCGCTTTACCACGGGGAATCGTTGAACGGGCACGCCGTCGACGTCGGGTCGAAAGTCGGACCGCGTCACCCAGCGCCCTTCATCGTAGAGGTCGCTCGCGTAGACCTTCACGTCCTCGCCGGCGGAGCGCAGTCCGCTCGCGACCTTGAGGACGTTCGTCTCGACCCCGCCCGGGGCGTCGAACCGCAGCGTCACCTGGGCGACCTTCACCGGCCCGCCACCTCGCGGTAGATCCCTTCGAGTCGGTCGACGACGCGGTCCCACGAGTAGCGGGGGACGACCTCGTCGCGGCCGTAGGTCCCGAGACGTCGACGGGTCGCGGGATCGTCCCATAGGGCGATCATCGCCTCGGCGAGCGGGCCGGGCTCTAGCCGCGGGACGAGGCAGCCCGCCTTCCCGTCCTCGATGAACTCCGGGATGCCGCCGACGCGCGACGCGATCACCGGGGTTCCCTTGGCGAGCGCCTCGAGCAGCACCAGACCGAACGCCTCGTACTCGCTCGGGAGGACGAAGAGGCGCGCCTCATGGAAGGCCGATGCCAGCTGTCGTTCGTCCTCGAGGTGCCCGGTGATCCGCAGGCGATCGGTGAGACTTAGATCGCGAGCCCGGGCCTCGACCGCCGCACGCATTCCCCCGTCCTCTCCGACGAGCACGAGGGTCGACGTGGGGTCGTGGCGGGCCAGCACCCCGAAGGCGTCGAGCAGCGGCAGCAGCCCCTTGTTCGAGGCCAGCCGTCCTACGAACAGGACGAATGCCCCGGGGACCTTGATCGAGGCCGCGAAGGGGCGGTCGCCGTGCATCGGCGGGGGGAGCGGCGTGTAGCCGGGGGGAACGATCTCGACCTTCGGGAGGGGGAATCCGTTCGTTCGGAGGAGCCTCTCCTCCTCCTGCGATTGCACGATGATCCGTGCGGCGTCGGCGACGATCGGCGCGGCGAGACGGCGGTCGTAGAACCCCCGGATCCGATGGCGCAGCCACCCCCCCTCGATCGACCAGATCGGATGGTAGTGGGCCGTCAGGACGAACGGCGTGCCGGTCCGACGGTGGTGCCGTCGCGCCACGGCCGCATGGTTCGTCCCGTAGGTGTGGACGTGCAGGAGGTCCGGACGATCCCGTGCCAGCGCGCGGCCCAGCCCGCGGAAGAAGGGGTAGTGGAGCTCGCCGGGGAGGCTCCACGCCGGGAGACGGTGAACGTAAACGCCGCCCCGCAACTCCTCCCGTGGAACCTCCGCGGGGAGCGGCGTCCAGGGGAACTCGCGGTAGTACTCGGTCGCGTAGGCATGGACCTCGTGCCCTCGGGCCGCAAGACGGCGCGCGATCTCGCCGACGTGGCGCTCGACGCCGCCGGGTCCCGGAGGGTATCGGGTCGACAGCTGCGCGAGCTTCACGGCCCGGCCGGCCTATCCGGCCCGGGGCGTCGTCAGGCGCTGGGCGTACTTCTTGAAGACCTCGCTCGCGCGCGCGACGGCCTCGACCTTGACGTACTCGTTGGCCTGGTGGGAGAGCTCCTCCTCGCCGGCCCCGAAGATGACGACGCGCGGATTGACCTGGGCGTAGTAGACGGCCTCGGAGGCGTGGACCAGGACCGCCGTCTCGGCGCTCGACACCTCCCGAAGGACCTTCACGTGATCGCTCGCCGGGTCGATCTGGACCGAGGGCATGCTGAGGACGCGGCGGATCGTGAACGGGGTCTTGATCCGCCGCAGGTGGTCCTCGATCTCCCGGTAGAGCTGGTCGGGGGAGTAGGGAGGAGGGAACCGGATATCGACCTCGGCGACGCACTTGTTCGGCACGACGTTGAGGCGCGTGCCGCCGTTGAACGTGCCGATGTTGACCGTGACGCTCCCGAGCTCGGGGTGGGCGATCCGCCCCTTGAACCCCTCGAGGCCCCTCAGGATCCGCATCATCTTCGAGATCGCGTTCTCGCCCAAGTGGGGCATCGCCCCGTGGGCCGCCTTCCCTCGCGTCTCGATGGCGATGTCGAGGACCCCCTTCTCGGCGTAGGCGATCCGAAGCCCGGTGGGCTCCCCCACGACGATCGCCTTCGCCCGTCGCATGGGGAGCGTCTTCGAAAGCGCCATCGCCCCCTGCATCGACGTCTCCTCGTCGGTCGTGAGGGCGAGGACGACCGGGATCTTGCGCGCGACCAGGTCCTGCGCCGCCTGGAGCATCGCGATCACGGTCCCCTTCATGTCGGAGGCGCCGCGGCCGTACATCCGTCCGCTCGCGAGCTGGCTCTGGGAGAAGCTCCAGTAGTCGCCGATGGGCGGGGTGTCGAGGTGGCCGGAGAGGACGATCCCTCCCTGGCCGTACTCGGCGAGGAGCGCCGGCGACTGGGGGTCGCCGAAAAGCGTGTTGCGCATGTGGATCTGGTCGGTGAACGACTGGACGTAGTCGAGGACCTCTTGCTTGTCGGCGAACGGGTCGCTCGGGATCTTGATGAGATCCGCGAGCATATCGACCATCTGGCGCTTCATCGATGGAGGAAGCTCCTCTCCGCCGGGCGACGGGTTCCCTGGAGGTGATTCGTAGGCCGAGGGACACGCACCGGACCTTTAACGATTCTCATCTCGAAACGTCGAGCTATTTCGCCGGGGACGACCGGGCATGGGCGAGCCTCTGCGTGCGCTTGAGCGCGCGGACGAACCCCTCGGGGGAACCCACGGAGAGCCACTCGCCGGACGTCGGAGTCAGGACGAGCGCCGCCACGCCGGCGCCATCGGCGATCAGGCGGCGGACGGCGTCGGTGACCTCGAGCTCGACGGGGTGGGTTTCCCGAGCGATCGCCTTGAGGGCGGCGAACATGCGCGGGGAGAAGGCGTAGGCCGCGGTCGCCGCCCAGGTCGACTTGGGCTGCTTAGGCTTCTCCTCCATCCCCTTCACGCGGAGGCGGGTGAGGCGGCCTTCCTTTCCGTCCGCCGCGACCTCGACGACCCCGTAGCGCGCCGGGTCGGCGACCCTGCGGACGAGCAGGACGGCATCGAGACCGTCGCGGATCATCATCTCCCCCATCGCGCGGAGGAGGCGGCCGCGGTGGGGTTCCAGGAGGAGCGCATCGGCCGCGTGCAGGAAGAAGGGCTCCGGCGCCACGTACGGCTCGGCCTGGAGGACCGCGTCCCCGAACCCCTTGGGGGAAGGCTGGACGGCGAAACGCAGCCTCAGGCGGCCGAGGGTCGCGTAGAACCGTCGGGTCTCCGTAAGGCGCTCGGCGTGGTGGGCGTGGCGGTCGAGGAACTCCCGGTCGACGGTGAAGTAGTTCTGGACGAACGCCAGGTCCTTCGCGCCGACGACGAGGGTCACGTCATTGACCCCCGCATCGATGAGCGTCTCGAGGACGATGTGGGCCACCGGTTTCAGGACGGCGGCTCCGTTATGCCCCCGGTCGTAGAGGGGTAGGAACTCCTTACGCAGGCCCCGGGTCCAGGGGAGCATCCGGGTCCCTTCGCCGGCGAGGGTGAGGACGCCGCGCATCGGCGCCTACGCGACCGTGCCGGACGAACTGGGGCTCGGGGCCCCCGGGGGGGGAGGCGCCGGGGCCGTCGAGGGAGCGGGAGGGGCGGCGGAGCGTGCGGTCAGGTGCGCGCGGTTGTCGGCGTCGCGCCAGTTGACCGCGGGCATCACGACGTGCCGCTTCGCCTCGAGGCGGCGCTTGTAGCGGATGAGGTCGCGGAAGATCTCCTGGAGGACCTCCTCGAGCTCCCGCGTGCGCTGGTAGCCGAGGCGGGGCAGGTGCTCGTGGATGGGGTTATAGTAGTGCTGCTCCGCCTCGATGCGCGGGTCGGGGGGGTGCTCGATCGTCGCCTTGAGCCCGAATCCCTCGGCGACGCGCTGGGTCACCTCGGCGAGCTGGTTGACCGAGTAGGCGGCATCGAACTGGTTGAAGACGCGGTACTCTCCGGCGCTCGCCGGGTTCTCGAGCGCGATGCGCAGCGACTGGATCGAGTCCTCGAGCGCGATGAACCCGCGGATCTGCCCTCCGCGGCCGTACGGCGTGATCGGGAGGCCCAAGACCGCCTCCACGGCGAAGCGGTTGAGCGCGGTCCCCCACGTCTCATCGAAGTCGAACCGCGTGAGGAGCTTCGGGTCGTTGATCTCGGGGGTCCGGGTGCCGTAGATGACCCCCTGCATGACGTCCGTCGACCGGAGGTTCCAGATCTTCGTCGCGAGCATCACGTCGCCCGAGTCGAACACCTTGCTCCAGTGGTACCACGAGCCGGCCTGGCGCGGGAACGGGAGACGGTCGTGGCGTCCCTGGTAGTCGACCTCGAAGAACCCTTCCGGGATGTCGACGCCCGGTGTGCCGTACTCCCCCATCGTCCCCATCTTCACGAGGTGGGCGTCCGGGACGACGTCCCGGATCGCGTAGAGCAGGTGGAGGGTCCCCGTGACGTTCTGCGTCTGGGTGGCGACGGCGTGGTGCACGTCGATCATCGAGTAGGGGGCGGAGCGCTGCTCCGCGAGGTGGACGACGGCGTCCGGCTTCTCCTCGGCGAGGACCCGGTGGACGAAGTCGTAGCGCCCCAGGTCGCCGCGGTGGAACGCGATCGACTTGCCCAGGAGGCGCTGAACGGCGGCCTGGCGCGACGTGAACGAGCCGATGGGGGTCGCCGACCAGCTCCCGACCTCGCGAACGCGGCGGCGCGTCACAAAATTGTCGATCCCGACGACCTCATGACCCCGGGAGAGCAGGTGGAGCGCCAACGGCCACCCCGAATAGCCGTCGATGCCCGTGATGAGGACCTTCATCGCCGCCAACTTGGCAGGGCGCATATTTGAGCGTAATGGGGGGGGTCGCCCCCGCCGTAGGACGGGGAGGGCGGGCGAGGGCGCTCTCGAGGGCGGAGGGAGCGCGCCGTCCAACGGTTTAAGGTATGGGCGTATCTCGTTCCCTACAGGACCCCCCTATGCCCTCCCCGCTTTCGGTCGTCGATACGCGCGACGAGTCGCTCAAGGGGGCGATGATGGTGGTCGGCTTCCCCACCCACGGGCTGGTGGGGTCGGTCGCCGTCTCCTACCTCGTCCACTCCCTCGACATGACCCAGGTCGCCTACTGCATCAGCGAGGACTTCCCGCCGACGGTGATCATGGAGGAGGGCGTCGTCAGCGCCCCGGTCCGCTTCTACGCGAGCAAGATGGTCTGCGGCGTCGACCGCAGCTGCGAACAGCTCGTCGTGGCGATCTCGGACATCCAGCCTCCGCCCGAGCTCCTCAACACGATCGCGCGGACCCTCCTCGACTGGGCCGCCTCGAAGGAGATCGCGCTCGTCGTGGCCGTCGAGGGCCAGCCGATCGACGACGAGGTCCGCGGGGACGCGCGCGTCGTGGCGATGGCCAACCGCGCCGCCTCCCCGATCCTCGGCAAGTACCGCCTCGCCCCGGCGAACGGGGTCGTGACGGGGTTCGCGGGCGGGCTCCTCCTCTCCGCGATCGGACGATCGACCCCGGTCCTGTGCCTCGTCGCGCAGGCCCACAAGGACTACCCGGACGCCCGCGCCGCGGCGAAGGTCATCGAGACGATCAACCCCCTCGTCCCGATGCTCGTCCTCGACACGAAGCCGTTACGGGACAAGGCGCGCGAAATCGAGGGCGAGGTTCGCCGCAACCTGGCCCAGCAGCAGCAATCGCTCCACCAGATGCGCCAGACCGAGACGGCGGGGCCGGGTGAGATGTATCGCTGACACCGCACCCCAGCTGAACCCTTCCTCGGGCGTTCCGGCGTCCCCCAACCCCCGCTCCGTCACCCTGCGGGAGTTCCGTCCGCGGGACGTGCCCCACATCGCGCTCATCGTCGCCGAGGCGCTCCACGAGCACTACGACAACTCCCTCTACCTCTCGCTCGGCCAGCAGTGGCCCGAGGGGTTCCTGATCGCCGCGGACGAGACCGACCGCCCCGTGGGGTTCCTCCTCGGGGTCTCCCAGATCGAGGGGGAGGCGCGCATCCTCATGTTCGCCGTCGATCGCGATTGGCGGGTCCGCGGGTTCGGCCAGCACCTCATGGAAACGTTCCTTGAGCGCGCGGTCGGCCGCGGGATGCGCCGCGTTACCCTCGAGGTCCGGGTCAGCAACGCGACGGCGATCCGGTTCTACACGCGCTTCCGTTTCTCGGTGACCGATCTCCTTCGGGGCTACTACTCCGACGGGGAGAACGGCTACCAGATGGCCCGGGATGTCCCGTAGGCCCCGAGGGCCGACGGCCAAAGGCTAAACGCCCCGGCCCGTGCGGAAAGGGCGACCAACATGGCGATGAACTGGCCCAGCGCTCGGGACCTGATGACCCCGAAGCCGATCACGCTCCCGCCCGACGCCCAGCTCTCGAGCGCGCTCGGCGTGATGCGGTCGAAGAGGATCCACGAGATCCCGGTCCTGCGTTCGGGCAAGCTCGCCGGTATGATCACGATCGAGTCGATCGCCCGTCGCTCCAATCTCCCCCTCTCGACCAAGGTCGAGCACATCATGATCCTCCCGCCGATCGTCGGGCCGACGACGACCTACCTCGAGCTCGCCCAGCACCTCCTCGCCGGAGGGATGCGCGCCGCCGTCGTGGTGGGAAAGCGCGGCGAGGTGAGCGGGATCGTCTCGCGGACGGACATGGTCCGCGCGCTCCCGTCGATCGAGGAGCTCACCGACCGGCGTGCCGAGGAGGTCATGAGCCCGACCGGGCCGACGGTCACCGAGCGGGAGTCGGTCCGCACGCTGTTCGCCCAGATCCGCGCCCTCGAGGAGCACCCCCTCCCCGTCGTCGACGGCCGCGGTCGGCTCACCGGCGCGGTCGGGATCTCCGACCTGGGGCGCGTCCTCTGGAAGCCGACCGTCGGCGGGAAGCGGGACGCGCGTACCCGAGGGACGAGCGGCGAGGTCGAGGTCCGTTCGATCATGACGAGCCCCGCCGTCACCGCCCCGAAGGGGACGTCGATCGGCGCCGTCGCGCGCCTCATGGCGCGCCAGAAGGTCTCCAGCATCTTCGTCGTCGACGACGCCCGCCCGATCGGGGTCGTCTCCCAGGCCGACCTCCTCGGTCTCGCGATCGGCATCCATCCCACCGAGGGAGCGGAGCTCAAGGACGTGTACGTCCAGGTGCACGGACTGCGCGGGTCGACGGACCCCGAGATCTTCACCGAGGTCGACCGCCTGGTCGCCCGCGGACTGCGGCACGTCGCCCGTCACGTCCGTCCCGTGATGCTGAGCCTGCACATCAGCCCCCAGGGGACCCATCGGAGCGGCGACGCTTCGGTCGCCGTCCGACTGTACACCGACCGGGGGATCTACTACTCCTCGGTGACGAGCTGGAACTTCTTCGCCGGCATCTCCGACGCGATGGACGACATCGCGGAGCAGGCACGGCGTCAGCGGGACGGCGCGCGCCAGCGCGGCCGGGCGTCGAGCCGCCGCGTCCTCGTCGATGACGAGCTGGTCGACCCCGAGCTCGAGGCCCGGATCCGCTCCGCCACCCAGGCGGACGAGGAGTAGGCGCCGTCGGTCGCCTCCCGGAGGTTCCCCATGATGCCCGGAGGCCCGCGCAACCAGCGCCAGATGGAGATGATGATGCGCCGACTCGGCATGACGACCGAGCCGGTCGAAGGGGTCGAAGAGGTCATCATCCGCACGCGCGACCAGGAGCACGTCCTCCGCAAGCCCGAGGTGACCATCCTCACCGTCCAAGGCGTTCGGACCTACCAGGTCGTGGGGGCGGCTGAGGTGCGGGCGCGCACCGCCGACGCCCGGTCCTCCGCGGCCCCCGGTGCGGCCGCTCCGCCACCTCCCGCCCCCTCGGGCCCGCCCGAGGAGGACATCGCGCTCGTGATGGACCAGGCGGGGGTCGATCGCGACGAGGCGCTCGAAGCCCTCGACGCGAAGGACGGAGCCCCCGCCGAGGCGATCCTGTTCCTCCTCTCTCGCCGAGGCGCCGGCGGTGGCGGATAGCGAAGCTCCCGTCGCCCAGGAGTGTGTCGAGGCCTACATCTTCGCCGGGCGCCCCCCCCGCATCCTCCTCTTCCGTCGACCACCGGCCCGCGGAGGCATCTGGGTCCCGGTGAGCGGCAAGGTCGAGGGGAAGGATCGCGACTTCGCTTCCGCCCTGCGGCGCGAGCTCGAGGAGGAGACCGGGTTCACCGATCCGAAGCGCGTCTTCCCGCTCGACTGGGAGGTGCGCTTCGACGGCCCGGACGGACGCGTGTGGCGCCTTCACGCCTACGGTGTCGAGCTCCCGAACGAGCTCGCTCCGCGGCTCTGCGACGAACACGATGCGTTCGAATGGGTCGGGCCGGGCGAGGCGACGGCGCGCCTCCACTACCCGGACAACCGGGAGGCCGTCCAACGCCTGACCGATCGCCTCACCGAGGAGCGGGCCGCCCGGCGCTCCCCGTCCCCAAACGTTTAGCCGACTCCCCGGCTCGGCAAGCGCCCGTCATGCCGAGCTCGTCGCCTCCGTCGTCCCCGATCGTGGCGCTCCTCGACCGGGTGCCCGAGGTCCCCGTCGACACCCCGAAAGCGATCGTTCTCCCGACGGTCGGCCCGGCCTTCTTCGACGCACTCCGCCGTGGGAGGCACCGGAAGATCGTCCTTCAGGTCCCGGCAGGTCTCGTGCGGAACGCCCACGACATGGCCCAGAGGATCCACGAGGAATCAGGATGCCCGGTGGTCGTGCTGAGCCGCGCCTGCTTCGGGGCGTGCGACTTCCCGAGCGTCGATGAGGCGCCGGGCGCCGACGCCGCCATCGTCCTGGGCCACGCCCCGATCCCGAACGTACCGCTCGCGCGCACGACGTACTTCGTGGAGATGCGCGAGCCCTCGGGCGACCCGCAACGCCTCGCCACGATCGTCGACGCCGCGGGGCTCCCGCGGCGGCTCGGGCTCGTGGCGTCGATCCAGCACGTCGATCTCATCGAGCCGCTGCGCGCAGCCATCGCCCGGACGGGGAGGTCGCTCGCCACCGGAAGCGGCGACCGGCGGCTCTCCTACGCGGGTCAGGCGCTCGGATGCAACTACACGACCGCCCAGGCGGTCGCGGGCGACGTCGACGCCTTCCTCTTCCTGGGCACGGGGCGGTTCCACCCGGTCGGTCTCGCGTTCGCGGTCGACCGGCCGGTCTGGTCGCTCGACCCGCTCCAGGCTACCCTCGAGCCCCCGATCGACCGTGCCGGGCTCATCCGGCAGCGCCAGCTCATGGTCGCGCGGTGCCGCGACGCGCGGCGTTGGGGGGTCCTCGTCTCGACGTTCGCCGGCCAGAACCGCCACCCCATGGCGCTCGCGCTCCAGCAGCGCGCCCGGGAGCGCGGGTACACGGCCGAGATCCTGCTCGCCGCGCGCCTCGACCCGGGGGACCTCATCGGTCGAGACCTGGACGCGTACGTCAACACCGCGTGCCCGCGGATCGCGCTCGACGATAGTTCGCTCTATCCGAAGCCGGTCCTCACCCCGCCCGAGTTCCTGATGGCCCTCGGGGAGCTCCCGCTCGAACCGTACCGCTTCGACACGTACCATTGAACCCTCTCCGAAAGGAGGATGAGCCTTCCGAGCGCTCCTCCGCCTCGTGGCGCGTGTCCTCGCCCTTCTGCCCCTCCTACTCCTGGTCGTCGGGGCGGCGCTCGTCGTCCGCGCGATCGTGGCCGGGACGGCGTCGTTCTTCCTCGTCGTGATCATCCCGGTGGTCGCCGGAGGTTCCCTCGAGTTCGTGGTGGGAGTGATCCTCCTCCTCGCCGGGCTCTTCACGCTCCCGCTCGCGTGGAGCTCGGGGGGTGACGAGGACGCACCGGAGGCGGGCTCTTCCGGCGCCCCCCGGAGCGGAATGAGGTCCGGGGGCCTCCTCCTGGTCGGGCCGTTCCCGATCTTCTTCGGGGGGATGCGGCCGGCGTCCTC
>JBOGRS010000050.1:0-15391 GCA_050749685.1 Thermoplasmata archaeon
GGCGGTGGGCTACCGCCTCGGGAACCTCACCCACGTCGAGAATCGCTCGAAGTTCCCGGAGGGATTACGACGTCAAGGATTGACGGGAGTCCTCGATGTGTAAACATTGCCAAGTGCTGGAATCACCCAGGCTAGAGTTCGGCATCGAGATTCCCGCCACTGACGGACTCTGGCTTGATGCAAGCCTTCTATTCCGAGGACTGAAGGCCGGGAGAATTACATTCCCGATCTCGTCGGAGAACCCTCGAATCCTTGCCCACGCCCACTTCGACCACGAGTGGAGCCTGATCAATGACACACTCGGGCAAGGGCAGAAACAGCCGGATGCCCGGAAGTTCGAAGTGGGGGTGGGTTGGCTGTTCCACCTCCTCGGGTTCCAGATCGCCAACTACGGTCTGAAAGAGCTCAAACCCGACGAAGAGGTGGACATCATTGCCTTCGTTCCATTCCGGCCCAAGGTCTTGGCCTTGGAGGTCACCACCCGGAGCCCAATGAGCCGGGACAAACTAGTCAAGCTCCGGAAGCGCGTCGACGATCTGGCGCCCGCTCTCCAAGGGGTCGAGGTGCTCGGGGCGTTCGTGTCGGCTCACCCCGCTCCGCTCGATATCGAAGTGACCGATGCTCACTCCCTCGGCCTGGGAGCCATCTACGGGCAGGACCTCGACCAGCTCCTAGCAGATGCTGTCGCGAACCGCAACGCGGAGGAGTTCTTCGAGCAGCTGAAGCGCAAGGTAAAGGATCCAAACTCCCCGGGCGTGGGCTGACCGGAAACCCTGCAGGAAGCTCCACGTCGTCATCAAAGCGTCATCGAACGCAACGATTAGAGAAACCGCCCGAACAGGACCACAGCCACCACCGCGAATGCGAATCACCCACCGCGAAGAGGGGCAACTGGGCCGGAACCCATACCAGGACTTTGGGCACGCCCCCACGGTGTGATCTCCGTGCTGGCACCCGATGCCGCGGGGGCCGAACTCGGGATTCCGAGATCTTAGCCCTCCCCCGGCGTCCGCGACGTTGGAGGCTCATCCTTGGCGTTCAGCGAGGTGCGGTGGCTCCGCTGGTGAATCTGCCCGCGCAACATCTTCATGACCGCGGACGATGATTGTGTATCCCGAATGGGGAGCGGACGCAGCCCGATATCGGACGGTACCCGGGAGCGCCAGTCGAGGGTTACCACTTCCGGCGCTGAATGGGAGGGCCACGTTCTTGAGTACCTCCGAGATCAGGAAGGTGGAGCACTCCGATCTCAAGGGATTGAGATAATCGACGGCCGAAGCGAGCGCGAGATACGCGAACGTCACGAACGGCTGTATCGAGTTCTTCAGATTCCGGTGGTCAATCACCGGTACGACCGACCGGTTTGGGGCGACATCGACCTCATCGCGAGCAGCAGCGACGTACCGATCGCGATCATCAGCTGCAAGACGAGTCTCCACGGCCGCCTGACGGAGACTCTGTTCTACAGCCTGCTGTATCGGGCGGTCAAGAACCTGCGCGTCGTAATTGCTACGCCTGACCGGGGTAGGCAAAGCGGGTCCGGGTGGCAATCGGAGTGGGGATCACCAGGAACAGGGGCCACGAAGGACCGGCTTCTTGCTGAGGCCTTCCTGGCAGGAGTATACATCGAAAACTCTCCAGAGTGGTGTCCCGGGTTGGCGTCGGGGCAGGGCACGAAGTTTGGCGGAGTCGTGAAGCACCTGAGTCAGTTGCCCGACGATTTGGTTCGCTGGGCCGTCGAGGTCGGCTCTGACTGACCGGCGTCGCTCAGATCATCCAGCCGAGCCTCGAACAGGTGCGCCTCCCGGAGTCGCCGTTCGATGATCTCGCAGTACTCCTGCGACACCTCCACTCCGAGCCCCTTCCTGCCTGTCGTCAGGCAAGCGACCAGTGTGGTCCCCGACCCCGCGAAGGGGTCAAGAACGGTATCTCCGACGTAGCTGAAGAGTTTGATGCACCGCTTCGGGAGTTCTGTTGGAAAAGGCGCCGGGTGTCCGACTGCCCGGGTCTCTCCGTTAAAGCCCCACATACCATTGGTCCAGGCGATGAACTCATCGCGGGTGATGTCAGACTTGCCCTTGGTGGCCTTCTCCCACGTTCCCTTGTAGAGCAGGACGACCACCTCAACCGGAGCGATGACATGGGGCGCCGAGGCGCTGGTCCACGAGCCCCATGCGGTTCGGCGTGAGATGTTTTGCTCATTCCAGACGATGGTACTGAAGTACTTCCACCCGGCTTCCTTCGCGACCTGCAGTACGTCCGAGTAGACACTCTGGTGACCACCTTTATTCTTGTCTAGCGGGAGATTGAGGCAAAGGCGTCCATCGGTTTTCGTGAGCTCGAGACAGCGAGCAAGCCACTTGGCCGAAAATGTGAGGTAATCCCCGTATGGAATCGCGTCATCGAAGGTCGCGTACTTTACGTCGACCCCGTAGGGGGGGGAAGTCACGATCAAGTCGACACTGGACGGGGCGAGGTCGATGGTCAGGATGTCTCCTTTGAAGGCCCGGATGCCCTTACGGTCGACGAATGGGACCCCCGGAAGCGGGGTATCTCCAGTACGCTGCATGCCCCGCGACGATGAGAGCGCGGCCATGAATCAACGAGACGGCGCCGCCAAACCTCCCGAGGACCGGAGTGGCGTGCGCCTCAAGAGGCTGTCGACTGGCGCGGACCGCCGTGGGGACTGAGTCAGGCAGAATCGCTCGGAAGCCCAACCGGCCTAGCGCGGCATCGAACGGAAACGCCGGACCGCTCAGGGGATTCTGAGCGAGAGGCGCCGACCCACGGCTTCCGTAGAGAGGACGACATGGAGAACATGCGGACGGCCTCCAGTAGTCTTGGCGGCGAGCCCGGAGCCCACCGAGCCCATTCCCCCGTAACCGCCCAAAGCCGTGATGCAAGTCCTACACTTCGGACTTATTTCGGTGGGTGGCGTCTCCCACTCCCTGATAGCGAATCACACCACTCGCGGGGGCGGAGGTGGGGCTGTTCTCGCATTGCCCCGCTGGACCACCGCTTCTCGCCCTGAGTGACCTCGGCACCACCCCACCCGAGCGCTTGAGGTGAGCTCAGAACCGAGGGCCTGGAACCGCTGTGAATCGGTTCTCTCCTTCCGACTCAGAATCGCGCGACTAACGGGGAATCCACAAGGCACCGGCTCGAGCGGCGACTCCTCCACGCCCGGTAGGTTCAGCGTAATCTACCTCGGCGGTCCAACTGTCAGTGGCGCCGAAACTGGCCGATTTACCGGCGCCGTTGACACAACCGCACCCGAACGGACCGGGCTCAGTCTCCCACACCCCCCCACGTGTGAAAGCTACCAGGCGGCGCGACGCCTCCTCCCGCTCTCCTCCCTCCCCGCACCTCTCAGCGTCGCGTGGTCACCTCGCCTGTGGAGGCGTCAGCTCTCGCGCGAGGGATCCAGGCGCGGCACCTGCTGCCGACCGTCGCGCTGTCGACGGCAAGACCGTCGCAGTCACTCCTGTGCACCTCGAGGAAGAAAAACGAATCCCGCGGACCGGGGAAAAGGATCCTTCTATTCGCGCGCGCATACGTCATGGATAGAGAGGGGCGCGGTCCCTCCTCCTCTGCCTCCTCCCGAGCCGTCCCTACCTTCCGCTACGGGTATCCCTCTGGCGACGGCGCAGGCTGTCCCGCCGGGTGAAGCGCGGCCGCACACCTCATCGACCGCCACGCAGCAATGGTCGGGGGGGAAAGCCCGGTCGGACTCCTTCGGGTCGGACCCTTGGCCGCAGGGGGTGAAGCGACTAACGGCGCGACCCGCGCGAAGGACGGCGGGCGGGTCCCCCCGGCCCGACTCGGGTCCTCCTGGGCCATCGTCCCTCTCGATCGGGCGGACCGGAGACTCCGGCGCCCTACTCTCCCGTTCGCGCGCGTGAGAGTACGTAGGCGATCCAGCCGGCTCCTGGGAACCGGGAACCAGGGCCCCGCGGGTGACCGGGCCGCCTCGCGTGCGCGCGAGAGTACGTACGCGATGATGCCCCGTAGCGGAAACCGCGTAACGCTGCCCCACCGGTCTCCGTGCCGCACCGAAGGGAGTCCGGGCTGTCGCCCACCGCGCGATCCTGGTCATCTTGTGGCCCGAACCAGATTGACTGGTGACAACGCTATCCTCGGTCGAGCCGCCCCCCTTACCGCCGCGGAGCTCAGCTCAAGAGCTCCTGGGCCGGAAGAAGAAGATTCGGGGCCGACGCCTTGGGCCCACCCGTGGGAGGGGGAGGGGCGGGCCCACGTCACGCCGTGCAGAAAGCGTTGGGTCACCAGCTCCCGCAGCACTCCCCCATGAACTTCGAGGACGATGTGCGTCTAGGCGGTGCAAAGCCGTTCCATGCTTAGCTCAGTTCAAGCGCTCCGGTGGTGGGAGGCAGCAGCAGGGCAGGACGCCATCCGTCGTCGTCCCGCGAAGAGCATGCTGAAACGCGATGGGTTAGCCATGGCGGATGACGGCCCGGTCCGTTCCGAGCGCCGAGACGAATCGCCATCCGCCGGTCAGAAACCCCGGTAACTCGTCCACGTTCACGAGCCGCTCCGCGGGGGCCGCTGCGGCACCGGGGACCTTCTTCCGTATCAGCTCGCGGGCTTCCTCGACGGACAGTCGGGAGGCGTCGATCTGCCGGAGTTCCTCCTCGGTGTATCCCATCACCCCGAGGATCGTCTTCAGCACCTCGGCATGGGTGGTAACCCGGCTCAGCGGAGGGTACGAGGAGAGCAGCGGCTCGCACCGGCGGTAGGCGGTTCGCATGTCCTCGATGAGCGTCGGGGCTAGTCGCGGTCGCCCGAGGGTGTAGTGCCGTTGCGTGATGTCGCCCTGATGACCGAGCCAGAATTCGGTGTAGGCGTGCGCCACTTTTCCTTGGGATTCCGCGATCAGGACCTGGGACGCAAAGAACGAGCGGAGCACGTACGGGCGCTGCCCGGTAAACCCGACCGCCTGGAAGGCCGAGCGGACGGCGTCGGAGACGTTCAGGGACCGGATGAACGGCTTCTCTACGTTGCGAGCGTGGACGAGGTCGGTCTCCGGGCCTAGCTCCTCTCCTTGCGCCAGCCTCTCGGCGAGATACTCCCGGACGTATCCGCACCCCTCCTCTCCGAGGAAGGTGAGATAGCCGTGCCGGGCCTTCGAAAGTTCGGGCCGAACGACTACAAGGGTGGGGGTCTCGGAGAAGGCGGCCTGCTCCCGGCCGATGCGCAGCTCCGGGAAGTCCTTGAGCCTCAGGCCGTCGTGGCCGAGGTAGTTGCCCAAGACTTGCGGCCGGACCCCCGAGAAGGCCATGACCGCACAGACGACGCGGTTGCGCGGGGTAGCGTTCTTGAGTATGTCCCGGAGCTCGTCCTGGGAGGGAACCCGTTCGTCGACAAGGGTCGGCGCCCTCTGGGCATCCCGGACCTTGACGGGCAGGTCGATCTTGACCCCGTGGTGGAGGAGCCACGACTTGACCGCCTTGAGATGTGTGGCCGTCGAGGATCCCGCCTGACCGCGTTTCTGTTCCGCCTGAACGTAGTCGAGCAGGAGATCCCGAAGTCGCCGAGGCTCCATGGAGGCGAGTGCCCGAGGTCGGACCCGCATGATGCGGCAGAAGAGGGAGAGCGACCGAAGCCGCACGTCCGCCGTGACGCGGGAACCCTGGGCGAGGTTCTCCCACCACCGGCGAAGGTTCGGGTCCTCGAGGCGGATGGACCCACGGGCGGGGGTGGTTGACCGACGGGTCACGGAGAGGGGATGAGCGTCAAGTGGTATAAACCCGCCGAATAAGGAGGTGCTCCCGGCGGGATTCGAACCCACGTTGGAGGGTTTCCTCGGCGCGCGGGACGCGCGCCTCGAAGGCCCTCTATCCTTGACCGGACTAGACTACGGGAGCTCCCGCCGACGTGGGAAGCAGGATGACTTGAGGGTTTCGACGGGGGCTCAGCTGACCCGCTCCCACCGCTCGAGCTTCTGGACCGCCGAGAGCGTAGAGCCGCGCTTAATCTCCTCGCGCACGCGGTTCTCGTGCTCCAGGACGTCGAGCGCGCGGTTGGCGATCTCCTGCGCTCGTTCGCGCGGGACGACCACGACTCCGCTCAGGTCCCCCACGATCCAATCCCCGGGACGGACTTTCTGCCCGCCCACGACGACCTCGACCCCGATCTCGCCGTGCCCCTTCGGTTCGCCGGCGTTGGGCGAGACCGAGCGGCTGAATACGGGGAAACCGAGTTCGAGGATGGCATCGATGTCCCTCGCCGCCCCGTCGATCACGACCCCCGCGAGCTTGCGCCCGTGGGCGCTCCACTAAGCGAGCTCCCCCCAGACCGCGGTGGTCCCTCCCCCCGCGTCCACGACCAGGACGTCGCCCGCGCCGGCGCAATCGATCGCCTCGACGGGCTTCGCCCAGTCGCCGTCGCGCGTCACCACGGTGACCGCCGGGCCGGCCATGCGCACCGAGGCCGACGCGAGGTGCGGGGCCAGTCCGTGCACGGCCCCCTGGCGCTGCATCGCATCCGTGATGTTCGGCGTGGAGACGCGCGCGAACGCCGCTCGGATGTCCGCGCCGGAGTAGCGGCGGAAGAGCTCGGTCGCGACCTCCTTCTGGGTGTCGATCGCGGCCCGTAGGGTGCGCGTCGCGGTGCGGATGTCCGGGCTCTTCGTGATCGCCCCCCCGACGATGAGGATGCGCGCGCCGGCCCGGGTCGCCGCCGCGACGCTCTCGCTGTTGAGGCCCCCCGCGACGGCCACCGGCACCGTCGACTCCTTCGCGAGGCGCTCCAGGACTTCGAACGGCGTCCGTCCCTGCATCTGCATGTCGATGCCGACGTGCCAGCAGACGGCGGCGGCCCCGAGCTCGGCCGCGCGCTTCGCACGCCCGACCGGGTCGGCCACGTTGAGGAGGTCGACGACGACCTCCGCCCCGTACTTTTCTCCACCGCGCACGGCGTCCGCGATCGTGTCGTCGTCGGCGGTCCCGAGGACCGTCACGACATCCGCCCCCGCCTTGGCCGCGATCTCCACCTCGAAGGCACCGGTGTCCATCACCTTCATGTCGGCGACGATCCGGTGGCCGGGGAACGCCGTCTTCAACTGACGGACCGCGTCCAGCCCCTCGCTCTTGATGAGCGGGGTGCCCGCCTCGACCCAGTCGGCGCCGCCTTCGACGGCCTCCTGGGCGGCCACGAGGGCGCGCGAGAGGTTCTCGAAGTCGAGCGCGACCTGGAGGACCGGTCTCTCGAGGCGCATCGCCGTGGGGAGGGCCGCCGACTATTAACCCTCGTCATGCTCCATCGCCCGGCGGGCGACCGGGGATGGAGGATCCGGAGGTTCGGGTCGTGGCCGGGGACGCGCGTGAGCTAGCGGAGGTGGCCGACGCGAGCGTCCACCTCGTGGTCACGTCCCCGCCCTATCCCATGATCCCCCAGTGGGACTCCCTCTTCGCGAGCTGGGGCGCGCGGGACTTTGGGGCGATGCATGCCGAGCTCGCGCGCGCCTGGGCCGCCTGCCGTAGGGTCCTCATCCCCGGCGGAATCCTCGCGGTGAACATCGGCGACGCGCTCCGTTCGGGTCCCGACGGGTTCCGCGTTTGGCCGAATCACGCCGAGGTCCTCCGGAGAGCGGAGTCGGTAGGGTTCCGTCCCCTTCCCTACCTCCTGTGGAAGAAACCGACGAATCGCCCGAACGCCTTTCTGGGTTCGGGGTTCCTTCCACCGAACGCCTACGTGACGCTCGACTGCGAGTTCATCCTCCTGTTCCGCAACGGTGGCCTGCGTCGGATCCCCCCGAACGACCCGCGTCGGATGCTCAGTCGGTTCACGAAGGCGGAACGCGACCGCTGGTTCTCGCAGGTCTGGGAGGGGGTGCGCGGAGCCCGCCAAGGCGACCGGCATGGCCGCACCGCCGCCTTTCCGTCGGAGGTCCCCGAACGGCTCATCCGCATGTTCTCGTTGGTCGGGGACACCGTGCTCGACCCGTTCGCCGGCACCGGCACCACCCTGTGGGCCGCCCGGCGATGGGGACGCCGCGCGGTCGGGGTCGAGATCGATCCCGTAGGGGCGGCGGAGCTCGCGCGACGCGCTCGGGAGGGTCCTACGGTAGCCGGGGCGCGTCGCGGTGGGCGATCTCCTCGTCGACCGAGTGCTTCAGGTAACGCAGCGCCCCGTCCGTGAGGCGGTCCAGGTGCAGCAGCAGGTAGTGGAGGTAGATCCTTTCCGGCCGTCGTGATGGTCCGGGTCGGTGCGGTCGCACCCCCGGTGACATGGGCTCGTCGTCGTCCCGGAAGGTGCTCAACGTCGCCCGGTGATGCTCGTCCTGAGGGCCGTGCAAGCTTCGCCCGGTCGCCCCTACGAGGGGAGGGTAGACGCGCGCCACCGGATCGAACTCCTCGTCCGCCGCCTCCGCCAACCTCGCCATCGGCGGGCGGTGGGCGGGCGACGACCGGGGGTTGGAGCTCTCGGCGCCGGGCGCGAACTTCACCTTGAGGTAGGGATGCATCGGGCGGTCCGGTTCCTGGAAGTCGGTGATCGGCCGTCCGGCCACATCCTCGACGAGCGTCTTGAGGCTCCAAGAATCGCGCCGACGAGCCGGCCCGTCGGGAGTAGCGGGGAGGGGCTCGCTCATCGCTCCACGAGCCCGCCCCCTGCCTGATAAACGTAGTGCTCCAGCGGAACGCGCTGCCGTCAGGACCGCGGGCTCGCCGGAGTACGTCCCAGGCAGCGGGAGATGAGCTCGTACTCGGGGGTGGACGCGACGAGCGCGATCGGCAGGTGGGAGGGTCCGAACCGTAGGAGACCCTCGGCGTAACCGGCCTCGCGGGGAAGGCGGGCCCGCGGGAGCCAGTCGGCTTCCGGTTCCGTGAGCTGGAAGAAGCGCCGGCACTCCGGGGAGACCTCGGAGAGGTGGAGGAGCATACTCGCCCGTAGATTCCGCAGGATCGAACGGCCGCTCTCGCTCGCGAGCAGGTCGTCGGGGTTCTGGGTGAGGAGGAGGACCCCTGCGTCGAAATGCCGCACGAGGCGGACGATCCGGTCGAGCAGGTCGGCGTTCGCCGCCGGGCGGGCGAGGAGATGGGCTTCGTCGAGGACCAGGAGCTTTGGCCCGGGGCGCGCGCGCATCGCCCCGACGACCGCGTCCAGCAGGAACATCGTATGGAACGCGAGATGGTCGGGGGCGACCCCGGCGAGGTTGACGATCATCGACCCGCGGTCGAGGCGCGCGGTGCTCGGGCCATCCAGGTAGGCGAGCGACCCGGACCGGAAGACCTCGAGGAGTCCGGGCAATCGGCTCGTCCCCGCCGGCGGGAGACGGTCGAGGAGGGCCGACCACGTCGACGCAGCGCCAGGGTCGTGGTAGAGCGCGTGCAGGCCGGCGTCCAGCTGCGCGGCCTCCTCGTCCCGTAGGCTCGGGAAGAGCCCACGGACGAAGGCGACGACGCGCGCCGCCTTCTCCGTCCCGTCGCCCCCGGTCGTCGACGGGTCGAGCGGGTTCACCCGGGTCGCCTCGTTCGGTCCGAATGTGACGAGGTCCGCCCCCAGGGGTCCGGCGAGGCCGGCGAACTCGCCGAGGGGGTCCAGGACGAAGACCGCGAGGTCCGGACGCATCCAAACCGACCGGAGCACGGTGAGCGCGGCGCCGAACGACTTGCCGCTCCCTGTGGCGCCGAAGATTCCCCACGAGTAGCTCGCGTGGGAAAAACGTTCGAGGAAGACGGGGCTGGCGTCGTCGAGCAGGAGCCCCACGAGCACCCCTCCGGCCTCCGCGACCGTCTCGTCGAGGAAGGGGAAGAACGCCGCCGCCCCGTCGGAGTGCAGGACGTGCCAGTACGCCGGAGGGCGGGGTTCGGTCCCGGCGAGATCGGGAGGACCGACGACCTCATCGGCGCCGAACGTCGGGACCCTCGGGCGGAACCCGATCGCCTGGAGCCGTCGCGCGATCTCCGTGCGGATCCGTTCGGCCCGCGTCCGGTTCGTCCCGAGCGCGTGGAAGCTCAGCCCGACGCGCCAGAGCTCCTGCTCCCGCGCGGCGACGCGTTGCCCGAGCTCCTCGGCGCTCTCGGATTCGAGGGCGAGCTGCGCCGGCCGTCCGTCCACCCCGCCCTCCCCGGAAGCGAGCTCGGCATGCGCCACCGCGGAGGCGGAGTGGAGCATCTCGATCGCCTCGGTCCGCGGGACGCGGTGGAGCTGGACCGCGACCTCGGAGGTCGTGGACGTGGGGAGGATCTTGCCGAGGAAGCCGAAGGCGACCGAGCTCGGGAGTCCCGCGACGAGCAGGGGTGCGTCCACGCGCCGCGCCCGCACGACGCAGCTCGTCCCGAGACCGTGACGGGCGCGCCCGGCACCCCGCACGTCGGGCGTCATGTCCCTACGCTCCCGCCGAACGGTGCCGCACGGCCCCCCGTCCACCACAGCGGAAGGAGGCTCGCCCCGAGCAGGGCGGCCCGGACGACCCCTACGGGGGCCGGGAGGAGGAGGAACGCCCCCCATCCGAGCACGATGGCCGCGGCCCCCCACCGACGCGAACGCGCCGGCGCGTCGCTTCGCAGCGGGTGGGTCGCCCACGTGACCGCGACCAGGGCCGCGAGCGCCATCGTGAGACCCGTGAAGAAGGGCAGCCCGATCGCGAGCAGGCCCGCGAGCAGACCGAAGCACGTTCCCACCGACACCGGGTCGACCCCGATCGGGACGGCGAACCGGCGGGGCCGCGTCGCCGTCATCCGACCTCCCGGGCGGTCCAGCCCGACCGGGCGATGGCCGCGACCAGATCACGCGCACGCAGCCGACGGTTCGGGATCCCCATCCCCTCGAGCTGGTCCGCCACCTCGCGCATCTGGTCGTCCAGATGCGCGCTCTCGGCGCTCCCCGGCCCGGCGCTCCACAGGAGCAGGTGGACGGCCCGGCGGTGGCGACGTCGGCAGACGAGCCGGACCATCTCCGCATAACCGCCACGGGCTCGTTCGACCTCCTCCCGGCGGGGTGCGACGGCCGGCGGGAGGTAGGGACCCGACGGCAGCGGTCGTACGATCGCCCGCACGACGCACCCGCGCTCGAGGCCGTGCAGCATCTCGCGATACCGTTCGAAGAGTCGGCGCGCCTCCTCGGGGGGGAGGAAGGCGACCGGGATCCCGCCCGCTTCGAGGCCGGCGACGTAGCGACCGTCGGCGAGTCGGGCGAAAGCACCGCGCGTTTCGGCCGCGGAGGTGCGCGGCCCGCCGCCGCGGAGCGGTCCGGAACGGAACCGCCAGCGAAGGAAATCCCAGCACCGATCGTCGAGGGCGCGTCCGTCCGGCTTGTGGATGGCGAAGAGGAAGCCGCACCCGAGGAGAGGGACCCATGCGAATGCGCCGACGGCGGTGGTCAGGATCGCTCCCACCCCCGCGTAGCCGGCGAACTTGAGGGCGTCCCGTGCCGACGGGAACGGCCCGAGGCGCATCCTCCGCCCGACGGGGGCGGGGAGCCGGATCGTCCCGAAACTCTCGGGGGAGGCGTTCACACGTGCCTCACGCCGCATTTCTTGGGAAGGGCCCGGAACGCCTCGAAGTGCTGCCGCTGCACCTTCAGGTCATGGAGCTTTTTCGGGAGGTAGTGGGCCAGGTGGGCCGTTCCGCGGCCGAGCACGTCCGCCGCCACCATCGGGATCGACGCCGGGAACGGGGCCCGACCGATGGCCGCCGCGATGCCCCCCGCGGCGCGGCCGCGTTCGAGAGCTCGTGCCGGTTCGGCGAGCGGGCTCGCGAACGACCCGACGCCGAGCGCGGCGAGCGAGAGCCCGCGCTGGGTGGAGCTCGAGACGGCCCCTCCGGCCGATGGAAACCCGAAGCTGGTGAGGTGGCTGCCGGCGACGGAGAGGAGGGAGGGCGAGCTCACCGCGACGGTAAGATAACCGACGGCGAGGATCACCGTGGGAGAACCCACACCGAGCTCGAGCGGGATGACGATCGCGCACGGTAGGAAGGCGAGCTCCCCGAACAGGAGCCAGGCCCGGCGGGCGAGCGGACGGAGCGTCGGGATCGGCCAGAGCAGGGTGAACGCGGGAAGGAGAACGAGGAGCACCGCCAGAAGCGCGGTCCGCAGCCCGAGGAGCAGGGCGAGCAGAAGGACGAGGGTGAAGAGGACGAACGAGAGGACGAAGGCCAGCGCTCCGTTGTCCCACGAGAACGCGAGCTCTCCGCCTCCGACCAGGTTGACCCAGTGCTGCCACGCCCCGCCGTCGAACCCGGCGATCACGGGGTAGACCCCACCGGCGAGGCCGAGGATGCCCCCGGCCACCGGGAGGGTGAAGTTCGCGAGGATCACCGCGAAGACCAGTCGGGGAACGAGAGCATCGAGCTTCGGTCCGACCGGCCCGAGGAACGCACGCAGGAGGTAACCCACCCCCACCCCGAGCGCGACCAGGACGATCGCAGGGTCGACGAGGTGGAGGAGGAGGTAGGAACTGAAGTCCGCCGCCTGACCGAGGTAGCTCGCCCCCCCGCCGGGGTCGGGCGGGAGCGCCGGGAAGAGGGCCCCCGGGGCGAGCTCGGGCACGACGATGTTGTCGTACGTCGGTCCGGTGACCGCGGCCAGGATGGCGGTGAGGCCGCCGAAGATCCCGAAGAGGAAGGACCGGACGATGTCGTTGATGCCCATCGACGGCCCCCCCGACTCACGCTCCTGTGATCACCCAGCGCGCAAGCGCCCAAACGAGGCCCGAGATCGCCGCGATGAACACGAGCGAGCCGACGAGCGCGTCGCGGGCACGGTCCTTCGCCTGCACCTTCTTCGTCACGTCGTTCGAGAACCAGCCGATCCCGACGCGCGCCCAGACGAGGGCGAGGAGGGCGCCCCCCGAGACTCCGACGAGCGTGACCAGCCGCTGCAACGATGCGGAGAAGTTGGCCAACGCCGAGGCGTTCGTCGCCGCGGGGTGACCGGGCGTTCCGTGCGCCCCCGCGGTCGGGCGACCGGCGGAAGGTGCCCCCGGACCGAGCGATGGCGTGCCGGCGAAAAGGAGCAGGAGGGCAAGGGCGGGCGCGATCCACGCGGACGGGGCGGCCATCGTCATGCCCGCCCCTCCGTCGGCGTCGGGTCGGTCGCCGTTCCCGAACCCGGGTCGACCCACTGGAGGAGGTCCGTACCGTCGAGTCCCTCGTCGACCTGGACGCGTCCGGCGCGCGTCCAACGATCGACGGCGACCCCGGCCGAGGACGCATCGATGCCCTCCTCGTCGGCGAGGAAGTAGAGGGTCTCCCGCTCGAGCCCGTCGGTCCCGCGCAGGAGTCGGCGGACGACGTTCATCGCGGCCGCGGTGTCGCCGGAGCGCGACCGTTGGACGGTCCGCCGACGCCAGCGGGGGATGACGAACAGGAGGCCGGCGAGGGCGAGACCTCCCACCCCAACGACCCACGAACCGAGGGAGGCCGACGTGCCGGCGGCCGTCGCCGGGGTGGGGGAGGGGGAGGCCGGTGCGCCGGTCGGGGGGGAGGATGAGGGACGGACGTTCACGGTCAGGTTGATCGACGCGTGACCGCCCAGCGCATCGACGACCTGGAGGCGGGCGGTGAAGTTCCCCGGCAGCAGGAGGGAGGCATTGAACCAGAGCGGTCCGGCCGAATCCAGGACCCCGGAGCCCGCTTCTCCGTCGGACCACTCGAGGGTGTACGAGTATGGCGCGCCCCCTCCGGTCACCCGCGCGAGCGTGGGTACGGTGCCGACGGAGACGGTGTGCGGAGCGCCGAGGGAGAGGCGCACATCGAGCGGGGGTTGCAGCGTAAAGCTCCCGTTGGTGAGGACGCTCGTGCCCGTCGCGTCCGTGATGTCCAGCAGCCACTCGACCGCCGCGCCCGGCGCGAACGTCCCACGCCACCGCACGTCGCCCGGTCCGGTGAGCGAGCCCGTCGGAGGGGTGAGGTTGGTGGATGTCCCCGACGTGGACCATGCCCACCGGAGGGGCGGAGCCCCGCCATCGACGAGGGCGCCCAGGTCGACCGGTACGCTCGCCTCGGCCGCCCGCGGCGCCGAGACGACCGTGACGCGGGGCGCCGGGAACGCTTCGGTGAGCGGGAACGCCGCCGACCGCACGGCGCCGGCGGCGTCGATGAGACGGGTCGTGACCCACACCTCCCCCGTCGATGTCGCGACGGCCGGCTCGATCACCCCTCCAAAGGCCGGGATGGTGACGGTGTGCGTCGACCCGTTCGGGAGGATCGACCACGCGACCGAGAACGGCGAAACGCCCCCGTTCACGGCGAGGGTGAAGGGGAAAGCCTGCCCGACGTCGACCGCCGGCGACGTTGCGTTCAGCGACAACTGCGGGGGAAGCTCGACGGCGATCGTACGGCCGAGCGTCTCGGAATCGCCGACCGCGTCGGTCACCGTGAGCCGCACCGAGAAGTTTCCGAGGGCGGGCACGGTCATGTTCCAGACCGGCTGGAGCGCGAAGTCGCCGAACGAGTCGGTCCACGAGTAGAAGAACGGCGGAACTCCGCCGCTGACGTTCGCCGAGAGCGAGAACGGGAGCCCAGCATCGACCGCGGCGGCCGGGGTGACGATCGCGGCGGCCATACCGGCGGTCACGACCAGCGGTTCGACGGAGGAGGTGGCGACCTGGCGCCCGCTCGCGTCGGTCACGCGGACGATCGGGTCGAACTGCCCCGCCGCGTAGTGGTGTGCCGCGAACGGGTCGCCGGCCGAGAGGACCGTGAGGGTCGACGAGGTGCCGTCGCCGAAGTCAATGTTCGCCGTGTACGGCGGGATGCCGTCGGCGACGGTCCATTGGAGGACCACACGTTCGCCGGGCGTCGCGGGGTCCGGGTAGAGGTTCAATCCGCCCACCTGCTCCTGCGGGAGGACCCCAAGACCGGCGCTCCCGGCCGACGAGAGAGCGTAGAGTGTCGAACCGCACTCCATCGTCCCCCTCGCGCTCGCGGCGATCGAGAACGCACCGGACGACGTGGGGAGGGAGGTGAAGCGGACCGAGGGGCCGAGACTGGCGTTGAGAAAGCCCTCGAACTCAGCGATCCCCGGAAGCGACCAGAGGTAGGTCGCCGAGACGGGCGTGCACCCCGCGTCGAACCCTGTCAAGGTCGCGGTGAACTCGGCGCTCCCTCCCGCCTCCATCGACCAGCTGCCGGGCGCGATCGAGACGGTGGGATTCGACGGGCTTCCCGACGTCGCCGGGGCCTCATACCCAGGGGCCGGACTTGCGGTCGCGGGGGGTCCGAGGTCGAGGATCTCCACGATCCCGAGACCTCCTGCGGCCAGTACTAAGGCCAAGATCGCGGTCGGCCAGGTCGGCGAGCGGGCGCGTCGTCGGGGCGTCGAGCACGGCGTCATGCAACCACCGTCCGGTTGACCGCCGGGGGGTATTTCGTCGGATGCTCGCCAACGAACGGTGGAAGGTGACCCGGGCCCCCGAAGGGTCCCGGGT
>JBOGRS010000051.1:0-15177 GCA_050749685.1 Thermoplasmata archaeon
GAGCCTGACGTGGCGGACGGACGCGTGGGTCGGTTGCGGCGCGCCGTCGACCGCCCTCGCGGTGACCCGCGCCGTCGCCGCCGAAGAAGCCGGGGCCGCGCTCGTGATCGCGGTGCCGCCGTTCTACCTCCACCCGACCCCCGCGGCGATCGCACGCTACTATCGTGCCCTGCACGATGCGATCCAGATTCCGCTCATGGCCTACAACATCCCGTCCCTCGTGGGCTACGCGCTCGCTCCCGCGCTGGTCCACGAGCTCGCGCGCGACCGCGTTCTGGTCGGCGTGAAGGACACGTCCGGGACGATCGAGAGCGTCCGATCCTTCCTGCGCGATCGCCCGGAGGATTTCGCCGTGATGCCGGGCAACGACCCGCTCGCGCTCGAGTCGATGCGATCCGGGGCCTCGGGCGCGGTCATGGGGCTTGCCAACATCGCCCCGAAGCTCGCGGTCGAGCTCGTCGCCGCGGCCCGCACCGGCCCGCCCGAGCGCGCCGAGGAGCTTCAGGCCCTCGTGCAGGCGCTCGCCCAGGTCGTCGCGGCCGGCCCGTTCCCATCCACGGTGAAGTACCTCGCCGAGCGTCTCCGACGATCCGAGGTGGGCTACCGCGCCCCGTATGACCCCCTCAGCGAGGAGGAGACGACGAGGGTGCTCGCCGCGCTCGCGCCGATCGAGCCGAAGCTCGCGCCGTTCGTGGGGCCGTAGGAGGACGTGGATGCAGGCGGTGGTCGTGCGTCCCCCGGCCGGCGGCGCGTCGCTCGAAGAGGTCGCCGAGCCTTCCGTAGGGGCGGGCGAGGTCAAGGTCGCGGTCCTGGAACTCGGCGTCTGCGGGACCGACCGCGACATCGTGAGCGGGAAGTACGGAACCCCACCGGTCGGGGAGACCTCCCTCATCCTCGGGCACGAGAACCTCGGTCGGGTGACCGAGGTCGGCGAGGGGGTCGAAGGGTGGGCTCCCGGGGATCTCGTGGTCGCCACGGTCCGTCGAGGATGCGGAGCATGTCGCTTCTGTCGCGCCGGCCGTTCGGACTTCTGCGAGACCGGACGCTTCACCGAGCGCGGGATCCGCGGAGCGCACGGGTATCTGGCGGAGTACTACGTCGAGCGGCCCGACTACCTCGTGAAGGTCCCGAAGCGCCTGCGACCGTTCGCCGTCCTGCTCGAACCGATGAGCGTCGTCGAGAAGGCGGTCGACGAGGGCCGTCGCGTGCTCGACCGCAAGGAGCCGACCCCGGGCGAGCGGCCGACCTCGGCGCCACGCGCGCTGGTCGCCGGAACCGGGGCGATCGGGATGCTCGCGGCCTTCCTCCTGCGAAGCGAAGGGTTCGAGGTCTGCGCGATCGACCGGCACGGCGACGACACGCTCGCGGGAGGGCTCCTCCCCGCGATCGGGGCGCGGCACGTCAACGTGGCGAACGGGCTCTCCGCGCTCGGAGGGGCCACGTTCGACCTCGCGGTGGAGGCATCGGGATCGGCCGCGCTCGATTTCGGCCTCATGTCGACGCTCTCCGCGAACGGGGTGCTCGTCCTGACGGGGATCCCGGCCGCCGACGCGCCCAGCGAGGCGGTCCAGGGGGGTGCGCTCTGGCGAACGGTGGTCCTCGAGAACCAGGCCATCGTCGGGTCGGTCAACGCGAACCGCCGCCACTTCGCGTCCGGGATCCGTCACATGACGCGATTCCGCCGGGAGTTCGGGGAGACGATCGAGCGGCTCATCACCTCCCGTCGCCCGATGGCTGAGTTCCGTGACGTCCTCACGGAGCGGACGGCCGGATCGATGAAGACCGTGCTCGTCGTGCGCCCGTAGGCCACTCCGCGAAACGTCTTATAGCGCACCCGGCTCGGAGCGCCCCACATCGAAGGGCCATGGGGATCTGGCAAGGACGTTCGCGACGCAAGCCGACCGGGGGGCGCCTCCGGCCGATCCGCAAGAAGCGCCGCTTCGAGATCGCCCGCGAGCTCCAGCACGCGACGGTCGGCCACGGGACCGTGAAGCGCTACCGCGTCCGGGGCGACAACGAGAAGATGCGCATCCTCACGACCGATACGATCAACGTCTACGACCCCGCGACCAAATCGATGAAGTCCGCGAAGATCGTCACCGTCCGGGAGAATCCGGCAAACCCGAACTACGTCCAGCGGAACATCATCACGCGCGGGGCGATCCTCGAGACCGAGCTCGGTCTGGTCCAGGTTCGCTCGCGCCCCGGTCAGGACGGCGTGCTGAACGGCGTCCGCGTCGCGCCACCGGCGACCGCCTAGGGGCCGCACGGTCCTGCGGACCATGCCGGACCACTTCTTCGTGTATCCGGCCTACCTCGCCCGGGACTCGTCCCGGGCGCTGGGACGAAGGGTGCCGAGCGGGATCGCCGTGCGCGAGGTCACGCTCGAGGAGATCGTCGCCGTGGCGAAAGCCCTCGGTTTCAGCGCCTCGGCGGAGCCCGAGAAGCAGTATCCCCGGCAGTTCTTCACGTACGCCGGACGCGTCAGGGTCGTGAAGAGGAAGGGGACGTCCAAGGCGGCCTTCCTGCGCCGCCTCGCCGAGGAGCTGACGCGCCGCTCCCAGGGGAGGTCCGGCTAGTGGACGAGCCTGCCACGATCTGCTTCACCGGAACCGCCGGAGCCGGGAAGACGACCCTGGTCGACGCCTTTCGGACCTGGATGAAGACCGCGGGGTATGACGCGATCACGGTGAACCTCGACCCCGGCATGGAGACCGCAACGTCCGCCCCTGACGTGGACATCCGCGAGTGGGTCCGCCTGGCGGACGTGATGGACGAGTACCACCTCGGACCGAACGGCGCCCAGGTCGCGGCCGCCGACCTGGTCGCCCTCAAGGTCTTCGAGGTCAAGGAGGCGATCCAGGAACTCAAGAGCGACTACGTCCTGGTCGACACCCCGGGCCAGGTCGAGCTGTTCGCCTTCCGCGAGTCGTCGAAGGCGATCGTCGACGCCCTGGGTGGCGACCGCACGATGATCGCCTTCCTGTTCGATCCCGCGCTCGCACGCTCGGCGTCGGGATTCATTTCGCTCCTGATGCTCTCGGCGACCGTCGAGTTCCGCTTTCGGCTTCCGACGCTCAACCTGCTCACGAAGTCCGACATCCTCGCCCCCGAGCAGCTCCAGCCGGTGCTCGATTGGGGCGACGACCCGAATCGGCTCCTGGACGCGGTCACGATGGAGCTCCCGACGCCGGACGTCCAACTCTCAACGGAGATGCTCCGCGCGATCGAGACCCTCGCCCCGCTCAGCACTCTCATCGCGACATCGGCGCGCGACGGCACGGGCATGGAGGACCTCTATCGAGCCGCCCAAAGGAACTTCGGGGGCGGGGAGGATCTCGAGCCGTCGCACGCCCCGTCGGAGTAGGCCGCCGGAGCGTCGCCTACCCTTCCGTGAAAAAGAGGCCCATCCCGGCCGACGCCGCCTCGTCCTCGTCCTTGAACTTGCGATAGAGGCCGTCCGCCTCCGCGCTCGGGAGCTTCGTGCCGACCGGCGCGAGGAGGGTCTCGGCCCGCTTCACGGCGTCGTCGCCGCCCTCGATGAGGACGTAGAGATGCCCGGACGGGCCGCCCACCGACGGGGCGTCACGGACCTTCTGGCTCTGTCGGGCGACCTGGTCGTCCCGCAGCGCGGCGTCGAGCTCCGCCTTCTGGGTGGTCGGCACGCAAAAGAGGGTCCAGGACATCGCGGCGTGCGACCGCGCTCGTCTATATGGGGTTTGGCGGACGCCCTCGCCGACTAGATCCCGAAGGAGCGTCGCGCCTGAAGGTAGCGTGGATCGTCGAGCCCCATCACGTCCGGATTGCGTCCCTCCGAGACCGCGAGCCAGTAGGCCAAGAGCTGGAGCGGGGCGACCTGGGGGATGGGCGCGACCGGCGCGGGCAGCGGAAGGAGCGGCCACGCGTCGTCCCCCTCCGAGGTTCCGCTCGAATCGATGTGGAGGGTGGTCGCGCCTAGCTGGGCGGCCGCCTTCAGCCCCTCCTGAGCCCGACGGCATTCGAACGGGGTGCCGGTGACCGCGAGGACCGCCGAGTCCGAGGTCACGCTCGGGATCATCCCGTGTAGGAGCTCCTCGACCCCCCCGGTGGCCGCGAACCTCCCGCTCGCCTCCCGGAACTTGAGCGCCGCCTCGCGTGCCGTCGCGTGGGCGTGCCCGGATCCGACGATGAGGATGTTCTTCGCCGGAGCGAGCCGCTCGACCAGTTCGACGGCCCGCGTCTCGAAGGCGAGGGCATGGGTGAGCGCCTCCTCGATCGCGCCGGCCGTCGCGGCCGGTGGTGTCGCGCTGGGCGTCCAGGCTTCCAGCAACGTCAGGCCGGCGGCGAGGGCGCAGGTGTAGCTCACGGTGTTGGTCCACGACGCTTCCTCCGAATAGCGGGTCACGAGGCGATGGTCCGCCAACCCCGCGGCCGTGCTCGACTTTGCGGTGGTGACGAGGGTGGTCGGGATCTTGAGGACGCGCATCCGTTCGAGCGCCGCGTTCGTGACCGCGGTCTCGCCCGAGGCGCTGAAGACGATGGCCGCCGACGCGCCCCCCAATTGGTCGGGATCGTCGAGCAGGTCGAACGCGGTCACGGCCTCCGAGGTGAAGCGTCCCGCGGCCCGCGCTCGGGCCATCCCGTTCACGCCGAGCGCGGCGTGGTACGACGTTCCGATCCCGACGAACAGGACCCGTCCGCCCGGTGGGGGCGCGGGGATCGCCGAGGCGTCCACGGGGAGCACCCCGAGGGTAGCTCGCACCGCCACCACCTGCCGCCGGATCATTTCGTGCATGAAGAACGGGTGGCGGGTGCGGCCGGTCGGGGGCTTCGGATCCTCGGGCGGTGGGGGGAAGACGACCATCGCGACGGGGATACCGTCGCGAGGGATAGTCCTCACCGTGCCCCCGCACGGGGGAAACGCCCTTACGTCCCCGACGGCGTACGATCGATCGTGTACTCGAGCACGCTCGAAGCGCCGGTCCTCCTGGTCGGGGCGGCCCACGTCATCGACCTCGCGGCGCCGCTGCGGGCCACGTTCTCGGGCCGGACCTTGGACGCCGTGGCCCTCGAACTGGACGAGGAGCGGGCGGCGACGCTCCTCGCTCCCGAGGGGTCGACGCCGTCGCGCCGCGTCGGGGCGCCGGTCTTCGTACGTCTTTGGGCGATCATGCAACGTCGCCTCGGCGAGGAGATGGGCGGCGGGATCGCCGGCGCGGAGATGCGCGTCGCCGCCGAGGTCGCTCGGGAGCGTCGCCTCCCCGTCTTCTTCATCGACGACCCGCTCCGCGAGACGTTGGGCCGTCTCCTCGCTTCCCTCTCCTTCCGCGAGCGGGTGAGCCTTCTCCTCGGTGGGGTCATCGGCCTCTTCCTGCCCGCGCGCGCCGTCGAGCACCAGCTCGAGCAGTACTCGAACTCACCCTCGGACTACCTGGGCGAGCTCAGGAGCGCCTACCCCAACGTGGCGCGCGTCCTGTTGGACGAGCGCAACGAGCACATGGCGGACCGGCTCGGGGAGCTACGTCGCCGAGGGTTTGGTCGGATGGCGGCCGTGGTCGGCGATGCCCACGTCCTCGGACTCGCGGACGCGCTTCGGCGACGGGGGATCCCGGCCGAGACGGTCCCATTCGCGCAGCTTCGCGCCGTTACAGGACCGTGAGCGACGACTTCTGGAGTTCGTCCATCGCCTTCACGAACTCCGCGGTCATGGCCGTCACCGCCGGGCTCTCGTAGCGCCCGACCTCGCCCGCGTCGCCCCGGATCGAGAGCTGAGGATCGACGGGGAGCCGACCCAGGAGAGGGACCCCGTACTCCCTCGCGATCGCATCGACCCGGCTCGGGCCGAACAGGTCGATGTGCTCGTGGCACTTCGGGCAGTCGAGGAACGACATGTTCTCGACGATCCCCAGCAGGGGGACGTGGAGGTCGCGGGCCATGTTCATCGCCTTCTTCACGATGAGCGAGGCCAGGTCCTGGGGCGTGAAGACGAAGACCATCCCGTCGATCGGGATCGTCTGGAAGACCGTGAGCGGCACGTCGCTCGTGCCCGGCGGCATGTCGATCAGAAGATAGTCGAGCGTGCCCCAGTTGACCCCGCCGAAGAACTGCATGATAAGGCGGGTCACGAGCGGGCCCCGCCAGATGACGGGGGTCTGCTCGTCCTCGACCAGGAATTGGGAGGAGACGACGGGTAGGTCCGGCGTCACCGATCGTGCCGGCTCGATCCCCTCGCCGCGGTCCACGAGCGGTCCGCGGACCCCGAAGAGCTTCGGGATCGACGGGCCGGTCACATCGGCGTCGAGGACCCCCACCTTGAGTCCGCGACGGGTGAGCTCGCTCGCGAGGAGGGCGGCGGCCGTGGACTTTCCGACGCCACCCTTGCCCGACCCGACCGCGACGACGTGGGCGATCCGACCCTTGTCCATCCGCTGAAGGGCGCCTCCGGGCCGGCCGGCCGGGGGACGTCCGGGCGGCGATGACGTCGGATGACCCTGGGGGGCGGGGGCCGGGCCGCTCATGTCAACTCGACCACCGGGCTACGATATATAACGGGCCGCCCGGTGACCACCCCCGAGGAGGCGGACGTGACCGTCGGACGATCGACCGAGCTGGAAGAGGTCTTCGCGCCGAGGTCCGTCGCGGTCATCGGGGCGTCGAACACGGCCGGTACGGTCGGAGCGAGCCTGTTCCGCAACATCCTCACGTCCGGCTTCCAGGGCGTGGTGTACCCGGTCAACCCGAAGTGGAAGAGCGTCTCGGGGGTGCGGTGCTATCCGAAGGTCGAGGATCTCCCCGAAGCGCCCGACATGGCCGTCGTGATCGTTCCCGCCGAACGGGTGAGCCCCGTCGCCGAGTCGCTCGGTCGCATGGGGGCCCGTGGACTGGTCGTGATTTCCTCCGGGTTCCGAGAGGTCGGCGGCGACGGGATCGTCCGGGAGGACGAGCTCATCCGGATCGCCCGCGCCCACCACATGTCAATCCTCGGGCCGAACTGCTTCGGGGTCCTCAATACCGACCCCGCCGTCGGGCTCAACGCGACGTTCTCCGATAGCCTCCCGCCTCGCGGGAACATCGCGTTCGTTTCGCAAAGCGGGGCGCTCTGTGCGGGGATCCTACGGTACGGCACGTCCGAGAGGATCGGGTTCTCCCGATTCCTGTCGGTCGGGAACCGCGCCGGAGTGGACGAGAACGACCTCCTGCACTCCCTCGGTCGGGATCCGCAGACGAAGGTGATCCTCCTCTACATCGAGAGCCTCGCCAACGGACGCAAGTTCCTCGAGGCGGCCCGGGAGGTGACCGAGGAGAAACCGGTCCTGGTCATCAAGAGCGGGAGGTCGGCCGTCGGGGAGAAGGCCGCACGCAGCCACACCGGCTCGCTCGCCCGTTCTGGCCAGGACCGTCTCTTCGACGCCCTCTTCGAGCAGTCGGGCGTCCTGCGCGCGGATTCGATCGGCGAGCTCTTCCGCATGGCCAAGATGTTCTCGTCCGGGCTGCGCCTAGACGGCCCCCGTCTCGCCATTCTCACGAACTCGGGGGGTCCGGGGATCGTGGCGGCGGACGCGTGCGCTCGGGCCGGCCTCGAGCTTCCGGCCCCTCAGCCGATGATGAGCGAAGGGCTCGCCCGTCGCCTGAGCCCATCGGCGACGATCGCCAACCCTCTCGACATGACCGCCGACGCGCACCCCGAACAGTACCGCGAGACCCTGACGACCCTGCTGGCGTCGCCCGAGGTGAACGCGGCGCTCGTGATCGCGACGCCGACGGGGACGATGAACGGTGGCGCCGTCGCCGACGCGATCCTCGCCTCCCACACCACCTCCACCAAGCCGGTGGTCGCGTGCCTCTTCGGCCTCACCGACCTCTCCCGCGAGGTGGGATTCCTGGAGGAACACGGCGTCCCGACGTTCACGTTCCCGGAGGAGGCGGTGGCCGGGCTCTCCGCGCTCGCTCGCTATCACGCCTGGTGGACGCGACCGCGCACGGAGGTCACGACGTTCCCCGTCGACCGGGGCCAGGTCGACCGTGCCCTCGCCCGCGCGCGCGAGCTCGGTACGAGTGTCCTGCCCGAGTACGCGGCGCGGGACCTTTTGAGCGCCTACGGGATCCCGTTCGCGGGCGTCGCCCGCGCGACGACGGTGAACGAGGCCGTCGCCGCCGGCGAGCGCCTCGGCTACCCGGTCGTCCTCAAGGTCGCCTCCCCCCAGATCTCGCACAAGACGGACGTGGGTGGCGTCGCGGTGGGCATCGATTCGGCCTCCGACATGCGCTCGGCGTGGAACCTGATGCATCGCACCCTCGCGGCGAAGGCGCCGAACGCGACGATCGAGGGGTTCGACGTCGAGGCGATGATCCGGGGGGGCAAGGAGGTTCTCGTCGGCCTGCAGCGCGACCCGGGATTCGGCCCGATCGTCGTCTTCGGCTTGGGCGGGATCTACGTCGAGGTGCTGAAGGATGTCACGTTCCGCCTCGCCCCGTTACGCCCGCTCTCGGCCCAGCACATGGTCGCGAGCGTGAGGGCGTTCCCCCTGCTCCAGGGCGTGCGGGGCGAGCCCCCGAGCGACCTTCCCGCGCTCTACGAGGTCCTCCAGCGCGTCTCCCAGATGGCCGTGGAGGTACCCGAAATCGCCGAGCTCGACATCAATCCATTGATCGTCCGCTCCGCCGGCCACGGCGTGGTCGCGGTCGACGCACGGGTCGTGCTCGGTCCGCCTTCCAGATCGGAACCCTCGCCTTCAGCGCGTCGATCAGGAACCGGCACGCCGCGAACGCCTGGGCGCGGTGCGGCGCGGCCACGCCGATGATCACCGACGGGGCCCCCACCCGGAGGCTCCCGAGGCCATGCCACACGACGACCCGACGGGCGCCGAATCGCGCGCGCGCCCTTGCTTCCAGGCTCGCGAGCTCCCGTACCGCCACCGCCACGTGGGCCTCGTAGACGAGCGACGTGACCTCCCGTCCCCCACCCCGGTCGGCGCGGACGCGGCCGACGAAGACCGTGACCCCACCGCTTTGGCGGTCGTCGAGCTGGCGGTAGACGGACGCCACCGACATCGATCGCCCGCCGATCCGCACGGCCATCGAGCTACCCCCCGCTGTAGGGCGGATGGACCGCGACTTCATCGCCGGGGCCGAGCCGGTGCGACCGGCTCCCCACGTACTCCCCGTTCACCACGAGGCGGCACGAGGGAAGGATCCTCCGCAGTCGGGGGAACTCGGCCACGAGGTCGTCGAGAAGGCGCTCGGCCGTGAGGCCTCCCGACGGGACGGTCCGTTCGAGGCGAGCGTGGCCGACGGCCTGGCGAGCGGATGCGAAGAAGAGAAGACGGACCCCCGTCGGCACGAGAGGGAGTACGAGCGCGGACATCTAAGGGATTCGGGGCGACGCGATGCCGACTCCACCATGGGAGAGTGTCGCCCGGCGGAGGCAACGCCTTAATATCTTCGCCCGCTCGAACCGAACCGATGGGCGAGATCTCGGTACGCGCCGGCGGCGCCGCCGGTGACGGTATCGCCTCCGTCGGGGAGACCCTTTCGCGTTCGCTCTCGCGGATGGGGCTCTACACCTTCGGGCTCAACGCGTACCAATCGGTCATCCGCGGCGGCCACGTCTGGTTCCAGGCGCGCGCGTCCGCGAACCGGATCCACTCCCAAGGGGATGCGTGCGACATCCTCTACGCGCTCGACAAGCCGACGGCCGACGTCCACCTGCCGTCGCTCGAGCGCGGCGGCACGGTCGTCTACGACCCCGAGAAGTTCGCGATCGCCGACGGCGAGCTCCCGAACGGGACGCGCGCGCTGGCCGTCCCGACGCTCGAGATCGCCCGCAAGTACACCTCGCAACCCATCCTCCAGAACGCCGGGGGTATCGGCGCCGTCGCGTTCCTTGCGGGCATCCCGCTGGAGATCCTCCAGAAGACGCTCGCCGACTCGTTCGGCCGCAAGAAGGGCGAGATCGTCGACTGGAACGTCGGCGCCGCGTCGTTGGGCTACGAACACGCGAGGGCCCACGCGAGCCCCCACGATCACGCCGTCACACCCTCGGGCACCGCGAAGCTCCTCCTCACCGGCAACCAGGCGATCGGACTCGGGGCCGCCGCCGCCGGCCTCAAGTTCCTCGCCCAATACCCGATGACCCCGGCGTCGGGGATCATGCATTGGCTCGCCGCGCACTCGCGGGACCTCGGGATCGTGGTGAAGCAGGCCGAAGACGAGATCGCCGCGATCAACATGGCGATCGGGGCGTCCTTCGGGGGCGTCCGCTCGATGACCGCGACCAGCGGGGGAGGCTTCTCGCTCATGGTCGAGGCCCTCGGCATGGCGGGAATGACCGAGACCCCGCTCGTCGTCGTCGAGTCGCAACGGGCCGGCCCGTCGACCGGGCTCCCCACCAAGACCGAGCAGGGCGACCTCAACCTCATGCTCGGCGCGGGGCAGGGGGAGTTCCCGCGCGCGATCATCGCCCCGTCCGACCCGCTCGAGGCGTACCGCGCCACGATCCGCGCCTTCCAGGTCGCCGAGGCGTGGCAGACCCCCGTGCTGCTCGCGAGCGACCTCCACCTCTCCGAGAACTCGATGACCGTCGACCGGGACGAGATCTCGTTCGATGTCGACATCCCCTCGCTCTACACCGTCTCGGCCAACGGCGGCGACTACCTCCGCTACCTGGACACACCGTCCGGGGTCTCGCCGAGGGCGATCCCGGGGCAGCCCGGGCTCAACTGGATCGCCGGCTCGGACGAGCACGACGAGAAGGGGCACCTCGTCTCCGACGTGAAGGCGGGCATCCCCGTTTGGATCGCCGAACGCACGAAGATGATGAACAAGCGCATGCGGAAGCTCGCGGGCCTCGCGACCGCCACCGAACCCCCCGTCGTCGAAGGCCCGGCGGGCGCTCCGCTCACCTTCATCGCGTGGGGGTCCACCGTCGGTGCGGTGCGCGACGCGATGGCGTTGCTCGCGGCCCGTGGGACCGCGACGAACCTCCTGCACGTGCGCACCGTCTACCCGCTCCACACGGCCGAGCTCACCCGTCAGATGGGCGACGCCCACCGCACGCTCCTCGTCGAAGCGAACTTTTCCGGACAGCTGGGCCGTCTCATCCGCGCCGAGACCGGTCTCGCGCCGACGGACCGCCTGCTCAAGTACGACGGCGAGCCGTTCTATCCGATGGAGATCGTGGGCAAGGCCCTCGAGGTACTGTAGGAACATGGCGGGAGCAAGCACCCCGACGGTCGCGCCCACGAGCGGGGCCGTTCTGCCCCTCCTGGGGAAATCCGACACGAAGCCCACCTGGTGCCCGGGGTGCGGGGACTACGGGGTCGTGGCGGCCGTCGAGATGGCGGTCAAGCGCCTCAAGATCCCGAGCCACAACATCGTGATTGTCTCGGGGATCGGGTGCTCATCGAACCTGCCCCACTTCCTGTCCGCGTACGGTTTCCACGGGATCCACGGCCGTGCCCTCCCGATCGCCGAGGGAGTGCGTTGGGCGAACCACGGGTTGACCGTGATCGCGACGGGAGGCGACGGCGACGGATTCGGGATCGGCTGCGGCCATTTCGTCCACACGATGCGCCGCAACGTCGACCTCACCTACGTGACGATGGACAACCAGATCTACGGGCTCACCACCGGCCAGGCGTCACCGACGTCGATGCTGGGCCAGAAGACGAAATCCACCCCCGAAGGGGTGATCGAGAACCCCATCGATCCGATCGCCCTCGCGCTCGCGAGCGGGGCGACGTACGTCGCGCGCGGGTTCTCGGGTGACGTGAAGCACATGGCCGACCTCGTCGCCAACGGGATCACCCACAAGGGATTCGCCTTCGTGGACGCCCTCAGCCCGTGCGTCACCTACAACAAGATCAACACGTTCGACTTCTTCCGCCAGCGCGTGTACAAGCTCGAGACTTCGGGGCACGACCCGACGAACCTCGTCGCGGCGTGGGAGCGGTCGCTCGAGTGGGGCGAGAAGATCCCGATCGGGCTCTTCTACAAGGCCGACAAGCCGACGTACGAGGCCCTCGAAGAGGTGCTGAGCCCCGGTCCGCTCGTGGGCCAACCGGCGGGCCTCAAGGGCCGCGAGTCCCTCCTCGATGAGTTCGTCTAGGGGCGTTCGGTCCCTCGACGGCCCGTCGTCAGGTCGCCCACGCGAACGCGTAGGCGTCGGCGTCGTGGAAGAGGAGCGTCGCATGCGGCGACGCGAGCAAGGGGGCCGGTGAGAACGCCGTCCACAAGTCGGTGTTCACCCCCGTGACCACGATGTAGCCGACCTGTAGCGCCGCGAGGGCCTCCCGGCCCGGGACATCGAGGGTCGCGTTCGTCAACTCGCTCACCACGAGGGCGTACGATGCGTTCGCCGCCGCGCCGAAGACGACCATCGGGTAGAGGAGGACGACCGTCGGTTGGTAGCCGGGCAGGAACTCGGCCGAGCTCCCCGGCGCCACGAGGACGCGCGCTCCGTTGGGGAGGCCGTCCGCGGACCACGCGAGGAGGGCAAAGTCGCCCGAGGAGGTGTCGCCCAAGTTCCGGTAGACCGGGGCGAGCCCGCTCGGGAGTTCGGTGACGGTCACGACGGCCCCCGGAACGAGGAGGAGGACGGCGAGACCGAGCGCCACCGGCCCGGTGAGCGGGATGGGGGGGCGGGAGCGGCGGAGCGGTGGCGGAGGGGTGGGCCTCCCCGCCGCCACCGACGATGGAGCGGACCGTGGCTCGAGGAATCGGTGGAGAAGGAGCCCGAGCGGCACGGCCGCGATCATCGTATAGAGGGCAAAGAGGAGCCACGAGAGCTCGTCCGCGCTCGTGAGGCGGCTCGCGGAGGCGAGTGCCGATAGACCGAGCGACGGAAGGGTCTCGACCGTCAGGAGGACCGTGAGCGCGACGCCGAGCATGCCCGAGGTCATCCCGAACCCGGTGCGGTCCGACGGGAGCGAGACCGGGCGGCGGGCGACGACGAGGACGAGTACGCCGATGACGAGCAGCACGGCGAGCTCGGTGCGGAGGATCGGGAAGCTCGAGAGGTTATCGTTGCCCGGTCGGAAGAGGAACGGGTCGACGCGGCCGACCCATCCGGCCAACGTGAGGCCATACGGGATCGTCGACCCCGAAAGTGTCGAGCTTCCCTCGAGACCCGCGCCCTGCGCCAGCACGATCAAGCTGGGCAGTACCCCAACGAGCGTGGCGCCCACCGAAGCGCCCCACCGCGGGAGGGTCGCGAGAAGCGGGGTCGCCCGTTCGGCGGCGCGCACGATCACGAGGAGGAGGACCGCGAGGACGATCGCCTCCGCCCCCACCGGGTTGAGTGCTGCGGAGACCCCTGCGATGGCCCCGAAAGCGAGGGCGGCCCGTAAATCGGGAGGGTGAGCCCGCCCCCAGACCTCGGGGATCCAGCCCCAGAGCATCAGGACGAGGGGAAAGGCGAGGACGAAGTCGTTGCTCCCGGCCACGAGGGTGCGGGTCCACTCCGCGAGAAGGGCCGTGACCAGGGCGAAGGCGATGCCCATCGGCGCGCTCGCGAACGTTCTTCGACCGAAGACGTAGGCCCCCAGGGGGGCGAGCCCGAAGAAGAGCGGGGTGACCAGGAGGGCGGTTCGGGGCGGCGCGAGGCCGAGCATCGATTGCGCCGATGCAAAGACGACGGTCGCGCCCTGGGGGTAGGCGATGGCGTAGGGGGCGATCGGTGAGAATGACGCCGGAAGGAGGTGATGGGCGTTCAGGAGCGCCACATACGTCGTGTAGAGCGACGAGTCGAACGTGTTGCCGGTGGGCTGACCTTGGGCGATCCCGATCTCCACCAGGAACAACCCCACCCCGGTGGCAACGACGACGAGGGGGGCGATCCACGCACGGGGGAACCACGGACCCGCCGGGTGCGTGGGCCGGGAACCTACCCAGGAGCGAAGTCGCGAACGGTGGACAAGGAGGAGCGTCGCGGACGCGACCGTGACCGCCACGGGGAACGTGAGGGGGTAGAACCCTCCGGGCGGAACGGCCGCGAGGGCATACAGGACACCGATCCCGAGGTAGGCGCCCAGCACGATCCGTTCGACCGGGTCGACGTTCCGAAGCAGCGGGACCTTCGACCCGACCAGGGTGCGAACGGCCTCGCCGATCAGGACGAGCCCGAGCGCGAACGCGAGAAGCCCGAGCGTGAGTACGGGCGCGCTCGCTCCGGGAAGGCTCACGACCGCGCAACGGCTCCGGGGGAAAAGACCGTGCTTCCCGGGCGGGGGAACCCTCCGGACGCCCCGGGCCCCCGCGCCTCGAGGCCGACGTGCCGGCCGTCCCGCTCCTCGCCCTCCCGCTCGTGATCCCGGTCGGGGCACGGCCGTTCATCGCGATCGTGATCGCGCTCGGGTACGTGCGGGTGGCGGTCGTCCCCCGGCGCTTCGACCCGGCGACCGACGGCGGCTCGAGGGCGTCGAGGCGCTTCCCGGGAGGCCGGTGCCGGTCGTACGGTCGCTCGGGCCTACACGGCCCGGACGCGCGATCGCGATGGGCGCGTCCGATCATGGGGACCGAACCGGTCGGGGGGCGACCGTCCCCCCCGGGAACCTACGCTCACGGAGGATTTACATACGTCTCGGAGTCTCGCTAATATAGGGCCCTTGCCCCTGAGGGCCGTTCCATGACTGAAACCCACAAGGACCACGCCATCGCGCCCCTCCTGCTGGGAGGACTCGCACTCCTTCTCATCGTCGTTGCCACGATCGCCCCGGCGACGGGGGCGCTCCCGGCGCAGACGAACTGTCCGTACGGCAACTGCACGCCGGTCGGAACCGACTACACGACGTACTACATCGGCATCGCGATCGCGGCGGTCCTCGTCGCGATCATCGCCACGTTCTTCCTCTTCCGGCGCCGTGGACGGTCCCCTCCGAGCGCGAGCCAGGAGGAGTCCTATGGCGGCGGGCCCGGCGGCGAGTACGCCGCGCCCGAGGGTCCAACTCCGCCCAGCGCGGCGCCCGGACCCGAGGCGGCCTACCTCGAATCCCCCGAGGACATTGGGGCGTCGACGCCGAGCGTCGCGGCACCGGCGGCCGCCGCCGGCGCCGCCGCCGGGGCCGAGGGCGAATCGGACATCGACTCGCTCATGCAGGAGCTTGACCGCATCAGCGGGGAGATCCTCAAACGCGGCACCCCGAAGAAGGGCGAAGCGGCCGCGAAACCCGAGTCGACCGACGACACGGACCACAACTAGAC
>JBOGRS010000052.1:0-15120 GCA_050749685.1 Thermoplasmata archaeon
CGTGGAGATGATCCCGAACGCCGGCAGGACCATGATGTAGACCTCGGGGTGGGCGAAGAACCAGAACAGGTTCTGGTAGAGGAGCGCGCCGCCGAGGGGCGTCCCGTTCGCCGCGGCCAGGATGTGGGTCCCGAAGTTGCGGTCCGAGAGGACGAAGGTGAGCGCGATCGACAGCGACGGGAGGGCGAAGATGAGCAGGACGGAGTTGATGAGCGTCGACCAGACGAAGAGGGGCATGTTCCAGTAGTGGACTCCCGGCGCGCGATGCTTCACGATCGTGACAAGGAAGTTGATCGCCCCCAACATCGACGAGATCGAGAGGATGTGGAGGCCGAGGATCCACAGGTCGACCCCGTGGTCGTTCGGGGCGAACCCCTGGGTGGAAAGGGGGACGTAGCTCGTCCAACCCGCGTACGCGTTCGAGAAGAGGAGGATGACCCCGGCGACCGGGATCATCCAGAAGGCGATGGCGTTGATCCGGGGCATCGCCATCTCCTTCGCCCCGATCATCGAGGGGACGAGGTAGTTGCCGAACCCTGCGAGGGCCGGCATGATGAACAGGAAGATCATGATCCCCCCGTGCATCGTGAAGAGGGTCGAGTAGACGTCCGGGGTGATCCCGAGCGTCGTCTGGGGGTCGAGGCCGAGCCCCTGGACGAGGCCGAGGTCGGTCCGGATGAGGGCGGCGTAGATCCCACCGATGAAGAAGAAGACGATGCTCGTGACGAGGTACATCATCCCGATCACCTTGTGGTCGGTCGTGAACAGGTAGTGCTTCGCCTTGCGGACGAACCACTCGCCGCGGTAGGTGAGCACGCCGAAGACGAACGCCGCGAACGCGACGATCAGGGTGACGAGGACGATCGGGACGGTGAGGTCGGACAACGCATCTCCCTCGCTATCCGGTGATAAGGCTCCCTAGTATGTACGCGATCGCGGCCCCGGTCAGGACGAGGACGAGGACCTTGAGGAAGGTGACGAGGTCGCGCTCCGTCACCGGCGGGGGCGGGTGGGTCGCCGTCTTGCGCCCGAGGGGGTAGACGCGGTAGGCCCGCTCGACGACGTGCACCACCACCGCGCCCATGATGAGCATGAGCGCGCTCGCGAGCCCGAAGGAACTCTCCACCCCCGGACCCGTGATCGGACCCAGGCGGATGGAGTAGACCGCAAGGACGACGATCCCGAGGATCATCAGGACGACGATCGCGTAGTAATAGCGCAGCGTCGCCGCGCGCACCCGGGCGAACTCGCGCATCGCCTCGGCGTCAGTCAAAGAGCCTCACCTGCCGATGGGGGACCCCGCGGAGCCGGTCGACGCGGTAGAGGATGCCGGTGATGAGCAGGAGGAGGAACGTCGCGGCGAACCCCGCGGCGAGCGTGATCGGGAGGTCGGGGAACCAGCGGCCCGTGCTCCACAGGTCGGTGAGCCCGTAGACGACGAACGCCGCCGCCACCGTGCCCAGCATGAGGAAGAGGGCGAGGATGCCCCAGAGCCAACCGGTCCGGTAGCGGACCGGAACCGACCCCACCTCACTCATGGCTCGCCACCTCGGGCGCGACGCTCCCCCGGGGGAGGGCGGCCGCCGGGTAGGCCCCGGCGAGGCGGTGGTCCTTGCCGGCCGCGGCGAGGCGACGGTCGTAGTTGAGGCGGTAGCGCCGGTAGAACAGCCAGACGATGACCGCGTTCACGGCGAAGAGCGGCCCGAGGCGCTCGGCGACCGTCATCGGGAGGATTTGAACGCCCGGGGTAAGGCCGCCCCAGACGGTCATCAGGACGAAGAACTCGAGCATGCAGTTTCCGAGGAAGAGGAAGAAAGGACGGTCGCGCGGGTGCGTCCGCCGCGATCGGTCGAGGAACGGAAGGAGGAGGATGAACAGGATGATGACGTTCGACAGTCCGATGGCGAGGACCGGAGTGACCCCCGCGAAGTCGACCAGCTTGAACGTCCAGAGGAAGTACCAATCCGGCTCGGTCACGACACCGGCCGCCGCCAGGTTGCCCACATAGGTGGGAAGGTCCCACGGCCAGAGCGCGGCAATCCCGAGGATGAGACCGATGTAGAGGAGCGCCCACTTCGTGATGTAGAAGAAGATGTGGGGCATGAACGGCACGTGCTTCTGGTCCTCGGCGTGGGTGAAGCGCCGCCGTTGCGTGGGGTCCGACGTCGCGGGCGGGGCGATCCCGTGGCTCTCGAAGAGCGCGATGTGGGCGTAGAGCAGCGCCCCGAGGGCGAGGGGGATCACGAGGACGTGCAGCGCGAACATCCGCGAGATCAGCCCCTGACCGGTGCCGTCCCCCAGGAGGAACGGCCCGAGGAGCGGGCCGGCCGTCGGAAGTCGTAGCGCCAGCACGAGGCCGACGTTCGTCGCGTTGTAGGAGAGCTGGGTATACGGGAGGAGGTAGCCGGTAAAGCCCATCCCGAGCGTCGCGAGGAGGAGGAGCGTGCCGACCATCCAGGAGAATTCGCGGGGCCTCTTGTAGACGCCGAGGTAGTACCCCCGGTAGAAGTGCACGAGCGCGAGGAAGATCATCGCGTAGGCGCCGTAGAGGTGCGACGAGAGGAGGAGCGAGCCCATCGGCACCGAGTGGATGATGTAGTACGTGCTGCACCACGCCGCCGGGGCGGACGAGAGCGAGCCGATCGCCTGGCCGCAGTCGGTGTAGGTGGGGTTGACGCTCGGTTGGTAGTAGAGCAGGAGCAGAAGGCCCGAGATGACCTGGTAGAGGAAGGCGTTCACGACGAAGGCGCCGGTCCAGTACGAGGGCTTGAACGTGAAATCGGGCTGGGGCCGCAACGCCCAGTGGGGCATGCCCGAGCGGTCCTCGATGAACCCCCAGGTCCGGTTCAGCGTGCGGTTGAAGAAACGTTCGAGCGACATGCCGTCTCGTCAGCTCGGGAATTGGCAGAGGATGACCGACGATTCCTTCGCGACCTGGACGGGCGACGCGACCGGGTAGTCGCCGGACAGGGTATCGAAGTGCCCGTTCACCGGGGGGCTTCCCGGGGTCATCCCGGTGGCCCAGATCGTGTCGTCGGAGGCGTGCCAGTCGAGGATGACCTGCGGGAGCGGTAGGACCGCCGGACCGGTGAGGTTCGAGGCACCGTTCGTCACATCGTACGTCGAACCGTGGCAACTGCAGTGGATGTAGAACTCCTTGCCGCTGGGAGTTTGCGGGCACGTTCCGGGAGGATAGTACGAGATCGCCGGCGCCGGGCATCCGAGGTGCTGGCAGATCGCGCTGTAGGCGACGATCGACTTCTGCGGGCCAACCCCGAAGGGAACGTTCGTGGCGCCCCCACCACCCCCCGGGGGGGCGGCCAGGTTGAGGAGGAAGTTGGGCTCGTTGCGCAACGGATAGTTGAAGAGGACATCGTCGGAGGTCTCGACGCTGTACTCCGCCATCATCTTCGTGGCGGTGAGCGGGCTGCCATCGATGTCGAGGAGCTGGACGGTCGGGTACGACGAGGCCCCGACGATCGGGGGTTGGGCGTACTGGATCGCACCCCCCACGAGCCCGGCGCCCGCCCCGACGAGGCCCGCGACCCCGAGGAGCTTCAGCACGTTGCGCTTGGTCTCGTCGACCTCCTCGGTCGAGTTGGTGGGATTCGTCGAGGCGAAGCGGTGGATCTGGCCCAACGGGAACTTGAGCGCCTCCGGCGAGTTCGGCGAGAACGGGCAGTCCGAAGCACAGATCGGGTTCATTCGAGCGACCTCCCCCGGGTGTCGAGGACCATATCGTCCGGAACCGACGGGTCCGGGATCCGCGCCTCACCGGGGAGCTCGGCGCGATCGCTCCCGTAGAAGACCGCCCAGGTGATCGCGATCCCGAGGAGCATCATCAGGATCTCCGTGAGCGTCATCATCTGGTCGATCGTGAGGGCGCTCATCGCGACTCCTTCACGTGGCTCGGGGGAGGGCTCGTCCGCGCCACGGACCACGCCCCTCCACCGAGTGCGGGGGCGTATGCGGTCGGTTCAAGCAGGGGTCGGGCGGCGACGGCCGGAGGGGTCCGCACCGCGACCGGGATGCCGCTTGGGCGTCCCTCATCGTCGTAGCCGAGCACGACCTGGCGGATCGAAAGCGGCCGCCCCCGCGCGTCCGTCGGGATCTGCGCGGCCTGCGTGAACTCGCCCAAGAGCTCGGTCTTGAGGCGCATTGCCCGCCCGTAGTAGCGGCCGAGGGTGCGCAGCAGGGCGCCGTTCTCCTTGCCGAGGAGCAGGAGCCCACCGGCGACCAGAAGGATCACCCAATCGATGTCCGAGAACAGCGCCACGTCACCTCACGCTCCCGAGACCCCGGTCGGCGGTCGGCGGTCCGCGTCCCGTCCACGTTCCCATCGGGTGGCGAACCACGCGCCCCCCAGGTAGAGCGCCATCATCGGGAGCGCGATCAGCAGCATCGTGATGCCGGAATTGTCCGGGGTGATCACCATGCCGAAGAGAAGGGAAGCGATGATCGCCCCGCGCCAGTGCTTCCGCCATGCCGCGGCACGAACGAGGCCGAGGCGCGTGAGCGCGTAGACGAAGACGGGCAGTTCGAAGACGATCCCGAAGGCGATCGAGTAGAGGAGGGCGAACGTCACGAACTGCTGGACGCCGAGGACGGGGGCGAGGCCCATCGCCCCCACGTACTGGAAGAGGAGACGGAAGGTGAGCGGCGTGATGACGAGGAGCCCGAGCGATGTACCGAGGGTGAAGAGCAGCGTCGCCGGCACGCCGATGCGCATCACGAGCGCACGCTCGTTGCGCCGCAGCGCCGGGATGAGGAACGCCCCCACCTCGTGGACGATCCACGGCATCCCGAGGATGAGCGTGAGAAGCGCGGCGATCTCCATCTGCACCAGCACCGAGTCGCCCACGCCGACGTTGAGGAGCGTAACGCCGGCCGGGAGCATCGTCGCGACGAGCGCCCGGAAGACCTGCGCCGACACGTTGCCGAAGAGGTCGGGATACGGGTACGCGAGCGGGACCGAGATCGGTCCGATCGACACGCGGACCGCGACCAGGCGGAACGTGACGAGGAACCCGAAGAGGGGGCCCAAGACCACCACCACCCGGAAGAGGCGGCGACGGGCCTCGCCCATCACCGCGAGGATCTTCTGAAGGTCGCCCATCGCTCACTCGGGGTCTCCCCCCGCGCTCCACGGGCGCGCGCGTTCGATGCGTCCTAACCGTGCGCGTCGAGAATGGGCCATCCTTCGTCCGCCCGGAAGGTTCAGCGGGGCGGCGAGGCCGGCACCGTCGACGCTCCGGCGACTCCCGCCTGCTCGGCCTTGAGCTCCCGCTCGACCTCGAGGCGACCGCGCTTGAACTCTCCGAGCGAGCGACCCAGGCTGTGGGCCAGCTGCGGGATCTTGCTCGACCCGTAGAACAGGATGGCCGCGACGACGGCGATGATCAACCAGTCATCCAGGGAATCGAACATCGGGCACCCGCCCGCTCCACCAGGGGGGGCCCAATATGGGGTTCGTATAGGAGGGCCCCACCCGTACGAACTGTTCGTACCCGCAGTATATGAATCGCCTACGGAGGGGTGACGAGGATCGTCTCGTTGCCCGCGGCAACGGCGCGGTCGATCGCGACCTCGCCGAGCACCCGGAGGCAGGACGCGCTCCGTTGCAGTACGACCGTCGCCGCGTAGATGCTATGGCGACGGGACGGTCCGCGGATCGTCGCCGCCTGGCACCGGGCGAGCTCCGACAGTCGCGCGCTCTCGGCGTACGTTTCGCAGGCGTGGGCGAGCGACGGGTGCATGATCGTCTCGACGACGGTCTTGAGACCCTGCTTGAGCGCGGCCAGGAGGCCGCGGAGGTCGTCGGCGTGTCCCAGCTTCGAGGGGTGTTCGTTGAGCAGCTCCGCGATCTCGCAGAAGAGGTCACCGAGCTCCTCGAGGGTGTGGACGACGACGCGCCACTCGAGAAGCTGGCGGGGATCGGAGCTCCCGATCCGCCGGGCGAGCGACCAATCCCGACTCGCGAGGAACTGCTGACGCACCAGGAGCGCGAGGACCTTGCTCGATTCCTCGGCCAGCGACGGAAGGCGTCGCGACCGCGTCTTCTGCTCGAGGATCCCCTCCGACTCCTCGAGGAACGCGACGAGGATCATCTTCATGCGCTGCACGAGCTGCGGCAGACCGTACTTCGACGGGTCGATGAAGTTCTGGAGCACGATCCGGTTGCGCTCCTGGGCGACCACCGAGACCCCGAGGAGCCCGCGCGCGGCCTGGTTGAGCTCCTCCACCCGTTCCGGGGAGAGCGGGGCCTCGGTGCGGATCTCGATCGCGTCGTGGCCGACGCGGTACGCCCCGACGACGAGGCGCTCGAGAACGCCCGGCGTATCGAACGAGTGGGCCTGGACGAGGTACGGCTGTCCGACCGGGATCGCTCCCGGCGCCGGGGCCGGCTTGAGGAAGAGCGTGCCGTCATCGTTCTGGTCGAAGACGATGAGGTCACCGGGCCGCAGGTTCATCGCCTCGGCCCACGGTTTGGGGAGCGTGACGGCGATCGAGGAATGCCCGGCCTTGAGGACGCGGCGCTCGCGGCTCGGAGTTTCCCACGCCATCGTACGCTCGAACCTCCTACGAGGTTCGTAGGTTGGAGCGACTCCTCCTTCTTAGGCGTTGCGGCAGGGCGCCCGAGCGCGGGCGCGCGGGAACGCCCGGGGGGCCTACCGAAGTGGGGGGGCGGGTGGGGGAGGGGACGGCTTAGGCGCCGACGGGGAGAGCGGAGGGGTCACCTCAACGTATCCGAGTCGCTCGGGCGACATCTCGTGGACCGCGCCCTTCCGCCTCCCGATGACGAATCCGAGGACGAGCGCGATCACGACGAGCCCGGCGATCGTCCCTCCGATGATGAAGACCGGTGCGCCCGGTCCGCTGGTCGTGGCCAACGTCGTTCCGTGCTCGCCGGAGCCGAGGACCCCGTACATGCCGAGCTGGAAGTGACCCGAGACGAGGCAGACGTACTCGTACTCGCCGAACGGAGGGGCGGTGAACGTGGCGTGCATCGTCGCGGCTCCGGCGGGGATGGTCACGTTCACGATCGGAGGATGGGCGGCGAAATAGGTGAGCAGGTCGCCGGTCGAGTCGCTGGACGGGAAGGTGAAGCCCGCCACCGAGGAGAGCGTGAACGTGTGCTGGACGTCGTCGGTCTGGACGAGGGTGAGGTCGACCGTGTCCCCGGGCGTCACCTCGTCGGTGGACACGGTGAAGGCGAAGGCCGTGCCCACGGTGACCGTGAGCGGGTCGGTTCCGGCCGTCGGACGCGCCGACGACGACGATCGCGCGGGCGCGCCATCCACCGTGCCGGTCAGCGCGACCAGCAGGAGGAGCGCCACGGCGAGGGCGGGCAGGCTCCGTCGAATGGCGGTAGCGTGGCGGTCCCTCGGTCGCGCGGGTCCCATCGGGGTCGGGGACGGGGTACGCCCTTCAAAGGGATTCCGTACGTATTCCCACCGTCCGCCGCGCGCCACGGCCCCGGAGGACCGGCCGGGTCGGGGGAAGCGCGTACGTACGCGGGGAATATGTAGCTCGACACCTCCGTCCTTCGCGTGCGGATGCGCCATCTCGCTCGAGGCGTGTGGGCCGCCTTGGGCGGACTCGGAGTGACCGGGATCGCCGGACTCGCGGCGGCCGACCCGACCAACCTGCAGCAGACCGGTCCGATCCTCTGGACGATCATCGGCATCTCCGTGGTCGGGGCGGCGATCACGTTCACCTTCCTGGTCTACGCGATCTTGAAGTTCCGCGACCCGCGCACGAAGGGGCGTCGCTATGGTTAACAAGTTCGAGGTCGCCTGGACCCTCGTCACCGTCGCGCTGATCGCCGGCGTCGCCGTCTACTCGACGGTCCTCCTCTACCACATCGACAACCTTCCCGCCCACCCGGACGAGTACGTCGACGTGATCGGTCACCAGTGGTTCTGGGAATTCTGCTACCCCGCCAACCACACCTGCTACAACGTCACGTACAGTCCGCCCACCGGATCGACGAACACGTCCCTGGGCACCGATGCCGGCGGCAACCTGTGGGCCGCGCCCGGCACCGTCGTCCAGATCAACGTGACCTCGGTCGACGTCATCCACTCGTTCAACATCCCGAACCTGGGCGTACGACTCGACGCGATCCCAGGGCGGGTGAACTCGATGGCGTTCACCGTGCCGAACGTCGCCGCGGGGACGGAGTTCCTGATCCAGTGCACGGAGTTCTGCGGTTCCTTCCACGGGACGATGCGCGCCCTGCTCGTGGTCACGTAGGCCGTTCCGCACGGCCCTACGGATCGAGGATGCGCCACTCGATCGTTCGGTCCTCCGGGGACTCGCCCGCGGCACGGCGCGCGAACGGCGGCCGCCCGCGCTGGCGCATCCACGCGAGCGCCACGACGAACGCCGTCGCACCCGCCAGGACGAGGGCGAGCGGACCGAGCGTCCCGACCCCGACCAACGGGGTCGTCCCGACGCTTCCGCCGAGCGCCACGATTCGGGTGAACGCCGAGGACCCCACCGCGAGCGACGTGACGAACTCCGGGAACGCGGAGGCGATCACGTCGAGCCCATACGTCCCCGAGGCGAGGAAGACCGAGAAGTCGCCCGAAGGATCGGTCCATCCCCCGCCCCCGACGGCGCTGCCGTTCGACGTGATCGACACGAGGGCACCGTCGAGCGGGAGACCGGACGCCGCGGATTCGACGTGGATCGTCACTTCGACCTTCTCCGCGAGCAACGTGAGGTTCCTCCCGAGCGCCCCGCCGTTGACGGTGATCCCGAAGGGGAGGGGGCGGTAGGCGGAGCCGGGCGGCGGCACGGCGCTCAGCGTATAGCTCCCGTTCGCCAGCATCGCCGCGAAGCGGCCGCTCACGTCGGTGGTCGCGATCGGTGCCGCTCCGAGCTCGATCGCCACGCTCGGGATGCCGAGACCCGTCGAACCGTCGGTGACTTCGCCCCGGAACGGGTAGGTCATCGTCGCGAGCACGACATCCTCGTTCGTCACGTTCCCCGTGAGGACGACCGACAGGTCGACGGTGCGGTAGCCGGGGGCGGAGACGGCGATTTCGAAGACCCCCCCAAAGACCGAGAGGGTGAACGACCCCCCCGCGTCCGTTACGGTCGCCGCGACCGCGCTACCGCGGTAGATCCCCGTCACCGCCGCGTCGCCGATCGGACCGTGCGTCACCTCGTCGGTGACGCGGCCGCTTACCGTCACGGGGAGCGCGGGGGAGAAGGGGCTCAGCACGATCGGCGCGGCCGTCGACGACGTGCCGGACTCCGAGGTGAGGTAGGTGAAGTTGTCGAGATAGCCGGCCGCCGCGACGTCGACGAGGATCCTTCCGGGCGGCAGGGCGAGCGCGTAGCCACCCGATGCATTTGTGACTGCGGGCGGGAGACACGTGCCGGGGAGGTAGACCGAGCAGGCGGTCAAATCGGCGTTCGCGATCGGGGTGTCGTTGGGCGCGCCGACGACCGTGCCGAGGACGAGCCCGTACGAGAACAGGAAGATCGTTCCCATCGGGACCGACGCCCCGGCGCCCGCCGCCACGGTGCGGTAGGAGATGTTGAAGTCGGGCGCGGAGAACTTGAAGACGAACGTGGCCGGAGGGACGTAGATCGAGAAGTCGCCGAGGGCATCGGTCGCGACGGACCCGAAGCACGGTCCGGACGGCGTGCCGAGCGGAGAGCACGTGCTCACGTTCGCGCCGTCGATCGGCATCCCGGTAGGAAGCCCGAGCACGGTCCCGGCGACATCCGCGAACGCATAGATCGCGATCCGACCCACCTCGATGAACCCGTCGGAGGGGACGACGGCCGAGGCCGTGAGGTTCGCGAGGTAGCTCTCGGTCACGACGCTGACGAGGTCCGGGCCCGGCGGAGCATCCACCCAGAAGCCACCGCTCGCATTCGTGAGTCCGATGCTCGCGCACGAGGGCAGGGCGACCGGGCAGACCATGATCTCGACCCCCACCGCGGGGACGCCCCCCGGCTCCACGATGAGCGAGCCTTCGACGATGCCATCCCCGGTGAGATTGACCCGCGGGACGATCGCGCGCGATCCTTGGGAGAGGTTGACGGTCTGCAGATGGGTCGCGTAGGCGGTCGCGGAGACGGTGAGCTGATCCGAGGGTCCGGCCCCGGCGAGCGTCAAGAACTGACCGAGACCGTTCGTGCGGGTGAGCTTCGCGTTGGACACGCCGGAACCCCCGGTCACCACGACGCTCGCGAAGTAGACCGCCGAGCCCGTCCGGCCGTCCACGACCGTGCGCACCGGCGGATGCCCCACGGTGTTGACCTGGTCGCTCTGGACCCAGGTACCGTTGGCCGCCGGAGAGTCCGAGAGCGTGATCGTGGCGACGCTCGAGGTGCGGCACTCGGCCACCGTGACGACCCTCGACTGGTTGAGGTAGAACGGGCTCACCGTCGCGACGTGAATGCTCGGACCCGCGGGCGCGGTGATGTTGACGAACCCCGCTCCGTTGGTACGTTCGTTCGTGACGACGACCGTCGCGTTGGCGGGGTCGGGCACCGTCACCTGGACCGGCACGTTCGCGATCGGGTTTCCCCCGGTCCGGCCGACGATCGTGCCCGTGACCCACCCGAAGTGGGGCAGCGTGAGGTTGCCGAACGCGACCACCCCGGCGGGCGCCACGGTCCCCGCCCAGCTCCGGTTGGTCCCCCAGAACGCGCTTGCGGAGGCGTTCGCCGTCGCAAGCGTTGAATCGGTGGGAACGAGCGCGACGAACCGGCCTCCCCCGTCCGTGATCTGGTAGGTGGTCGACCGCTGCCCGCTGTTCGTATGGACGCTCACCCAGGCGAAGGGGACCGGTCGCGGGCTCGTCCCCGACGGGCCGAGCACACTGCCGTCCTTCACCGGCCCGGAGAGGACGCCGAAGAGCTGCATCATGAGGACGCCGGCGCCCCGGGTCGGGAGCGCGAGTCCGGCGCCCGTGACGTTGACGAACGTTTTCAGGAGGTCGAAGCCGTAGCCGGGGCTCGAGAGGGCGTTCATCCCGTTCCCCCACGCGGAGAACTGGTCGGCCACTCCCGCGGGCGCGCTGACGTTGAACGTTCCGTCGGTGGCGAGCGATCCGAGCGAGCCGCAGCCGGTCCCTCGAGCGTCACAGACCCTCACCGAACCGAGCGAGGGTCCCAAGCCCTGCGTCTCGGTGAGGGACCTCCACGGGCCGACGTCGATGCGACCGGTGACGATCGGGAAGGGGGCGGCCTCGAGGGTCCCCAGGTGGACGAAGCTGGCCGCGGTCACGTTGACGAAGGGCGTGAGCGGTGCGTGGTCGGAGGCATTGAGGTAGAGGTCGTACTGCCCGGGGGCGAGGGACGTATTGAACTCCCCACCAAAGCTCGTGGACAGCGGGTCGAAGGTGCAGGCGAGCCCGTGGACGGGACACGCGAGCAGGTGGAGGCCCGGGATCCCGAGCCCGGTGCGCCCGTCGATCACCCGCCCGTCGACCCAGGCCCCGGCGCTCCCGGCCGGTCCCATCGGTCGGGTCGGCGTCGCGTTCACCCCGAGGGGGGTGAGCACGATCGGCGGCACCGTGCTAAGACGGCCCGAGCTCACGTTCGCCCACGCCCAGTTCGGGGCGTACCCGCTCGCGCTCACCTCGATCTCGTACGCTCCCGCCGGGAATGGTGCGCCGGGGACCGCTCCGTAGAACTGGCCGTACGTCGAGGTGAGGCCCCCGTTCCCGACGGCGGTGCAGTCCTGCGCGTTCGCGACGCGGCAGGCCTGCACGAACGCCTCGTAGATCGCGTCGCCCTGGACGGTCACGACCTGGCCGGTGACATAGCCGTCCGGCGCGAGCTCGATCGTCCCGGTGGTGTTCGCCCCTTCGACGTCGATCCACGTCCAGTTCGCCGCATAGCCGGTCGCGTAGGCCGTCACCTCGTTCCACCCGGCGTTCGCCGTGAGGGAGAAGAATCCGGTGGTGACGTTGGCCGTGGTCGTGAGGCAGGGCGATGGTCCCGACGCGGAGATCGCGAACGCGGGCGAGATCGCGCAGGCCTCCACCGTCGTCAGGACGGTCGAGTTCCCCGACGCCCCAAGGAGGACGACGGTACCGTTGACCGTGCCGTTCGACTGGGAGTTGGGGGCCACGAAGATCCGGCCCACGTCGATCGCCGTCCCTTCCTGTCCGCAACATCCGGCGGGGACCGAAAGCCACGTGTGATTCTCCCCCGAGCCGATCGTGGTGACCTCAAGCCGGATCGGCCCCGGCGGCGCGGCCACGCAGAAAGTGTCGTTGCCGCTGAGGCATCCCGCCGTGGCATCGCCCGAAGCGCAGACCCAGGACGCGTCCGTCGAACACGCGGTCACGCGGAATCCTCCGGGGGGAGGATAGGTGGTCCCGGGACGGTCGACATGACCGGTCACGAGGTGTCCGGCCGTGAGGTTGACGGACCCGGCGTGGGTGAGGCGGTCGGGGGTGAGGTTGAGCCACGTGAAGTTCGCCCCCTCGGTGGGGACGTAGGGAGGGGGGCTCGGACCCGGAACGTTCGCGAGCGCGACGGGGAAGGCGGTCAACGGTTCCAGGAAGACGATGTCTTCGAGCGGCGGACCGACCAGGCGGCTCGTCACGCCCACCGGGTAGGTGTTCCCGCTGAGGTTGTAGCCCCCGGAGAAGGACCCCGGCCAGCACGGCACCGCGACGAGTTCCGGGACCGGGGTCAGGTACGGGGGGAGGTCCGCGACCTCGATCCCGTCGAGCGAACAGACGGTGGCGACCACGGACCCGTTGGCCCAGGTCGAATTCGGCGGCGTCCCGCCGGTGAAGTTGGACGTGATCTGGAACGCCCCCATCGGGGTGAGATAGATCGGTCCGAGCGAGACGTTCTGTCCCGGGGCGGTGGAAGGGATGTCGCGGACCGCCGTGAAGTTCACGACGTAGCCGAGGACCATCGCCTTCACCTCGGCGGGACCGACGATCCCGTAGGCGCTCGCGCTCGCGGCGGTCGTGAGGGGACCGGGACGGCAGTCGGCGGGGCTCACCCGCTCGGTGCACAGCCAGAGCTGGCGAGGAAGCCCCGCCGGAATCGGGGTTCCGGTGGAGCGATCGACGAACGTCGCGTTCACGAGGAAGCCGCCTTCGAGGTAGACGGTCCCGAGGTCGACGGTCCCGTACGGGGTTACGTTCGCGTACGTCTGGTTGGAGAGGAACGCGAGGAGGCCCGCTCCGGGAAGAAAGACGACCACGGACGGCAGGGGGGGCGCGCTCGCCGTGAACGACCCGTTCGCCGCGGTGACCCCGGAGGGGGTGGCGGTGACGAGGTCGTCCCGCGTCGACGCGACCACGGCGACCCCGCCGATCGTCGGGTGGCCGGGGCCTAGCGAGCGGACGATCCCGGTGACGTAGCCGTCGTGGACGAGATAGATCCGGCCCACATAGATGCCGCCGGACAACGGGACGGTCGTCCACGTCCGGTTGGTGAGATAGGCGCTCGCGTTCACCGTGATCATGACCGCGCCCGCGGGGGAGGTCACGTTGAAGACTCCACCGGAATCCGTCTGGTTGGTGGCGCATCCCCCGATGCAGAGACCGTTCAGCGGCGTCACCGAGACGGTGGCGTTCGGGACCCCCACCCCCCGGGTCGCGTCGATCACCCATCCGCGGACCCACGATCCCGGGGCGATCGCGCCCGCCGGCGTGGGTCGCTCGACCGATGGATCGGCGACGTCGGGAAGATGGGACGGGGCCGGCGCCACCGGCGTCGATGGGCCGGGCGAGCGCGCGCGCCACTGAGCGAGGACGATCGCCGGGACGTCCACGTGGGGTTGACCCGACGGGGATCGACCGGGGAGGGCGTTCGTCACGTCGGCGATGGACGCGACCGAGGGGCGGGAGAGGGCGGGATGGGGCGCGGTCAGGGGGGGGACCGGCGCGGGGACGTGGGACAGGGGCAAGGATGGCGCGAGGGTCACGAGGGCGGCGAGGAGGACGAGACTCAGGGAAAGCGCGGTCGGTCGAGCCGGCCGACGAGCCCGCTCATGCATCGAGCGCGCAACCCCGCCGCCCTACTTGAACCTCGGGGGGGCTTATCGGCCTTGTCGTGAGGTGAGGAGGCGCCGAGGTCCTGCGGAACGCGTCCTTGGAGGCGCCCCTTAGGGATGCGTCGAGGGCGGGGCTCCCGAGCGAGGGAAGCGGCCCGTATAGGCGGCCGCGAGTGCGAGGATGACCCCGATCCCGAGGAGAGCTCCGCCCGCGACGAGCACCCCTTCCTGCACGAGCGCGGTGCTCGGAGGAGCGGCCGCCGCCGGCGGCGCGACCCCGACGTAGAGGAAACCGAACATCCCCCCGGGGATGAAATGGCCCGGGACCGTACAGATGAACTCGTACACCCCCTTCGCGTTGATCGTGAAGTTCGCGTAGGCGACCGCCCCTCCGCTCGTGGGCAGGACCACATCGGCGAGGGGCGGGTGCTGGGTGAAGTAGGTCGTGAAGTTCGCGCTCAGGTTGACCCCCGGCGTCGATTCGACTGCGAACGTGTGCCCCAGCTGGCCCAGGTTGCGCAGCGCGACGGACACGCTGATGGGGTAGTTCGTCGCGTTGGCGATCGCGAGGACGTTCGGCACCCAGCTGAGCGAGTTCGTGCCTCCCGTAGCGAGCGGGACGGAGGGTCCGCTCGCACCGCTCGACACGTTGAGGTAACCGGCCATCCCGGCCTGGAACTGGTAGGGGACGACGGAGGCAAACTCGAAGCTTCCTTGGGCCGCCGACTGCGGGATCGAGACGTTCGTGAAGCCCGTGGTGCCCGGCGCCACCGTGAGGTTCGCGAACGAGCCGTTCGCGCGGAAGAACGCGTCCAATTGGCTCGGGGTCCAGTGCGGGTCGAAGGTGGCGTTCGCGGTCCGCGAGAGGGTGAACGTGTGGGTGAAGTTGCCGACGTTGACGACCTCGAAGCTCACGACGGACCCCGCGACCACGGAGATCTCGGCGGGTACGAAGGAGGGCGCGTCCGTCGCGTTGATCGTCACGTTCGTGACGCTCCCGGAGCCTCCCGGACCCCCTCCCGTCGATTGGGCCCGGTCGTGCGACGGGACGTAAGGAACTCCGACCACGAGCCCGCTACCGACGACGAGGATCACGAGGCCGGCGACCACCCGGGCCCGCGCCGTCC
>JBOGRS010000053.1:0-14811 GCA_050749685.1 Thermoplasmata archaeon
GGCGATCGCTCAGTCGCCCCGGGCCCGAGGCGGCCCTGCGAGGGCGACCTCGGCGAGCGTCTCTACGAGACGGTCGTCGTCGTTGGGCATCGGCACCCGCCGGTAGTGCCCCCCGTTCGATTCCGCGAACGCCCGCACGACCTGGTCGAGGTCATAGAGGACTTCGAGGTGCTCGAAGACGAACCCGATCGGGGCGATGAGCGGGTCCGGGAACCCGCGGGCCTTCCACGCCGAGATCCGCTCGGTGACGTCCGGACCGAGCCAGGGCTCCGTCGTGTTCCCCGCGCTTTGGTACGTGAACTCCCACGGGTCGAGCAGCGCAAGCTCGGCGATCCGGCGGGCCGTCGCCTGGACGAGCACCGGGTACGGGTCGCCCTTCACGCGCATTCGTTCCGGAAGACTGTGGGCGGAGAGGAGAACGACCGTGCCCTTCGGGGAGGCTCGGAGGGAGGTGGAGATCGCCTCGTTCCAGTAGCCGACCCACCCCGGATGGAGGTGCCATCCGGAGCGCAACTCCACCTCGACCGGGCGGGGCGCCCGGCGGCGTCCTTCGGCGATCGCCCGCTCGTATGGCTCGAGAATCCAGGTGGAGGCGTACGGCGAGAGCGGGAGCGCGATCAGCTTGCGGAGGCCCGCCGCGGAGGCCGAGCGAATCTCGTCGGCGATATGGGGCGTCCAGTGCTTCGTCCCGAGGTAGACGGGCATCGAACCGCCCTCCCGGTCGAGACGCTTCTCGAGCTTCTCCCGGAGCGAACGCAAGATCCGCATCTGCGGGGACCATCCGATGAGCCCGTACCGCCGCTCGTACTCCCGGACCACCTCCGCCGGGGGCGCCCTCCCCATGACCTCTTCGAGGTAACCGGCGAGGTCGTCAGGGCCCTCGGGGCTCCCGTATCCCATGAGGAGGATGCCGGTCTCGTCGGGGCGCGTCCCACCCTTCATCGCGAGGTCCGTCTCCGGGAGTACTCGTGGACGAAGCGGACGAGCGCTTCCACGCAATCCGATCGGCCGTCGGGCGGCACCCCGTGTCCGAGGTTAAAGACGTGCCCTCGGCCGTCGGGGAGCGCATCGAGGACCTCGCGCGCCATTCTCACCACGGTCTCGGGATCGGTACATAGGGCCATCGGGTCGAGGTTGCCCTGCAGCGCGACCCGAGGACCCGCGAGGCTGCGAACGTGGTCGAGCGAGAGGCGCGCATCGACGCCGAGCGCGCTCGCCCCGCAGCGCGCGGCGAGCTCGAGCAGGTGCGCCGAGGCCGTGCTGAAGTAGATGGTCGGGCACCCGGTCGGTTCGAGCGCGTCGAAGATCGTCCTCAGGCGCGGAAGGACCTCGCGCTCGAAGTCGTTCCTCGATAGCGCGCCCGCCCAGGTGTCGAACAGCTGGAGCGCGTCAGCCCCCGCCGCCGCCTGCATGGAGAGGTACCGGATCGTCGCCTCGGTCAACCGGTCGAGCAGCGCTACGAAGGTGGCCCGTTCGGCGAAGAGCAGGCGCTTCGTCTCCTCGTGGTCCCGCGACGGCCTCCCGTCGACGAGGTAGGCGGCGAGCGTGAACGGGGCTCCGGCGAAGCCGACGATCGGGAGATCGGGGCGTGCTCCTTTGAACCGTCGGATCGCCTCGCCCACGAACCCCGCGTCCCGGACGCCGTCGAACTCGCGGAGTCCCTCGACCCCGGCCCGGTCCCGCACGGGGTGGGCCACGACCGGCCCGACCCCCGCGTCGATGCCAAAGTCGACGCCGAGACCGAAGAACGGCACCGTAATGTCGGCGAACACCACCCCGGCGTCGAGGTCGTACCGCTCGACCGGCTCGAGCGTTACCTCGGCCGCGAGCTCGGGGGTCGTCACGATCTCGAGGATCCCATGCTCCGCCCGCAGGCGCCGGTAGCCGGGCAGGTGCCGTCCGGCCTGGCGCATGAGCCAGATCGGGAGCTCGTCGACGGGCTCCGAGCGCAGGGCCCCGAGGAAGCGTTCCCGATGGTTCACGGCCCGGGTGCCCCCGCTCGGAAGGCGTTCCGGGCGGCCCGGGCGAGGCGCCCGGTCTCCGGTTCTCGGAAGGCGGTGGAGACGAAGGCGGTCTCGAGCGGGGACGGGGGCAGGTAGACCCGCTCGGAGAGCATCGCACCGAAGAACCTCGCGTACGCGGCCCGGTCCACGCGGAGCGCTTCCTCGAGGTTGGTGGGGGCCGCCGGACCGAAGAAGAGGCCGAGCATCGAACCGACGCGGGTGAGATGGAAGGCGCGGTCGCCGGCCTCCTCCGACGCCCCGACGAGCGCACGGGCGACGTCCCGCGAGACTCGCTCAAGGGCGCGGTACGTGGCCGGGGTGAGCGCGTCGAGGGTCGCCGCCCCCGCCGCCATCACGACGGGGTTTCCCGAGAGCGTGCCGGCCTGGTAGACCGGTCCGCTTGGCGAGACGAGCTCCATGACGTCCGCGCGTCCCCCGTACGCGCCAACCGGCAGCCCCCCGCCGATCACCTTGCCGAGCGTGACGAGGTCGGCCCGAACGCCGTAGCGTGGATGGGCGAGACCCCGCCCGACGCGGAACCCCGTGATCACCTCGTCCGCGATGAGCAGCGCCCCGTGCCGCCGGCACTCGCGCTCGAGCGCGGAAAGGAAACCGGGAGCCGGCGGTACCACGTTCATGTTCCCCGCGACCGGCTCGACGACCACCGCCGCGACCTCCTCGCCGTGCGACTCCATCAGGCGGGCCACCGCCTTTGCGTCGTTGTACGGCGCGACCAGCGTCTGCGCGACGAAGGCGTCCGGGACCCCGGCCGAGTCGGGGAGCGAACCGGTCGCGACGCCCGACCCCGCGCGGGCGAGGAGCCCGTCCGAGTGGCCGTGGTACCCCCCCGCGAACTTCAGCACTTTCGGTCGTCGGGTGAACCCCCGGGCGACCCGGACGGCGGACATGACGGCCTCGGTACCCGAGCTCACGAACCGCAATCGCTCGACGACCGGCGCGGCCGCCCGGATCCGCTCGGCGAGCGCGTGCTCGAGCTCCGAGGGGGCGCCGAAGGTGAGCCCTCGGGCGGCGCACGCCCGGACCGCTCGCACCACCCCGGGCGGCGCGTGCCCGAGGATGCTCGCCCCCCACGACCCGAGGAGGTCGAGGTACCGTCGCCCGTCCACGTCCCAGAGGTACGCCCCGCGACCGCGCGCGAAGAAGAGGGGCGTTCCCCCGACGGCACCGAACGCCCGGACCGGGCTGTCGACGCCGCCCGCGAGCGACCGCTCGGCCCGCCGGAACGCCGCCCGTGATCGTGGCCCCGCCCGGGTCACGGGAGCCCTGCCGCGAGCTCGACCATCCGGCGGGGGGTGGCGGCCACGCAGGTGAAGATGGGGGTCTCGAGCTCGGTGTACCGGCTCGCCTCGGACGGCCGCAGCGCGGAGACGAGGTCGAGGAACTCGCCCGGGGAGTCCGACTCGAAGGCGAGGATGAACTCGGGATCGTCGAGGCCGAGGGAGTAGCCGGTATGGATCTCGACGTCCGGGAATTTGTGACCGATCTGGAAATGCTCGCCCATGATCCTGCGGCGCTCCTCGAATGGAAGGCCGTACCACGCCCGCTTCTTGACGAACGGGTAGACGAAGAGGTACGGGCGGCCGCTCGGACGTACTCGGGGGCCTTCCTGCCTCGCGTGGGCGTGTCCGCCGAGGTACTGCGACCGTTGGGTCAGGCCGAGGAAGCCGAACGGCCAGTCGAGGTAGCCCGAAAGGTCGGATCCGCGGAGACGCCCCTCGAACTCCTGGAACGCCTCGAGGCGGGAGCTCACCATCCAGAGGAGCCCGTCGACCCCGACCTTCGCTCCGACGGTCGAGTACGTCCGCACCGCGACCCCCTCGGGAGGTTGCTCGACCCGCCCGACGAATTCGTCCGCCTGCGCGGCGCGGTCCTGTTGAGATTGCCGTCGCCACTCGGGACGGAGGTGCCAGAAGAGGTAGCGCACGAAGTCGCGCGCCCCGGCGTCCCCTTTCGCCCTCGGAGGGGGGGCCGACGCGTTCAACGGCCCTCCCCGTTCGCCGCCTGCGCCTCGTCCCCGGCGAAGTAGGTGATCACGAGGTCCGCCCCCGCCCGCCGGATCGACGTGAGGGTCTCCCTGACCGCCGCTCGTTCGTCGAGCCATCCACGTTGGGCTGCGGCCTTGATCATCGCGTACTCCCCGCTGACCTGAAAGGCGGCGAGCGGGAGATCGGACGCACGGCGGGCGGCGGCAAGGACGTCGAGGTACGGTCCGGCGGGCTTCACCATCAGCACGTCGGCCCCCTCTCGCTCGTCCTCCCGGAGTTCGCGCAGCGCCTCCCGGCCGTTCCGGGGATCCATCTGGTAGTCGCGCCGATCCCCGAAGGCGGGCATCGACCCCGCGGCGTCCCGGAACGGTCCGTAGAACGAGGAGGCGAACTTGGCGGCGTAGGCGAGGATTCCGACGCCGGGGTATCCCGCGTTGTCGAGCGCCTCGCGGATCGCGGCGACCTGGTGATCCATCATGGCGCTCGGCGCCACGAGGTCGGCGCCGGCCTCGGCATAGGCGACCGCGACCTTTCCGAGCACGGGCAGCGTCCGGTCGTTGTCGACCCGCCCATCCCGCACGAGCCCGCAGTGACCGTGGTCGGTGTACTCGCAGAGACAGACATCGGCCAGGATCGCAAGGTCCGGCGTGCGCGCGCGGATCGCCCGGATGGCTTTCGGGACCGGACCCCGGGCGTCCCACGCCCCCTCTCCCGTCGGGTCCTTGCGGGCCGGCACGCCGAAGAGTAGGGCGGCCTGGATTCCCGCGCGATAGAGCCGTTCCGCCGTCCGCGCCGACCCGTCGATCCCCCATCGGGCCATCGCGGGGAGAGCGTTCGAAGCCCCGCCCGGAGCCGCCGGTCCGACGAACATCGGCTGGACGAGGTGGGAGAGGGGGCGGTCGGCTTCGGCGACGAGGTCCCGGAGCGCGGGGCGAGCTCGAAGTCTCCGGAGACGGCCCGGCGACCCCCGCCGGGGGCTGCCACTGGCAAGGGAGTCAGACGGGGGCATCGCCCCACCACTTCGCGACCAGCTTTGTAAAGGCTTCTTCCGTGCTCCGGGCCGGGACTCGGACGCGGCCGAGCCCCGCTCGTCGCGCCTCCCGAACCGTCCGAGTCCCGAGCGCGAACGCCCTCACCCGGCGCGCCTCCTTTCGAAACGTCGCCGGACCGAGGGCCCGCCGGAACGCCCGGAGCGCCGACGGACTCGCGACCAGCCAGAGGTCCGCGCCGAGGACGGCCCGCCGCTCGGCAGCCGAAAGACGGGGCCGAGTGATCACTCGGTAGACCACCCGGTCCCGCACGCGGGCCCCGCGCTTCCGAAGCTCGCGAGCGAGGTCCGTGCCCGCGAGGTCGGAGCGAAGGTAGACGACGCGCCGGCCCCGAAGGGACGGAAGGGACCCCAGGAGTCCGCGCTGTCCTCCGCGCCCGTGTGCCACGTGCACCTTCAGGCCGAGGCCCCGAAGCGCACGCGCCGTCCCGGGTCCCACCGCCCAGATCTCGGGGATTCGCCGCAGCGGGGGCCTCCACGGCGGGTGGCTCGCCCAGAACGCCGTGATGACCGCCCGGCTGGTGACGACCCACACGTCCGGCCCCGGTCGCCGAAGGAGCCAATCCGGGGGATGCCCCAACGGAACCGGCACGGCGCGGATCACCGCCGGGCGCTCGATCCTCCACCCCCGCCGGGAGAGGAACTCCGCGGGCTTTTCGAGCGTGCCGGGGCTGCCCACGACGACAGCGTGACGGGTCAAGGGCCTCCGGGGAGTCCTTCGCCTTCCTCCGATCCGCCGGGATGCCGGCCTCGTTGACGGGCGAGGGCCAAGCCGAGGGTCCGACCGAGGTGGGCCGCCTCCGCCGAGAGACCGACCGCTTCCCGCCGGACCCGCTGCCGGCCGTCCGGGGACAGGAGGGCGGCCCGAACGCGGAGCTCGCGTCCGCGCACCGTCGCGAGGGCCCCGAGGGGGATGTCGCACGAGCCGCCGAACTCCGCCAGAACGGCCCGTTCCGCCGTGACCGCGGCGCGCGTCGCCATGTGGTCGATCCCGCGGAGCCGGCGGGCGAGCGCCCGATCGGACCGGCGGACGCAGACGGCAAGCGCCCCCTGCCCCGGCGCCGGGAGGACCCGCGAGAGGGGAAGGAACTCGGTGATGCGGTGCTGCCAGCCGAGTCGTTGGAGTCCGGCAGCCGCGAGGACCACCCCGGCGAGCCCCTCCGACCCGATCTGGGAGATCCGGGTCCCCACGTTCCCCCGCACCGGCACGAGCTCCACGTCCGGCCGCCACCGGAGCAGCTGGGCGCGACGGCGGACGCTCGAGGACCCGATGCGAGCCCCCCTTGCGAGGGTGCGAAACGACCCCGGCCGCGAGAGCACCAAGCAGTCGCGCGGGTCGGCCCGTCGAGGGTACGCCGCGACGGTCACCGCTCGGGTGACCTTCCCGGGAAGGTCCTTGGTGCTGTGGACGGCAACGTCGATCCCCCCCTCCTCGAGCTCCCGGTCGATCCGGTCGGTGAAGTCGAGGTCCTCGAGGGAACCCTGGTCCTGGTCCCCTGCGGTCGTCAGCGGGACGAGCTCGAACCGGACGGTCCGGAGTCGGGGGCGCAGCGCCTCGAGCACGAGGCCGGTCTGGATCCGGGCGAGCGGACTCGTCCGGGTTCCGACCCGGAGACGCTCCGTCAAGGGTCGTCGGGTGGGGAGAATCGGTCGAGCAGCTTCTGGCGCCGGGGGTCGTGGTCCGGTTCGGGAGAAAGACCCCGCAGCTCCTCGGTCGGCCCGGCCAGAAGGCGGGTGACGATCCGCTCCGACATCCGGTGGAAGGCTGCCCGCGCGAGGTCGGGGACGGGTCCCGCGAACTCGAGCGCCTGTTCGAACTCCGCGCTCCGGACGGCCTCCGCCCGGTTCCGTAGCGCCCGTACCCACGGCTCCGCGGCGGCGCGCGCGAACCGGACGGCGCTCTCATCGGCGGCCTCGGCAAGCTTCCGCTGGGCCTCCGAGAGGGCGGCGGGGTCTCGCGGGATAGAGGGCTGAAGCCCTTCGAGGTCCACGAGCTCGGTCCCCGGTCGTCCCCCGACCCGCGGGTCGATGTTCCGGGGCATCCCGAGGTCCACGAACCACCGGGGTCCGCCCGAGCCAGGGGGCGGGAGATCCTCCAGCGAGATGAGCCGGCCCGAGGCCTTGGCGGCGGCCACGACCCCCTCGGAGCTCGCGAGGACGGCGCGCAGGTCCCCGAACCGCCGGGATCGGACCCTCCTCTCTGCGGCCCAGGCGGGCTCGGGGGGTCGCGAGTGGTAGAGCATCGTGACGTCGGCGAGCCCGCGCAGCCTCTCGACCACGCGACGGGCCACCCTCCCACCGCCGATGACGAGGATCGGTACGGAGCGGTCGGAGAGCCGGGAACGGAGCCAGTCCGCCCCGAGGTCGGCCACGGAGTGGGCTCCCGCGACCTCCACGTCGGCCGCCGCGCGCGCCGCCTCCAAGAGGACCCTGCGGAGCAGCGGGCGGGGGTGGCGGCTGACGACGGTGGAGGCCGCCAATCGAACCTGGTCGCGGACCTCCCGCTCGCCGGTCGCGATCGACTCGAACCCCGCCGCCACCCGGAAGAGGTGGTGGATCGCCGCGCGATCGTTCGATGCCCCCCAGACCCCCATCGAGGCGAGGCGGTCCCCGAGCCGATCCGCGGGCTCGGCATCCTCGGTGAGCGCGAGGAGCAGGAGACGCTGACAGGTCTTCAGCACCGCGACCTCTTGGAGTCCCGGATCCGCGTCGAACCAGGCGGTCAGCCGCTCGGGGTGGATTCCCTCAACCGCTCGCTCGAGGCCCTGGATCCCCGAGGTCCGGAGCTCCTGTTCCCACGCGGTGAGAAGGAGGCGCTCGGGCGGGCTCCGGAGCTCCGTCGCCGTCCCTTGGGCGGGCGCCGCGTCCCGGGCCCCGAGACCCACCGCGAGTTGCTCGTCGAACCCCATCCGAGCGGGTCACGGGCCGCTCCTTTCTTGGGATGTGAGTACGAACTCCGACGGATTCGCCATCGAGGGCGATGGAGGGGGTCCTTCGGGACCCGGCCCGGGGTGACAGGGCCAGCCCACCGGGAGGCGTTCCCCACGGCGGCTCGGTCCGAGCCATGCGGGCCCGTAACACGGTCCTTATCGCAGCCATACCGGCGGCCTCCCTCGGACCGAGGGATGGGCCTCGCCGGTCCCTCGGAGAGACAACGGGCCGACCTTCCCGCACCGAACCCGGCGGGGGGACGTCCACCGTCCGAGGCCGAGGGGTCCGCTCGCATCCAGCCCGCTCCAGGTCGAGTGGAACTGCTCCTCCGCTCGATCCGGACCGGTCATGTGACCCCGGCGGCGCGGTGGGTCAATTCGACGTGCAGGAGCTCACGATTGTGATCGGATTGACGGGAGCGGCGGCCCCAATCCCATCAGCGCGTTGAGTATCGTGTCCCGGAACGACTCGCTAGCCTTCCGACACGTGCGATAGACCGTCAGGAGCCGCTCGAGTACCCGGGCGCCAGCCCATGTCCGTCGACCTCTACTCACCTTCCGGATCAACACTCCCTGACGGATCGCCTTCTCCGCCGCGTTGCTGGTCCACGGTACCCTGGGCATCCGCACGAACGTGAACAGCATCCCCCGACGGTGGCGCAGCTCCTTCGCGATCCGCCGAGCATCGGGGTCCTTCCCGTCGACCCTGAGCAGCGCGGCCATCGCCCGCACCGCTCGCCGGTACGCTCGCCGCCGCTCCCCCCGCGGGACTCGCTTCCGATCCTCCACCCCGAGGATTGTCTCCCGGTAGATTGACCGCACCCCGTCCACGAATCGCAGAAACTCCGTCGGGGGATGTCCCGCACTCGTCAGTTTCGCCGGGCGCTCTTTCAGCAACGGCCTCGGCTCCTCCCGATGCCGTATCTCCGCTCGCTCCAACCACCGATTCACATGCACCGGGTCGAGCGCGTGATCGGCGGTGGTGATCGCGTCGTAGGGATCCCAGGCGTCGTGGCCGAGGGTTCCCTTGTAGCCCTCCAGCACTTCGAGCACCGCCGACTGGCCCCGCGTGGGCGCCAGTTGGTAGATGATGGCGGCGAGGTGGGTGTAGACCCATAACCAGCCGTTCTCCCCGTTGATGCGGAAGGACGTCTCGTCGGCGCCCACCGCTCGCGCTTCCCTCACTTCGGCCCGAAGGGTCGAGTAGGTCGGGCTCAGCTGTTCGGCGACCCACGCTTCCAGGGAGAGAATGCTCGCCTCGCTGATGTCCAGGCCGAAGCTCTCCTTCAGGCTCGTCCGGACCTTCTCCACACTCAGCCCCAGCATTCGTTGGTGGGCGATCCACGCCGCGAGGACGGGACCGTGTTGCTGATTCGGCGGGAGAGGCGGCTCAGCGTGAACCCGTCGGTGGCAACCGGGGCACCGGTATCGGAGCACCTCAAGGTCGAAGATCAAGAGGGCGGGCAGCGGGAGGTCGGTGATCGTGCGATGAAACGAATCGCAGGGGTCTCCGAGCTTCGTGGAGCATTCCGGACATAGCTCCAAGGCCACTCGAACGGGAGGGGTGTTCGGAATCGGTCGAGAACGGCCGTGACCCGGGTGGCCGGGCTGACCGCCGTTCGGGCGCTTCTCTCCGGTCGGGGTGGGACGGCGATAGAACGTCTTGCTCGAGGGAACTCCACCCGCCTCGGCCGTGCGGTCCGAGGCGGCTAGCATCGGCGCCGAGGTCTTCAGGCGTCGGAGCTCCTGGCGCAGTCGTCGGTTCTCTTCGGTGAGCTGACGGAACTCCTCCTCGATCTTCTCCAACCGCTCGAGCTTGCGGAGGATTTCTCGGCGCTGTTCCCGGTCGAGGGTCAGGGACTCCTCGTCCGAGGCGAGATGGACCCTCAGGTCCCGAGCGACCAAGGTGCCCTCGGACACCGAGGTAATGGGTTCCCGGATTTACAATTTGGGTACGACGGGAACCCGGCCTTCGTCAGTTTGTCACTGACCAAAATCGTGAGCTACTACAACCAAACTTCTCGGTAAGAGATTCGTCATCGAGGGGACCATGTTCGAGTCGGGTTGACTCGCGCAGTGAAATCACCGGGGCCCCACCGATAACACAAGAGCGCCCCCGCTCTCCAAGAACATTCTCCTCTCAGCCCTCACCGCCGTAGATGAGGACGACCGCGCTCGCACTTCTCGGGCCCCTCGGGCCCACCGGCCGCGTCGAGGTCGTCCGGATCGCGAGGGGTCTCGTATCCTATCGGGGAGTCGATCGAGCCGACGGCGAGGAGGCCGCGGCCGGTGCTGGGTGCGCCGCCCAGAGACGATGGAGGAAGACGATGAGCGCCACGTCCCCGACGAGGACGACCGGGACCGGCAGCGACGCGACGAACCCCACGACGGCGATCGAGCCCAGCACGCCGGTCGCGAAACCGAGGAGTTGGCGTTCATGGCACGTTGCGCCGATGAACGAGAGGGCGAGGACGAGACCCACCAGATAGAACGCGGTGAGCATGACCATCGCGAGGGTGGGGGCGAGGTGCTCGGCCTGGGCCACACCTTCGATCAGGAAGGTCCCGGGGAGGAGGATCGCGCCCAGGACCGCGAAGGCGATCGGTGGGGCGGTGGGGCGCCCGGCGAACGCTCGGAGCAGATCGGTCGGAACGACCCGAGCGATCGCGATGAGGAGGGCCATCGTCGCGAGGCTCCCGGCCAGGAGGGGCGCGCCGGCGAAGAAGCCCTCGCTCCGCCACACGACGGCCATGAGAAGGACCACGTCGACCGCGAGGATTCCCGCGACCACGGAGATCTGACGGGGGGTCACGAGGGGGTGATCGCGCCGGTCGGGGAAGACGAACCCGAAGAGGAGGATCGGCACCGAGATGCTGAACAGGACGTGGACCATGACGATCCCCACGCTCCACACCCAGTTCACCCCCGCGTAGTGGCCGTAGAACCCGAGCGAACCGACGGGCCCGGCGTGCGGGTTGAACATCGTGCTGAGCGCGATCCCTTCCTCGAGGATCGCGTAGGCGGCACCGAGGAGGAGGACCGTCGCCCAACCCTTGCGCCAGCGCACCATCGCCTCCCGAATGAGGAGGACCCCCGGTCCGTAGAGCGCGAGGTTGAACCCCAGGAAGAGGAAGAAGATGGGCGGGGCGGCGACGAGCACGGTGAGGCTGCTCGAGGTCGAGAGATATTCGGGGATTCCCGGCGTGAGGATGAGTAGGCAGAGGATCGGATGGGCGCGCAGGAACCTAATCAGCGACCCCCCGCGCGGCGACGTCATGACCGGGGCGGACGGATGCGTGCGGGATTCGTCCGCCTCCGCGGGCGCGCCAAGGGTCCCCCCCACCCTGACCTCTGGACGACGGACGAGCGAGTTCGGGGTATTTCAAGCCTCAGGGCTGCCGACACCGGCCGGTCGGCACGGGGTCGATCCCCCGGCCCGACGGGCGGAGAACGTTGGCCCGCTGTCGTCCGCCGAACATTCGTGGCGGGGCGCGGGGGCCCGAAGAGGGATGGCCGAACTTCTCGGAGTTCAACCCGCACGGGGAACGGAACTCGCGATCCCACGGCGCCGTCCCGAGCCCCGAAGGTAGGCGCGCATCATCGGGTCGGCGACCCGGTAACGCTCGTCCTCCTGGACGATGAGCTCGGCGTCGCGCAGGGCGGCAAGGAGGTTGCGGATCGTGTTGTCGTTGACCCGAGTACCCCGTCGGAGGGAAAGGTACTCCCGTAGGTCGGTCCACGTGACCGGGGCCAGCATGGCACGCAGGGCGGCGAGATGGAGCTCGCGGGAACGTCCCTCGAGGAAATGGTCGAGCTCGATCCCGGCGACCTTGCGTCCCTCGGCGACCGTGTGCGCCTCGGCGTCCGCGGGGTCCATCCGCCCGACCGCAACGTGGTTCCCGAAGAGCGCGAGCCACCCCGGGAGACCGTCGAGCGAGCGGTCGACCACCTCCGCGAGCGTCGTGCGGGGCAGCTCCCGCCGGTACTCGCGCAGGCCCGCCTCGAGGAATCCCACGGACGCGGCGGGGTCGAAGGGACCGAGGCGGACGGTCGCCGGGGCGCGGCCGAACAACGGGGACTCGGCGCGCGGCTCGAGCAACGTGCGGAGGAGGCCGAAGCGGGACCCCGTGAGGACGAAGACCACCTCGGGGTGCGAGTTGAACACGTTGGCGAGGAGCTTGAGGAGGGTCCCGGAGGAGGCGGAGATCTCCTGGACCTCGTCGAGCGCGATCACGCTGCGGCCCCCGGCGGCTCCGATCGTGTCCATGAGGTCCCAGACGGTGCGCAGCGGGCGGTTGGGAGCGGTGATCGAGATGCCGCCGGGACCGAGAGTGACCCCCTCGATCCGGCGCAGCGAGCTCCGGACGCGGGAGAGCAGGCTTCGGCTCGTGTTGAGGCCGTGGACGAATGCGTTGAGGAAGCCCAGCGTCCCTCGGGCTCCCCACAGGTTCACGTAGATCGCCGGACGGTCGACCTCACGGAGCACCGCCTTCACGAGGCTCGTCTTCCCCACCATCCGCGGACCGAGGACCGCGACCCACCTCCCCTCCCGGATCAGTCGGGACATCTGGTCCAACTCCGGGACGCGGCCGAACAAGGCGCGCGGAGTGTCCTTCGGGTTGAGATCGAAGAGCGGCACGAATTAACCCCCTTAAGCACTTAACCCACTTAAGTCAAAGGGTGCGGGTGGCACCGATGACCGCGGCCCCCGGTGACCGTCGCAGAGACCCGTAATGGTGGGCCTCCTCGCGCGATGGGTGAGCTCAGATCGCGCGCCGGAGCGCGTACGGCCCCCATAGGCATTCGAGGACGAACCCGCCGACGACGATCGCGACGAGCCCCTCCCCATAGGAGGTCCACGGGATCGCGATGCGGCCGAAGAGATCCAGTGTTCCGACCAGCGCAAGGACCGGCAGGAGCGCGCCGTCCACGGCGCAGTGGACCCGACCGCATCGGAGCGCGTTCGCGAGGCAGATCGCACCGAGCCACGCGCTTCCGAGCACCAGCGGGACACCCATCTCGGCGAACGAACCATGGAGCGCCCGTGCGACGGCCGGTCCGAGCACCAGGACAGCGATCGGACCTGCCCAGAAAACCCAGAAGCGGGCCCCCCGGGCGAGGTCCCGGCTCCGGGGACGCTGTGGCCGCGTCGGGTCGATCACCGGTAACGTGGTGGAACTCACACCGTTGCCTCGAGCTCCGGCCAAGAACCGTCCCTAGGTGACGCCGTCGCCCCGGGGTCGACGTGGTCGTCGGGGGAGCGACACGCTCGAGGGTCGTCGCGCCGTCCCCCGTGCGATCGTCCGCGACCGCCGTAAAACGAGCGAGAGCGGGGTATTATGCGGCATGGACGCGTTGAAGCCGGCCCGGGCCGTAGGGTCCGTGAACGAGGCGTCGGTGGCCACGCGTCCACGACATTCGCATCGATCGTCCGGCGGCAAGGGCTGCGCGGTCCTCGCGCTGGTCGCCACGATGGCGATCCTCGCGTCGCTCCCGGTGCCGCCGGCCCCGATCGCGAGCCCTCGACCCCGGTCCGACGCCCTCGCCCACCCGGGGGACACCGCCCCCGTCGCGCTCGAGATCCCCGAGTTCGCGTCGCAGCCCTCCTCGATCTACCTCGGGGAGACCGCGTACTTCCTTTCGACCGTGGTGGGGGGGACGCTTCCGTACGCGTACGCCTTCCACGGCCTTCCCCCGGGTTGCGAAGGTACGGGCTCGGCGAACTTCGCCTGCCGACCCACCTCCGTGGGCACCTACGCCGTACTCCTCAACGTCACCGATGCCGCGAACGCGTCGGCGTCCGCGCACGCGTCGCTCACGGTCCTCATGACCTCCACCCTCGAGGTCGTGCTCGCGTTCGATTTACCGAATGTCACCGTCGGATCCACTCTCAGCATTCACCCCGAGGTGCTCGGCGCGGTCGGTCCGATCGCCTACGCCTATCCGAGCCTCCCCGCCGGGTGTTCCTCCCGCAACACGTCGACCTTGCTCTGCACTCCGACGATCCCGGCCCACTACACGGTCTCGGTCACGGTGCAGGACGCGCTCGGCCGAACGGCCACGGACGCGCGCAACCTCACCGTCCTCCCCGCCCCGCTGAGCATCCGGTCGTTCACGGCCAACGAATCCGCCCCGGCGGCGGGTACTCCCCTGGGCATGACCGTTCACGTGGACGGGGCGGTGGGGACGGTCTCGTACACGTACACGGGACTTCCCGGCGGCTGCACGAGTTCGGATACCCCCGACCTCGTCTGCTCCCCGTGGGAGGCGGGCCATTTCCTCGTGCGCCTTACCGTGCACGATGGCCTGGACCGCGTCGCCCACGCCTCCCTCCCGCTCGCGATCTCGACCGAACGCCCCCCGACGATCTCCGACTTCGTCATTGCCCCCTCCCCCGCCCGACCGGGCGCGATCGTGACTTTCGTGGTCTCGGCATCGGGCGGGGTGGGCGAGCTCACGTACACGTTCGAGCAACTTCCTCCCGGTTGCGCCGGGCCCTCGGAACCCGCGTTCCAGTGCATCGTCAACACCTCGGGGAGCTACGAGGTCACCGTCATGGTCGCCGACGTCAACGGCGTGGCGAGCCAGGCGTCAGCGAACCTCATCGTGGGGGCCGTGGCCCAGACCTACGCCCCGAACAGTCCCCTAAATGATCTCGCGGGCCACTGGTGGATGGGGGCCGTGACCATCGTGGTCGCCACGGGCGCCCTCGCGATCGCCGTGACCCTCGTTCGGCGCCGGCGACGCCGCCGGCGCTACGAGGGAGTTTCGCCCGACTTGCCCTGACGCGTTCCCCCGTTGGGACGACTTCCGGGACCCACCCG
>JBOGRS010000054.1:0-14410 GCA_050749685.1 Thermoplasmata archaeon
GTCACGGACCGCCGGTTTGGAACGGAACGGAAACCCTCGCCCCCGGTTCGTTCAACGTTACGGTTCCGGCGGGTTCCTCCACGATGGTCCGGATCTCCTCCAATGCTACCCAGTCAGCGTGGATCAATGTCGACCAGCCCGTCATCCTCGACCCCACCCTCCGGTGGTGGGTGTAGGTGGGGTGCGTCCCCCTCCCAGAATCGAGCCGATCCGCGACGCGCGGTGGTCACGCCGGGCTAGTCCGGTTTCGGGTCGTGAGTCGGCTTCGAGGGTCCGCCCATTGCCCCGGAACGACGTGCCGAAGGTGGGGAGGAGGAGGGGGCGCATATGCTAACCACGGGTCACATACTTCCAAATGTACTACGCTGTCCTGCTCTCCGCCGATGAACGATCCCTGAGAGCCTGACCGTAGTCCTGCCATCATGCTCGCCAGCGAAGGCCCTTCCGATGGTCCCAGCATCGAGCCAACGGTGCCCTTAAACGAAAGCCGGTGGTCTTGGCGGTCGTGGCGGTGTTGAGCCCGAATAAGAAGCTCGTCGAGACCTACCTGATCGCCAACCGCTCGCAGTCCGGCGCGCTCATGACCGACGATGTGGAATGGGTGGAGTGGGTTGATAGTGTACCCCCAGCGGGAAGTGTAAACAAGGGGAAGGCGGCCGTCATAGGGAACCCCGGCGACGACCAGCTTCGAAATGAGGTCACCAGGATGACCGAGGAGGGTAACGTAGTGGTCGTCGAGGGCGTCTGTCACGTGACCAAGAAAGATGGCGCCACCCTAAAGGTTCGATTTTGCAACATCTTCGAGCTGAAAAACGGCAAAGTGAAGCGACAGGACTCCTTCGGAGCCTTGCTCAAGGACTCGGCATAGGCAGCAATCTCTCGCTCGGAGTGTCGATGGTTTCGGAACTCGAGTCGATTCGTGCGTGGTTCGACTACTTCGCCGCCGCACGCCGCGGCTACATCGAGACTCTCGCGAAGCTACCCACGGCAGAACTCGCCCGGGATCGAGGTGCGTCGTACCCCACGCTTCTCGATATATTCGCGCACTCTCAGGGTGCCCTCTATTTCTGGATGAAGGACATCGCTAGGTTCGAGTTTCCACCGCAGGATGGAGACCCCGACGCCCCGCCTTCCATGGACGTCCTGAGGAAGGACGAGGCGTATGTTCAGACCCAGATCCAGAGGGTCATGAAGGAGCTGACCGAGGCCGACCTCGCTCGTACGATCTTCCGGGAGAAGGGCAAGGGGTCGAGCCACGACTGTCATGTTCCGATACGAGAAGCGCTGTGGCACCTGGTGGAAGAGGAGCTCCAGCATCGAGGCGAACTGAATGCACTACTCTGGCAGATCGACGTCGAGGCGCCGGTCTACAACTGGATCGAATGGGGTCACGAGGTCGGCCGGATCCAAGACCCTCGTTCGAAGTAGGCGTCGAGTCAAAACTCCCCGTGAGCCCCCTGCTCGGCGGGGATCTGAGATCGTCGGCCAAGCTGCCCGAGACCCGGGGGAAACCAAGCGTCGGCACGTCAGTTCACGAGGCATGCGAGCGGTCGAGTGTCCCTGCGGCGAGTCGAGACCGATCGCAGAACTTCGCGCCCGGGGGTAGGGTTCGTCTTCCGTCAGGAAACGTGCCGTGGGGGTGAGTACGAAGCGCAGGGTCCGCACCCACCGGTTACCTGTGGGTATCGGTCAGTGATCGGGGGCGAAGCGCGAGTGCAGGGAGCGTAAACCGTCTGTTGCTCGCTCTTCCCACATATTCTGGACGCTTAACCGAGCCAGTTTCCGCCCGCCTCCTCCTAAGCAATTCCGTGGCCCTTCCTGGAGGTCTCAGCGAGATAGGAGATCTCAAACGTGGATCCAAGCGTGTCAAACGGATTGCCTCTGGAAAGGGAGCTGACGTTCCACTTGGACCCGAAGTGAATCAAGGTCAACAGGGCCGGTAGGACGCCTGCTCCTTTGGGGGTCAACTGCCACTTCGTGTACTTCCGCGACTGTTCTGCTCGCGAGATGAATCCGTGACGCTCCAACTCGTTGAGCCGCATCGCAAGTATTCTTTTGCTCATACCGGGTGTCTTTCGGAGCAACTCGTTGAACCGTTGGGCTCGCGATAGCGCGATGTTCATGAGAACGAGGAGAGCCCACTTTCGCCCCAAGACCCCAAGGGTTGCCTGAATGGGGTACGCGGTGAAGTTTAATCGGACAAGAATCCGCTCTCGATGGCCGGACTTCGCGACCAAGACTGACCTACTTTGATTCGCCTACCCACACTTATAGGCGGAGTCAGATAAGAGACCTCGGCGGTAGGTGAGCCCCAGTGGTCTTCGTAAAGGACGAAGGAGGCACGTTTGACGCGCCGATCGACTTCGTATGGAAATACATCTTCGGTGGCGAGGCCCACGATGGGGCCCACAAGACAACTCGGAATCCCAAGTTTGAGAAGGTCTCCGACATCACGATCATCTACGCGTCGGAGAGGTACCTTCGAGGAAAGTGGGCGCCGGACCGAATGCGGATTTCCATGTTTCCTCCCATCTCGGTGGTCACAGAGTGGCTCGAGGGAGTCCTAGCCGGCTCGAAGTTGGTGTACGTGTACACGCCGCAGGGAAACAAGACCCGAATCGACGTCTATGGCGAGTTCACGTCGAAGACGCTACCACCCGACCAGATCGAGGTAGCCGCCCGCGAATTCCTCGAAACCGAGTATGACGCTGACGCTCCCGTGATCCGAGCCGAAGCTGCGAAGGCGAAGTGAGAGCCCCGTGCCGACCGTAAGCCATCAAAAGTCGCTGCAGTAACGGAGCTGCCAACCTCGCATGCAGCCCTCCCGGTCCGTACCGGAGTAACCCCGGTCGATTGGACATCGATCTCTTAGAACCCCCCTTTCCATCATTCCGGGCTTCCCACGTTCTCGAGAATTGGCTGCTTCACCGACGATTTGTACACGAAGCCAGGACTTCGTACACGCCCCCACGGTCCTAGGGCGAGCGGAGATTTCGATGCTTGCGCAGGAGTATGGATCGAGCGGGAAAGCCGCGGGAGGGATTTGAACCCTCGGCCTGCTCCTTACCAAGGAGCCGCTCTGCCAGCTGAGCCACCGCGGCAGACTCTCGTGCGGGGAGGCGTCTCAGTTCTTCCGCTTTGCCCCCGTTTCCGCCGTGGTGGGGTCGGCGGTCGACGCCCACGGGAATCCCCTCGAATCGTCGGCGAACCGTGCTTTGGGCGCGGGCCGTAGGGCGCGCTTCTCGAGGAATGCGGCCATCCCCTCCTTCTGGTCGGGGGTTCCGAAGAGCCTCGCCCATAGGTCGAGCTCGTAGGCGAGCCCCTCCCGGAGGGCGGGATCGATCGCGTGGTTCAGAGCGTACTTTGCCGCCGCGAGGGCGACGGCGGGCTTCTGGGCGAGCTCCTCGGCGAGCGCAAACGCGTCCCGCAGGAGGTCCGCCCGCGGGACCACCCGGTAGACCCACCCCGCCTCGAACGCCTCCTGGGCTCTCGCCGGGCGCCCCGTGAGGATCCATGCGCGGGCCCGGGCCGCCCCGATCCGCCTCGGAAGCCGACGGGTCCCGCCCCACCCCGGCATGACGCCGAGGTTGATCTCCGGTTGGCCGAAGACCGCCTCCTCGCTCGCGAGCACGACATCGCACGCCAAGGCGATCTCGCAGCCTCCCCCGAGGCAGGAACCGTGGACCGCGGCGATCACGGGAAGCGGAAGCGACTCGATGCGGGTGGTGACCGACTGGCCCCGCCCGCCATGGACGCGCGCCTCGCTCGGACCCATCGGGGCCATCTCACGGATGTTCGCCCCGGCGGCGAACGCCTTTTCGGCCGCGCCGCACAGGACCACGACTCGGAGATCCGGGTCCTTCTCGACCTCGTCGAGCCGAGCGATGAGGGCGTTCAGGACCGCAGCGCTCAGAACGTTCACCGGCGGGTGGTCGATCGTGAGGAGGGCCACCGGGCCCTTTCGTTCGAGACGGACGAGGGGAGGGGCCGCCGTTTCCGACACGGTGCGGACGAGCCGGCGGGCGCTATTTAACCCGCGCGCCGGCGCGGCACAACCGTAATGTCGGCCCCGCCGCTCCGCCCCTCCCGTGAAGGTCCTCGTCACCGGTGCCTCCCAAGGGATCGGGCGGGAGACCGCACGACGCCTCGCTCGCGATGGCGCCGACCTGGCGCTCCATTTCTTTCGTCACCGCACCGAGGCCGATGAACTCGCACGGGAGATCTCCGAGATGGGACGGGAGGCGTTCCCCGTGCGCGCCGACCTCGGAGCGAGGTCCGACGCCCGCGCTCTCGCGTCGGCCGTGCGCGAGCACTGGGGCCAATTGGACGGGCTCGTCCTCAACGCGGGAGTCTACCCCCGCCGAGCGTTCCGTGACCTCACCGATGACGAGGTCGAGGCATGCTTCCGCGTCAACGTCTTCGGCCCGATCACGCTCCTTCGCGAGCTCCTCCCGCTCCTCGAACGATCCCCGCGGGGCCGCATCGTCCTCGTCTCGAGCGTCCTCGCGTTCACCGGCTCGAGGCACGGCGCGCACTACGCCGCGTCCAAGGCGGCCCTCGTGGGGCTCGCTCGGTCCCTCAGCCGCGAGCTCGCCCCACGGATCTCGGTGAACGCGGTCGCCCCGGGATCGATCGATACCGCGATCCTCGCGGACGATACGCCCGAGGTGCGTTCCCGCAGGATCGATTCGATCCCCCTCGGACGCATTGGGACGCCGCACGACGTGGCCGACGCCATCGCCTACCTCCTATCGCCGGGCTCGGAGTACGTCACGGGCACGACCGTCCACGTCAATGGGGGGCTGTGGGTCGGTTGACCTTATGGCGATGACCGTCGAGATCGTGAGCCGTTGGAACGGGGTCTACCTCGTCGAGGGCGACCGGGTGACGGTGACCGAGCCGATCGGTGCGGACGCGGTGTCGCTCGGGGCCGCCTTGCGGGCCCGGCGCGACGGCAAGGTCCTCGCGGAGGAGGTGCGACTCTTCGGGAACGCACCCTCGACCAAGCTCGTCACCCGAGATCGCCGATTGGTCGGGGAGCGCGCCACCTTGATCCCTCTTCTTCGACGCGGCCCGTCGGCCCAGCTCCCCCCGTTCGATCTCGAACGCCAACGCGAGATCCTCCTGGCCGCCGCCGACGCGGCGCTCGCGGACGCGTGGGATCCCTCCATCCACGTCGAGGAGGCGGTCCGCGCGATGTCCGACCTCGACGACGTCCTCAACAAGGTGGGGGAACGGCTCGGCAACTGGGCGCAGCACGACACCGCGGTCTTGGACGCGGGCGATGTCGACTCGATCCGCTCCACCGCGCGACGGCTGGCCGACGAGCCCGACGGCGCCCCCGCGAGCGACCTCGCCCCCGGCGACCCCGAACTCGCGACGGCGCGGCGAGGTCTCGCCAAGGTCTACCTCACGCTCGAGGCGACCCGCACGGAGATGGAGGCGGCCGTCGAGCACGCGATGCCCCGTCGCGCTCCCAACCTGAGCCGCCTTCTCGGCCCCCTCCTGGCCGCCAAGCTCCTCTCGCTCGCCGGTGGGATCGACCGCCTGAGCCGGCTCCCCGCAAGCACGATCCAGGTCCTCGGCGCGGAGCGCGCGTTCTTCGAGCACCTGCGGGGTCACGCACCACCGCCGCGCCACGGCATCCTCTTCCTCCACCCGGACCTCCAAGGCGCTCCCCGGCGCCTCCGTGGCAAGCTCGCGCGGGCCCTCGCGGGCAAGGCCGCGATCGCCGCGCGGATGGACCGGGAGGGAGCGCCCGTGCGCCCTGAGCTCCTCGAGGGTTTCCAGGCCCGTCGGACCGCGATCCGCGCGCTTTCCCAGCGGCCGTCGGACCGAAGGAAGGGAGGCCGCTCACGCCCTCCATTTGATCGAGCAGCCCTGGACCGGTAGCTCGGCCTTCGGTACGGGGCGGCCGGCGAGAGCGGCGTCGAGCGCCTCCGCGAGGAAGCGATGTTGGACCGCCTCAGGATGGGCGTGGTTGTCGTCGATGCGCCCCTGGAAGAGGAGACGGCGATCCGGCCCGAAGAGGAACGGATGGGGCGTCACGAGGGCGCCGTAGGCCTTCGCGACCTCCTGCGTGTCGTCCCGGAGGTTGGGGAACGGGTAGTCGAAGCGCTTCGCCCGCTCCACCATCGCCTCGAACCGGTCACCGGGGTAGTTCTCCGTCTCGTTCGAGTTGATCAGGACGACCTGGACGCCCTTCGGGGCGTACGTCCGGCCGATCTCGATCATCCGGCCCTCCCACGCCTGGACGTACGGGCAGTGATTGCACCAGAAGCTCACGAGAAGGAAGGGGGTCCGGTCGAAATCGTGGAGGCGCACGGTCGACCCCTGGGTCGATGGGAGGGAGAAATCCGGGGCCGGGTCGCCGGCGTGCAGGCGGAAGGTCGAAAGTTCGGCCACGGCCGGCCAGGGCTCTCCCGCCCCATAGCGATTAGGGGTGGGAAGGGCTGGCCCTGCGTTCGCTTTGGGAGGTAGGCTGGACGGTGAGCGACGGGGCGGTGCGCCAGCTCCTCGGCCCTCCGGTCTCCGGGGCGGAGAACGTCCTCGAAGACGACCGGCTTCTCGCGGAAGGCCGTCTTACGGTGCGCGCGGCCGTCCTCGCCGACACGAGCGTGTCGTTCGGGGTCGGCGAACGCGCGCCTACCGCGGTCACCCGGTCGGCGGAGGCCGCGAAGCTTCCGATCGTCCGCCGCAGCACGGGAGGAAGCGGCCTCCTCCACCTCCCCGGGGACATCGTGTGGTCCGTCGTCCTTCCTCGACACCACGCGCTGGTCGGTCGCGACTTCACGCGGGCGTATCCCCGGCTCGGCGCGGGGGTGGTCGACGCCCTACGCGCCCGTAGTGTCCCGGCCGAGTGGACCCCCCCGATGGGAGTGAGCACGTCGTACTGTTTCCTCGGCCCGCGGGGTGAAGCCCTCACCGTCGGCGGCCGGGCGCTGGGAGGGGCCGCCCAACATGTCACCCGAGGAACCCTGCTCCACCAGGGCGTGATCGCCCACCACGTGGACGCGCCCGCGCTCGAACGCATCTTCGACCTCCCGTCGGCCACCTCGGTGCGCTACCTCACCGGTCTCGCCGAATGGGGCCTTTCCGGGGTGTCCGAGGCGATCGCCCGCGAGGTCGTCGAATCGCTCGCACGACGCGTGACGGGAGATCCCGTTCGTTCCGTCGCTCGCTGATCGGCGGACCTAGGACGGCCCCGGCCGCTCCCGCCAGAGGCGCTCGGCGTGGGCCTGCGCCGCGGACCTTACGCCCTCCCAGGGCTCCGCGACGAGCGCGCGGTTCCGCACCACGGGTCGACCGGCGACGTAGACCGAGTCGATGGCCTCCTCGCTCGCGGAGTAGGCGAGGTGGGAGACGATCGTGGGGGGGAGCGCCGGCAGCATCGTGGGGTGGTCGAGCCTCACGAGGGAGAAGTCGGCCTGCTTCCCGACCTCGATCGAACCCAAGTCATCCGCCCGGCCGAGCATCCTCGCCCCGTCGATCGTCGCCATGTCGAGGAGGGTCGATGCGGGTAGCGCCGCAGCATCCCAGAGGTGATGCTTTTGGAGGACGCCGGCGAGATGCATCTCGCGCAGCATGGAGAGCGAGTTGTTCGAGGCCGTCGAATCGGTCCCGATGCCCACGACGGCTCCCGCATGGCGGAGCTCGACCACCGGGCACACCCCACCGACCGCGAGCTTCAGATTGGAGCTCGGGCAATGGGCGATCCCGACCTGGTGGTTCGCGAGCAGGCCGATCTCCCGCCGCGTGAGCCAGACGCCGTGCGCAGCGACCATCCCGGGCCCGAGAAAGCCGATCTTCTCGAGCCACACGGGGGGGCGGTCGCCGTACTTCGCCTCGTGCTCGTGCACCTCACGACGGGTCTCGGAGAGGTGGAAGTGGCACAGGCTCTTCGTCGCGTCGGCGACCTCGCGAGCGCCGAGCCACGTCTCCGCATTGCAGACGTAGACCCCCTGGGGGGCGACGAGCGGGGTCACGAGCTCGTGCCCTTTCCATCGCCCGATGAACGCCCGCGCGTTGTCGACGGGCACGCCCTTCTGCGTCGTCATCGCCGGGTCGAGGACGGCCCAGCCGAGAAAGCCGCGGATGCCGAGGCGCTCGACGGCGCGCGCGACCGCGTCCTCGCCGTAGTAGAGGTCGAGGAAGGAGGTCGTCCCCGAGAGGAGCATCTCGGCGATCCCGGCGGCCGCCCCCGCCTCGATGTCGTCGTCGGTACGCCGTGCGTCGACGGCGAAGAGGACCTCGAGGAAGCCGCCGAGGTCGCGGTCGTCGGCGATCCCGCGCAGGAGCGACATCGCGACGTGCGCGTGCGTGTTGATGAACCCGGGAACGAGCGCGAACCGGTGGGCGTCGACCCGCTCGGCGCCCCGCGCGTCGACGGACTCTCCGACCGATGCGAACCGACCGTCCTCCACCCGGACCGAGCCTCGGACGACCCGACGCTTCGCATCCTGCGTCACCACGAGGGCGTTCTCGAAGACCGTCGGAGGGGCGGGGGGGAGGGCCATGGCGCGGGTCGGACGAGAACGGGGCACAAAGAGGTTCCGCGTCGCGCTACCGCGCGCGCCGGGACTTCGGGTTCGGGTCGGGGGAGAGCTCGGGGATGTCGTCGATCCCCTCGGCCGCCCGTCCCTCGTAGGCGCGCAGATCGCGGAGGAGCCGGAGGACCCACGGTCGGGAGAAGACCACGAAGAGGGGGACGACCGCGAGGAGGACCAGCGCGACGACGACCCACGAACCCGGGACCCAGCCGGCCGAGGGCATGCCGAGGATCGTCGCCGCCGTGTTCGGGATGAGGACGACGGCGCCCACGAGGCCGAGGACGAGCGCGATGTAGGATAGTCCGAGCATCCGAACGTTCGAGGTGTTCGCGAGCGCGGCGATCTGGTTCGAGAGCCGGCTGAGCTCGTTGGCCGTCTCCGCGATCCGGTTCGAATCCTCGGCGTTCCTCAGGAGGATGAGGTCGCTCAGCGACTGGGCGACGTTCGCCGCCAGGTCCCGTAGGCGCTCGAGCTCGCCGGTGATCGACGGGAGGGCGTCCACGAACCCCGGGAAGGAGGGGGAGAGCGGACCGCCGGATTCCGCGGCGATGACGACGGCGCGCCCGACCTGCGAGCGGATCCCCGCAAGGTCGCGTTGGAGCGACCAGACCTCGGCGAGCGGGACCGTCCGTCCCTTCGCCTGGAGGTTCGCGACCTGGGTGTCGATCTCCTCGACGCGCTCGAGGTAGTGCCGTGCGGCCTCGGCGAGAAGGTCGAAGAGGCGCGCGGCGTCCCCGGTGAGCTGGTGGCCGATGGACGGGCCCGGCGTCGTGGGAAGAGCTCCCAGGAACTCGACACCGGAGGGCGCCAGCCATACCCCGACCCAGGCATAGTGGCGGCGCTCGTCGGGGAGTCCGAGCGAGAGGAGCGTCCCGGCGGATCCATGGAAGACCGGCCGTGCGGGGATCCGGTCGGGCGGATGGCCCAGGAGCGCGAGGGCCTCGGGGACGGTCCGTACTGCCATCGACCGCCCGAACCCTCGACGCTAGATATCGAGGTTCGTGACCTCGACGGCGTGCTCCTGGATGTACTGGCGACGGGGTTCGACCTCCTCGCCCATGAGGATCGTGAAGAGGCTGTTCGCCTTGGCCGCGTCCTCGACGGTCACGCGGAGAAGGGTGCGGTGGCCCGGCTTCATCGTCGTGTCGCGGAGCTGATCCGCATTCATCTCGCCGAGACCCTTGTAGCGCTGGATCGTGACGCCCTTGTTGCCCATCTCCTTGAGGGCGCGGTCGCGCTCCTCGTCGGAGTAGGCGTACACGATCCGGGCGCCGCGCTGCAGGCGATAGAGGGGCGCCTGGGCGATGTAGACGTAGCCGTCCAGGATGAGCTGGGGCATCTTGCGGTAGAAGAGGGTGAGGAGGAGGGTGCGGATGTGCGAGCCGTCGACGTCCGCATCGGTCATCATGATGATCTTGTGGTAGCGGAGCTTCGCGAGGTCGATCTCGTCGCCGATCCCGACGCCGATCGCGGTGATGAGTGCGCGGACCTGTTCGTTCTCCAGCATCCGGTCGAGACGCGCCTTCTCGACGTTGAGGATCTTGCCGCGCAGCGGCAGGACGGCCTGGAACTCCCGGTCGCGGCCCTGCTTCGCGGTCCCACCGGCCGAGTCGCCCTCGACGATGAAGAGCTCGCACGCCGCGGGATCGCGGGAGTGGCAGTCGGCGAGCTTCCCGGGGAGTCCCCCGCCCTCCAGGAGACCCTTGCGACGGGTCAGCTCGCGCGCTTTGCGCGCCGCCTCCCTCGCCTGGGCGGCCTGGACCGCCTTCACGATGAGCGACTGGCCGACGCTCGGGTGCTCCTCCAGGAACTCCGCGAGCTTCTCGTTGACGGCGCTCTCGACCTGGCCCTTCACCTCGGAGTTGCCGAGCTTGGCCTTCGTCTGGCCTTCGAACTGCGGCTCGAGGACCTTCACCGAGAGGACCGCGGCGAGGCCCTCGCGCACGTCCTCGCCGGTGAGCCCCTCCTTGTCGCCCTTCAGGAACGCGCGCTTGCGCGCGTAGTCGTTGAGCGTGCGCGTGAGCGCCGCCCGGAGGCCGATCACGTGCGTCCCGCCGTCGACGGTGTTGATGTTGTTCACGAAGGCGAGCGTGAGGTCGTTGTAGCCGTCGTTGTACTGGAGCGCGAGCTCGATGTCGGTCGTGTCGCGCTTCGCGTGCAGGTAGACCGGCTCCGGGAAGAGCACGTTGTGGCCCGTGTTGAGGTCCCGGACGAACTCGGCGATCCCTCCGGCGTGGTGGAAGGTTGAGGTGTAGTTCTCCCGTTCGTCGGCGAAGTGGATCGTGACCTGGGGGTTCAGGAAGGAAAGCTCCTTCAGCCTTCGCTCGACCGTCTCGCGCTCGAACACCACGGTCTCGAAGATCTGCGCGTCCGGCCGGAAGCGCTGCTCGGTCCCGGTCCCGTCGGCGTCGCCCAGCACCTGGAGCGGCGCGACGGGCGCGCCGCGCTCGTAGCGCTGAAAATAGAGCTTCCCATCGCGCCGCACGCGCACCTCGAACCACTCGGCGAGAGCGTTCACGACGTGCAGGCCGACCCCGTGCAGCCCGCCCGAGACCTTGTACGTGTTGCGGTCGAACTTCGAACCGGCGTGAAGGATCGTCATGACGATCTCCAGCGCCGGCTTGTTGTACTTGGGATGGATCTCCACGGGGATCCCGCGACCGTTGTCCGAGACCGAGCACGTCCCGTCGGCGTGCAGCGTCACGGAGATCTCGGTGCAGGCTCCCGCGAGGACCTCGTCGATCGAGTTGTCGACGACCTCGTAGACCAGATGATGGAGGCCGCGAGCGTCGGTCGAGCCGATGTACATCCCCGGGCGCTTGCGGACCGCCGAGAGGCCCTCCAGGACCTGGATCGAGCTGGCGTCGTACGACGCGATCTGAGTGGGGTCTTGGACCATGGAACCGCGTCCCGGAAGGGGGTAATTTCTACCGAGCCGGGCGCGCGTTATAAGGGTTGGCTCCCGAGAGAAAATTCGGGCCCGGAACGAGCCCTTGGACCGCCCCGGAAAGACCTATCCGAGGGGGCGTCGGCGCGATGGGGCCGACGGCCCGGGACACGAACATTGCGCGCTCCCCCCGCGCGGGCCCCGCCCCCTCCCCATAACCCAAAATACCCAACCGCGGGTGCCCGACCGCCCCATGCCGGAAGAGTCGCCCCCCCCGCCCGCATCGGTCCCTCCCGCCCCGGCGCCGGGCCCTGCGCCTCCCCCTCCACCGAAGGAGGCGACGGAGGAGGTTCCCACCGAGACGTGGGAGGTCCGCTTCAAGTACCTCCTGGCGGACTTCGAAAACTTCCGCAAGCGCTCCGAGCGCGAGCGGGAGGTCCACCGCGCCCAGGTGAAGGCTCAGCTCCTTCGGGAGCTCCTCCCCATCCTGGAGGCGTTCGACCACGCCCGTTCGGCCGTCGAACGGCTCCCCCCGACCGACCCGCTCCGCAAGGGCATCGACCTCTTGGGAAAGGAGTGGGAGGCGTTCCTCCGCATCGAGGGGGTCGAACGCGTCGCCCGGGTGGGAGGACGGTTCCACCCCGACACCCACGACGCGGTCGCCGAATCCGCCGCCTCGGAGGCGACCCCCCCGGGCACCGTGGTCGAGGTCGTCCAGCAGGGGTATCGGTTCTCGGGAGGCCTCCTACGCCCCGCCAAGGTCGTGGTCGCCCGCGCCCGCCCGAGCCCCTCCGCCGCGGCGAGCGCGTCGGCCGCCGTCGCCGCGTCCCCCGAGGGCGACGACCGTACCGAGGACTAGCGTCGGAGACGTGGGATGGAGAAATCGTCGGAGCTCTCAGGGTTCTACAAGCTGTCGATCGACGAGCGCCGCAAGGTCATCCAGGCGTGGGCCGGGCTCACCGACGCCGAGGCGAAGGTCTACGACCTCCCGCCCGGAATCGATCCCGGCATCCTCAACCGGATGATCGAGAACGTCATCGGGGCGTTCGCGCTGCCGCTCGGCGTCGCGACGAACTTTCGGATCAACGGGAAGGACTACCTCGTCCCGATGGCGATCGAGGAGCCGAGCGTCGTCGCCGCGGCCTCGAACTCGGCCAAGATCGCCCGGGGCGCCGGAGGGTTCACCGCCCAGACGACGGCCCCCGTGATGATCGGCCAGGTCCAGTTGATGGACGTCGTCGACCCCTCGGCCGCTCGGTTGAGGATCCTCGCGGAGCGCGAGCGCCTCCTCGCCGCCGCCAACGCGAAGGACCCGATGCTCGTGAAGTTCGGCGGCGGCGCGAAGGACCTCGAGGTCCGCATCCTTCCGTCCCCCCGCGGGACGATGCTCGTCGTCCACCTGCTCGTCGACGCGCGGGACGCGGGCGGGATGAACGCCGTCAACACGATGTGCGAGGCCCTCGCCCCCGAGTTCGCCCGTCTCGCCGGGGGCCGGCACGTCCTTCGGATCATCTCCAATCTCGCCGTCTTCCGCCTGGCGCGGGCGACGGCGGTCTTCCCGGCGAAGTCGCTCGCCACCCCCGAAGCGAGCGGAGAGAAGGTCGTCGACGCCATCCTGGACGCCTACACGCTCGCCGTTGTCGACCCGTTCCGGTGCGCGACGCACAACAAGGGGATCATGAACGGCATCTCCGCGGTCGTCGTCGCGACCGGCAACGACTTCCGCGCGATCGAGAGCGGGGCGCACACCTACGCCGCCTTCATGGCGAAGGACGGAGGGGTCGTGCGTCCGCTCACGACGTACGAGAAGGACCGGGACGGCAATCTGGTGGGCACGATCGAGCTTCCGACGGCCGTGGGCCTCATCGGGGGGGCCACGGCGGTCCATCCGACGGCGAAGGCCAACGTTCGTCTCCTGGGGGTGAAGGGAGCCCAGGAGCTCGCGCAGGTCCTCGCCGCGGTGGGCCTCGCCCAGAACTTCGGCGCCCTGCGCGCGCTCGCGACCGAAGGGATCCAGCGCGGCCACATGGAGCTGCATGCCCGTAACATCGCCGCGACCGCCGGGGCACGTCCCGACGAGGTCGACGCCATCGTCGCCCGGCTCATCGCCGAGCACGCGATCCGCATCGACCGCGCCAAGGAGATCGTCGAGGAGATCCGCGCGAAGCGATGATCGTCGGCGTCCTTGCGATCCAAGGCGACGTCCCGGAGCACCGACGCGCTCTCCTCCGGCACCTCCCTCAGTCCGACGTGCGTCTCGTGCGGGACGTGTCCGACCTCGACGGGGTGGACGCCCTCTTCCTCCCGGGGGGCGAGTCGACCGCGATCGCCAAGCTCCTCATCGGTTCCGGGATGTGGGCCCGGCTCGCCCAGCGATTGGACGAGGGCATGCCCGCGCTCGGCACCTGCGCGGGGCTCATCCTCCTCGCCCGGTCGATCGAGCCGAGCCCGGGAGGATCCGACCCCCCGAGCTTCGAGCGGCTCGATGTCACCGTCCGTCGGAACGATTACGGACCCCAGCGCGAGTCGTTCGAGGGCGAGGTGACCGTGAAGGGATTGAAGGGTCCCGCGTTCCCGGGGATCTTCATCCGCTCCCCGAAGATCGTGCGCGTCGGGCCCGATGCCGAGGTGATCGCGCGCCGGGGCGGCGAGGTCGTCGGGGTACGGGAGGGGCCGGTCTGGGGGCTCACGTTCCACCCCGAACTCTCCGACGACCCCCGCCTCGTCGGGGAGTTCCTCCGCTCGGCCAAGGCGGCCCTGGCTCATCGAAGCTCGACGAGGACGAAGGCGACGACCACGATGGTCGCGACGAGTCCCGCGACGACGGCGAGCCAGTAGGTCGTGGAGGACGCCGGCCGCATCCCCCCGAAGAAGATCGGGAACGGCCCGACCAGGAGGAGGCCCCCGGACCTCATTCCGCTCCGGGGGGCGCCGGAAGAGCCCGCCTCCGGTGCGTCCTCGTCACCCCCCAAGC
>JBOGRS010000055.1:0-13322 GCA_050749685.1 Thermoplasmata archaeon
CCCGAGGGCATCTACGGCCGCCCGAAGGCCCGAGATCGACGCGCCGGTCGACTCGATCGGCGTGTCGATCGTGGCGACCCCGAGCGCGTTCGTCGGGTAAGGCGTATCGATGACCGTCCAGCAGCACGCCGGGATCGACACGACAGCCCGCGGGCCCACCCCCTTGAGGAGGAGGCGCATGGCGAGCGCGGCCCCGCACCCCGGGCACGCGGCGTGTCCCGGGCGCACGAGCTCCCGGGCGGGCAGGGTGAGCTTAGCCATGGACTTCGCCCTCCTCCATCTCGAGGTCGACCCACCGGACCTCCGTGGGCTCGCCGGCGAGGAGCGCGTCGAACATCCGGCGAACTTCCGAGGGCGTCACGTCACGGCCGCCGATCCCGGCGAGGAAATGCGCGAGCATCGGTCGGTCGGGCGCCGAGTAGAGCGCGGCCGCGACCTCGCTGGCGGCCGCCCCCATCTCCCCGAACGTGAAGGAGCGGTCGACGACGCCGATGCGATCGACGTCGGCCGCGAGGCTCCTGAGGTCCTCGGACGGGAACGGTCGGAAGACGCGCAACTTGGCGAGGCCCACCTTGTGTCCCTGGGCGCGGAGCTCGTCGACGACCGAGCGCACGGTCGTCGTCATCGTCCCCATCGTCACGAGGATCGCGTCCGCGTCCTCGGTGCGGTAGGTCGGCATCCTCCCTCCGTGGGAGCGCCCCGTAACCCGTTCGAATTCCTCCTCCACATCCCCGAAGGTCGCGGCGACGCGGTCCATCGCGCGGGCGACCTCGCGGCGGAAGGCGACGTAGTGGTCGGGGCCGGTGAACGACCCCAGCCGGGTGGCTTCCCCCGGGACGAGGACTCCCCGCGCGTCCCGCGGCGGGAGGAAGCGATCGACCTCCCCCGGGCTCGGGATGTCGACGGGCTCGACGGTGTGGGAGAGGTAGAACGCGTCCTCCGTGACCATGGCCGGGAGCCGTACGTCCGGGTGCTCCGCCAGCCGGAAAGCCTGCAGGACGGTATCGAGGACCTCCTGATTGCTCTCGGCGTAGAACTGGATCCAGCCGGTGTCCCGCTGGCTGATCGTGTCGGCGTGGTCGGCACCGATGTTCCACGGCGGCCCAATCGCGCGGTTGACCACGCCCATCACGACGGGCGCGCGCATCCCGGCCGCCCAGTGGAGGAGCTCGTGCATCAGGAGAAGGCCGTGGCTCGACGTCGCGGTGTACGTCCGGGCGCCCAGGCTCGAGGCGCTCACGCACGCCTGCAGCGCGCTGTGCTCCGACTCGACCTTGATGTACTGGGCACGAAGGCTCCCCGAGGCCACGAAGTCGGCGAGCTTCTCGACGATCGTCGTCTGAGGGGTGATCGGGTACGCGCTCACCACCTGCACGCGGGCGAGGAGAGCGGCGTACGACTGGGCCGAGTTTCCCGAGATCACCTGCTTCGTCATCGCCCCTCCCGCGTCAGCACCGTTCCGCGACCATCTCGATCGTCTCGGGCGGGCATTCCTTCGCACAGATCCCGCACCCCTTGCAGTAGTCGAGTCGGACGACCGGGTAGCCCGACGCATCGAACTCGATCGCGGCGTCCGGGCAGAACTTCCAGCAGAAGTTGCATCGCGTGCAACGTTCGAGATGGATCACCGGGCGCAGGGTACGCCACGTGGACGTATGCAACACGTCGCTCGGCGTCGAGGCGATCGGCGCCTCGGGCATCGGCCCGGGGGAGCGACGCGCACGAGGAACCCCGATCGTAGATGCTCCCGATACGGCGCGTAGACCCACCCGGTCGTACCCGTCGCGTGCGGCGGCCCGGTTCTCCTCAGGCCGCGCGGGCACGAACTGAGCGATGGCCCGGTCGAGCGCATCCATCGAGACGATCTCGCTCGCGCGGGCGAGCGCCCCGAGCATGACGGTATTGACGATCGGCATCGTCGAGGAGCCGAGGTGGTGGCCGAGGGCGATCGCGTCGGCGTCCACGGTCGCCCGTCGCCACCGGCCCTCGGGCGCCATCTCGCCCGGGGCGTGACGACTGTTGACGAGGAGGAGCCCGCCCTCCTTGAGCCCGTCGGTCACCGGGACGGCGGTGAGCAGGCCGGGGTCGAGGACGACCACGATGTCCGGGTCGGTGACCGAGGTCCGTAGATCGATGCGTCGATCGTCGACGCGCGCGAAGGCGGTCACCGGGGCACCTCGGCGTTCGACCCCGAAGAACGGGAAGCTCTGGGGAACGCGACCGTCCAGGAAGACGGCCTGCGCGAGGAGCTCGGACGCCACGACGGCCCCCTGGCCGCCCCGTCCGTGGAAACGAATCTCGATCATGGCCGATCCCCATGCTGCACATCGTGGCCGGAGTCATCAAGGGTCAGTCAGGCCCGCTTGACGCCCTCGGCGTTCGGGCCGTTCGGCTCGGTATCGACGCGCCGTGGACCGGTCCGAGGACCCCGAACGGCGCGAAGCGGGTCGTCCCGCTCGTCCTCGAGACACGGGTCGCACCCGAGGCTTTCCGCCTATCGTGCGGCCGGCGGGACGCTCGGGCCGTGCTCCAGTCGACGGGTGATCGCTCGAGCGAAGGTGGTGGGGGCGCGCCCAGGGTCCGCGGCGAGGAAGAGGAGGGGCTCGATGACCTCGAGCTCCCCAAGCACCGGACGTCCGTCGTCGAGCGTCACCAGGTCGACGCGAGCGTAGAGGAGGTCGGGAGGCGCACGGGCGAGGACCCGGGCCGCGAGGTCGCGCTCGGTGGACGTCGCCACGATCGGGGCGTACGCGTCGAGATGGTGCACCGATCCCATTCCCGCGGCGCGCCGGACCGCATGGGTGAAGACGCCGTCCAGGTAGACCAGCGAATGCTCGCCCTCGGACTCGAACGCGCGGAGGAACGGTTGGACCATGGCCTCGGTGTCCCCGATCACGGTACGGAGGTGCTCGAGCGCCGCGTCGGAGGCGTCGACCGTGAACCGCCGAGTCCGGTACGCGCCCGCCGAGACTGCCGGCTTGAGGACGATGTCCGTCCACCCGCCCGGCGGGAAGAGGTCGAGGATCGTGGGGGGCGACTCACGACCGATCCAGCGCGTCGGGACGGTCTCGATGCCCGCGAGGGCGAGGTCGCGGAGGTACGACTTGTGGCTGTTCCATCGCAGCACCGGCCCCGGATTCTCGAGGCGCGTCCGCGATGCGGTCCGATCGATCCACTCGACGAAGTGCCCATAGTCCCGGCTGTAGTCCCACGTCGATCGCACCACGGCGCATTGCGTCGTCGACCAGGGATAGGAAGGGTCCGACCAGACCGCGGGCTCGGCGCTCCACCCGAGCCCGGTGAGGGCGTCCAGGAGCAAACGGTCGTCCGGGACGAGGTTCGGCCAGTCCCTCGAGGTCACGAGAGCGATATCGGCCATCGTCCCGAGCGTGAGGGAGCCCCCCAACCCCTTGAGGTCTCGTGGCGGGGAATCCTGAAGTAAGGGGAGCCGCGTGGGGCGATAGCATGCCCGACAATCCACCGAAGGGATCGGCCGCCCGACCGACTGACCGCGCCATCGGCGACATCGTGAAGATGAACCCCCGCAAGGTCACGGTCACGCTCACGCTGCCCGTCTCGCAGGGACCCGACCGCCCGATGATCGAGCTCGAGTGGGTTCGCGAGGACTCGACCATGCCGCTGAGCGAGCTCTTGACCCGCATCGAGGAGTACGTTTCGCACTTCGGCGTAAAATAGATCGCCTCCACGACCCCCGCCAACCCGAACCACCCCCGGGGCGGGCCGTCGGCCGCGCTGCCTCCTCCCCACGCGCCGTGCATCGCCGCATGGGAGGGGAGGGCGCGGGCGGCTCAAGTGGCGTTGACCGTGGGACTATCTAATTCGCGCAACCCTCCGATGGCTGGTGAGGACATGGTGAGCGTGACGGTAGCCGCCCTGGAGGAGGAATCCCCGACGCACGTCTCCGCCTCGTCGCGGGGCGTCGCAGTGTGGGAGAGCCGATTCGAGCATCGCCTCGAGGAGTGGGACCGCCACCTCGCCGCCTGCCGGATCTGCCTCGTCCACGGGACGACGCTCTGTTTCGAGGGCGAGCACCTCTCCGACCTCGTCGGTGAGGCCCGCGAACACCTCGCGGTCGAGCGGGTGCAGGCGGCCCGCGCTGAAGTCGCCGCCCATCGGACCGTCCTGACCTAGGTCCGAGGTTCCGAGAGGCGCTCCTCAGCGAAGGAGCGGCCCGAGGACGAGGATCCCGACGATGAGCAGGACCAGAACGATCGCCGAGATGCGCGCGAGCGGCCGGTCCTCGCCACGGACGAAGTAGTAGCATCCGGTGGCGACGCGGGCGAGCGGTGTGGCCACGAGGACCAGGATCCCTAGCGTGAGGAACGCCTGCGCGTGGACCTGCATCAGGCCCGACACGAGTCCGACGGGGTCGAGGTAGGCGCCGATGGGGTTGTGCTCGAGGATGGACGGGAGCGTCCCTCCCGGGTGGTCCCGCAGGTAGGCCACCAGGGCGACCGCCAGCAACCCGCCGGCGATCGCGAGGCCGACCCGCAGGACGAGTGCCATCCGGTGGTACGCGATCGGGGGAAGGGCCGGCGACCGGCCGTCGGCGGCGCTCATCCGAGGCCCACCCCGCGGGCGATGAGTTCGGCGGCCAGGACCGCGACGACGCCGAGGAAGATGAGGCGCAGGATGGTGGAGCTCAGGCCCGGGAGGATCCGGCTCCCCAGGTACGACCCGGCGACGGTTCCCAACGCCACCGGGGCGATGAGGACCGGGTTCACGTCGCCGGCGAGGAGGAGCACGCCGGCGCTGGCCGCCACCGTGACGCCGATCATGAAGTTGCTCGTCGCCGTCGCGACCTTAAGGGGAAGTCCGAGGAAGCGCTCGAGGGCGAGGACCTTCAAGACACCGCTCCCGATCCCGAACATGCCCGAGACGATGCCCGCGCCGAACATCGTTGCGAGGGCGGGCGTCGTGCGCCCGGCCTGGTACTCGATGTCCCGTCCAAGGCGCGGGTCGTGATAGATCCCCCGAAGTCCGAGCCGACGTGATCGTGCGTCGGGAGGGGGAGGCGGGAGGTCCCGTGCGTCGCGTCGTCGCCAGCTTCCCGGGAGCGTGGCGAGGAGGATGATCCCCAAGAGGACGAGGAGCGCGGACGCGAGCCCGAGCCTCGCGAGCGCGAGCGTGGCGATGACCCCGAGGAGGGCCCCCGGGACCGTCGCGATCTCGAGGAACATGCCGATCCGGACGTCGGTGAGGCGGTCCTCGACGTACGCCGCGCCGGTCGTCGCAGAGGTCGCGAGGACGCTGACCGCACTCGCCCCGATCGCGTCCACCAGCGGGACCTGGAAGACCACGACGAGGAGCGGGACGATGACGAGGCCGCCGCCCAGTCCCGCGAGCGAACCCACGAGGCCCGCCCCGGCCCCCAGGATCACGAGGGCGGCAAGAAGAAGGATGAGGTCCACGTCCGGCCCACCCTCGACAGCAAAAAACACCTTGGTGTCGGAGGGATTGGACCCCCCGAGGACCTCCAAGGGCCCGCAACGTCCTTCTTCCGACCCTCCATGGGGGGTGGGATGTCCGCGCGTGTCTCGCCCACCTCCACGACGTCCCCCCGCCCCATCGCCTCCCGCGAGTACGATTTCATCGCGATCGGATCGGGCTCGGGGATCTCGGTGCTCGACGCATGGTTGCGGGCCCACCCCGGCACCCGCGGCGCGCTCATCGAAAAGGACACACCGGGCGGCATCTGTCTCACGCGAGGATGCATTCCGTCCAAGATGCTCACGAGCGTCGCCGACGTCGCCCGGACGATCGAGCGCGCGCAGGAGTTCGGGATCTCCGTCGCGAGAACGACGGTGCACTTCGACCTGGTGATGGCGCGGCTGCACGCGCACATCGATCCCGACATCGCGCAGATCCGCCAGGGGCTCTCGCACTCGCCCGACCTCGACTTCTTCCCGACGTCCGCCGAGTTCACCGCGCCGTACACCCTTTCCCTCGGCACGGGGGAGACCCTCCACTCCGCCCGGATCCTCCTCGGGCTCGGCTCGGAGCCCGCCATGCCGGCGATCCCCGGGCTCGCGGACTCCCATCCGCTGACGACGGACCAGATCTTCGGCCTCACGGAGCTTCCCCGCCGGATCGCGATCCTGGGGGGAGGGTACATCGCGGCCGAGTTCGGCCACTTCTTCGCGAGCATGGGGAGCGACGTGACGGTGATCGGCCGCAACCCCCGCTTCCTTCCGCGCGAGGACCCCGAGGTCTCCGCCACGGTCGAACGGGCCCTCGGGCGACGGGTACGGCTCCTTCTCGGACGTTCGGTCCCCCGGGTCGTCCCCGGCGGCCGAAAGGGTCACTCGATCGAGGTGGCCCGCGGCCCCGGTGCCGCTACCGAGCGGGTGGACGCGGACATCATCCTCGTGGCGACCGGCCGCGTGTCGACGGCCTATCGCCTCAAGCCGGAGCGCGGAGGCGTCGCGACGGACTCCCACGGATGGATCACGGTGAACGAGTACCTCGAGACGAGCCAGCCCGGGATCTGGGCGCTCGGGGACGCGACGGGCGGGGCCCAGTTCAAGCACCGGGCGAACCACGACACGCTCGTCCTCTATCGGAACCTCGTCGGGGGGGAGCACCGGCCGGTGGATTACCACGCGGTGCCGCACGCGGTCTTCAGCGAGCCCGAGGTGGGCGCCGTCGGCCTCACCGAGCCCGAGGCGATCGAGCGCTTCGGGGCCGAGGCGCTCCTCGTGGGCCGGTACGAATACCGCAAGACGGCCAAGGGGGAGGCGATCGGTGCCGAGGACGGCTTCGTCAAGGTCATCGTGGATGCGAAGGAAACGACGATCCTCGGTGCCCATGTCGTCGGTCCCCAGGCGTCCATCCTGGTGCAGGAGGTCGTCAACCTCCTCTACACTCCGTCGCGCAGCGCCCGCCCGATCCTCGACGGCATGCACATCCACCCGGCCCTCAGCGAGGTGGTGGAGCGCGCCTTCCTTCAGCTCGCCCCAATCCATGCCCACTCAGGCGGACACGTCCACGCGACCCCTGGTAGGTAGCATGGGTTGGCCGGTGGATCGAGGGTGCGTTGAGGCGACGGCCAGCGCAGGGGCGATCTCATGGGTCGAACCACGGTCACGATCGTAGGATGCACGGAGTCGAATGCGGGGCTCGCCCAACTCTCGCCCCCCGCTGGCCGCGGCCGCGGCTGAGCCTACGCGTCGACGACGGAGTGCCGTCCCGCCCCTTGCGGGGTGGATGGTGACGCGCCCGAGGCCGACGCGTTAGGCTCCTAGCGGGACCGGAGAAATGGGCGTGCGGCGACCGGCGATGCTCAACGACCGGACGCCACCGGTGCGTCGATGGTTCGGCGCGGTGGAGGCAGGTTGCGGCGCAAGTCCCGGGCCACGGACTCGCCGAGCGAAGTCAATCGGTAGACGTTCATGCGGCGAGATTCACCCGCCACGTGACGGCGATCGACGACCAGCACTCCCGTCGCCTTGAGACGCGAGAGGACCTTGGCGAGCGTTCCTTGACGGAGCGCGAGCGCCGCGCTCATGCCTCGTTGGGTGAAGCCCACGGCCCCGATCTCATCGGCACCCAGACGGCCCAGATTGTAGAGATGCAGGATCACCCGTCCCGCCGTGCTGGCCCCTTCGGAGAGCCGTGGAGTTTCGATGGACGGCGCCCCCGACCCGCCGATGGGCGCGTCCACGTGGTGTTCGGGAGGGTCGAGGCGCGGCGCGGTGCGGTGGGGCGGGAGCGAGGCGAGGGTCCGCCAGCCCCTACCGAACAGCCAATGCGCCATCCAACCCACAAGCACGCCGGCACCGCCAATCGCCACGAGCTCGGTCAGGCTCAAGGGACCTCCGAAATGCCGGGGGCGGGCATTAAGCAAGTGGTGCCGCGACCCGTTCCGATCGGTCCGAGGCCGGATCGCCTCGCCGTCTCATGGGGGACCGCGGGTTTCGTCGTGCGTCGTCAGTTCCCGGATCCACCCTTCGCCTTCCCGCCGGGCCGCGCGCCGCCGCATCAGGACCGATGCTCCCAGGAGCGCGAGGATCGCCACGAGGACGACCAGCGTCCATAGCAACGGCGAGGAACGCAGGAGGTCGAGCGGAGGAACGGGCTGGGTCGTCGAGGTTGCGAAGTGGACCGTGGGGCTCCCGCCGATCACGCTCCCCGCCACCGTGAACCACGGGGACGAGACGTTGGCCGAGTAGCCGTTCGCCGTGACGCTCAGCGAATAGGTCCCATTCGGCAGGTAGAGGATGAGCGCGCTCCCGCTGGTCGAGTAGGTCACGTTGATGCCCAGGGTGACGTTCGTCACGGTCACGCTCCAGTTGGTGCCGTTGGGCAGCCCGAACTCGATGACGATCACCGGGTAGGTCGCGGGAGCGAATCGTACGGCCAAGGTTTGGTTGGACGCGTTCACATCGACGAACCCGGACTCGGTCGTGGTGAATCCCGGGACCGGCAGGACAAGGTACCCGTACGTTCCGTTCGGTTCGAGGATGGTCAGGTGGTCCGTGAGGGAGCTCTCGAGCTGGCTACCGATCGAGACCGCCCAACCCGTGCCGTTTGGGAGACCGGTCTCACGGAACGTGATGGCATACCGGTTCGTGGAATTGAAGGCGACCTGGATCGTGGCGGGGGCCGAACCGTTCACCAGGATCGTTCCGCTCGATGGGACGACCTGGTAGCCGGCGACGCGTCCGACGACGAAGGCGTACGAGCCATTGGACTCGGCGAAGGCGATGGACGCGTTCACGGACGCGAGGGTGGTCACCCCCAGGGTGACCGTCCATTCGGTCGCCGGACCAAGACCGCTCTCGCTGAACGTGACCGGATAGTACCCGCTCGCGAGCGCGAAGGCGACGGAGACGTTGACCGCGGCGCCCCGGACCGTCAGAGTCCCCGAGGTGGGCGATGCCGCGTAGCCGGTGGCGGCGCCGACGGAGTAGTTGTACGTTCCGTTGAGCTCGGCGACCGCGATCGAGGTGCTGGTGGACTGGACGGCCTGCCCGGCGAGTCCGACGCTCCAGCTGGTCCCAACGGGCAGGCCGTGCTCATGGAACGTCACGGGGTAGAAACCGGTGGAGAGTCGGAAAGCGATCGCGTAGCTCACCGGTCCACCGGCCACGGTGATGTTTCCGGTGGACGGGTAGGGGGAGTACTCCGGGACCCCGTAGGCGTACCGGATGGGTACGACGAAGCGGTACGTCCCGTTCGGTTCGGAGAACGTGATCGACGACGTGGTCGACGCGAGCGCCGCGGGGACGGTCGCGGACCCCGGAAGGCTGACGTTCCACAAGGTCCCGTTCGGGAGGCCGCTCTCGATGAATGTCAGGGCATACGTGTTGAGCTGGGTCCACCGGATGGAAAGCTGTACGGCGCTCCCCGAGACGAGGAAGGTCCCGTTCGCGGGGGTGGCGTGCCAGCCTGCGGTCGAAGGCCCCCCCCCGATGCCGTACGCGTACGTGCCGTTCGCCTCCAAGAACCCGATCTGCGGCCCCGAGGATCCGTTGGTGGAGTTCACCAAACCTGAACTTCCGAACGTCTGCAGGGTGACCGACCATTGGGTTCCGTTCGGGAGTCCACTTTCGGAGAACGTGACGCCGTAGAGCCCCCCACCCCCACTGGTGAGCTTGGTCCAGGCGATCGACACGTTCGCGGAGCTCCCGTTCACGCTGAGGCTGCCCGATGCGGGGGAGGCGTTCCATCCCGCTAACCCTCCCACCGTGAAGTTGTACGAGCCGTTGCCCTCGGCGAACTGGATCGTCGTCCCGGTCGAAGCATAGCGCGATCCCCCCAGCGTGACGGACCAGGCCGTGGCGTACGGTAATCCGTTCTCGGAGAAGGTGACCAGGTACTGTCCGTTCGCGGTGAAGACGACCGAAGCGTTCGAATCCGCCCGGGTCGACGAATGAACATTGCCCTGGGCGGGGGAGGCGCCGTACCCCGAAACCGGACCTACCGTGTAGGAATAGTTGTAGCAGAACCACGGGCAATGGAATGCATCCACACCAAAGACGATGGTCGATGTGGTTCCGGATTGGGTAACGCTGCCGGACCCCGAAAGGGTTACGTCCCAGGACGTGCCGGAACTCAATCCGCTCTCGAAGAACGTGATATTCGACTCGGGGGTCACCCACCCGGACGTGAATACGAAGCATCCGAACGTCACGTTCGCACTGTTGGTGACGCACACGTTGCCGTTGGTGGGATCGATGGCCACGCCCGCCGGATCGTACGCGATCTCGTCGACGACGCGTTCGAGCGATGTGTTGATGGCCACGGCCGAGGATCCCGCCGTCACCCAGACGATCCGGTGCAGGGCGTCGTACGCGACTCCCTGCAGGTCCGGGGTGTAGCCATACGCTGCGACCGGGACCGTCGCGTTGAGGGTGGCCGTCGCGGCATGGATGACGCTCACGTTGCTCGACCCTTCGTTGGCTGTGTAGAGGTTACCCGTGAGATTGTCATCCGCGATGCCGTACGGAAGGGACCCAACGGCGATGGTCGTGATGACGCGGTGGGTTCCCCCGTCGAGGACGGTGACCGAACCGGAGCCACGGTTGGTGACAAAGATCCGGTTGGTGGAGTTGTCCCACGCGACACCCGTCGGGCTCTGGCCGACCGAGACGTTCGCGAGGATCGCGCGGTTCGACGCGTGGATCACGGTGACGTTGTTCGAACCGTTGTCCGCGACGAACAACGTGCCGTTGGCCGGGTCGAACGCGATCCCTTCGGGCTGAGTCTGGACATCCACGCTCGCGACGGGGGTCTGGGAGGTCCCGTTGATGACGGTCACGTTGTTGGATTGGGTGTTCGTCACGTACACCTCCTGGATGAGAGGGTCGACCGCCACGCCGAAGGGCTGGCTCCCGACCGGGATGACCTTCACCAAGGTCGAGTTGGAGGCCAGGATCTGGTCCACGCTCGACGGGGGGGCGGCGACGTAGAATGAACTGTCCCACGGCGCATAGGCCAGCCAGGCAACACTGGACGCATACGAATAGCCGGCCGGGCCGAGGGCGACCAGCGCGCGCACCTCGGTTCGATGCTGAAATTCGGAACTGACGGCGGCGGACGTTGGGAAGGACGTCATCGGATCGGGAGGGCCGTGCGGGGCCGGGAAGAGCGGTCCGGAGCGCGTCGGAAGGTGGAGGGCCGGCGACATCTCGGCGGTACTCGACCGGGCCGCCTGAGGAGGGGCAGCGAGAGTGGCGGGGAAGCCGAGGCCGATCGCCAGAAGGCTCGGGAGGACGAGGAGACCCACCAGAAGGACAACAAGGTAGAGTCGTCGTCCTCGACACGTTGGGGGCCCGCCGCGGCCGACCAAGGTCCTCATGGCCGCCTCGTTCTCCCCCCAGGTGGGCTCTCGGCTGGGGGCCAGGTCGGACTCGAAGAGGTCGGAGGTTGGAACGGCTCGGCCATCAGATGGTCCGGGCGACTTCGAGCTATAAGAAGGCCCCGCGGATACACGGCAGGAATATTCCCGAATACGGAGGTTGCCCACCGATCGGACGCATTCGGCGGTTCGGCGAACGGCGCATTGGCGGCCATGAAACGCCAACCTCCCGATTGCTCGATACGAGGGAGCGCGGGCGGCCTGTCCGAGGCGTCCTTAGGAAGAATGGTGGTGGTCCACTTCGAGTGAGTTCGGACCGCGTCCCGAGGCCCACCCTACGTTCTCTCATCGGGCGCCGACCCATCGGTTGCGTCTAATCTGTATTGCCGTCATCGCCGCGGCGCGGGGCCTCCAGGATGCATCCATGGGACCGGACTCGTCGACCGGCTCGAGGGCGAGTGCCTGCGCTCGACCTCCGCCGTCGTACTCCACGTTCCATTGGATCGCGAAGGGATGCGAAATAGACGCCGCGGGACCATCCGACCGACGTTATCCGCCAAAGGGTCCCGTCGACGTGATTCGGTAGACCCGCCGTTGGGAGACGGTACCCGGTGGCCCCTCCATCCGATCACTGATGGTGAGGCCGTGCGACTGCGCGTGGGACAGGATGAGTCGAGCACACTCCGCCGGGATCTCGGTCAAGACGCGGGCTCCTCCTCCCATCCCCGAGCCGCGACCGGTAAAGAACCGGTAGGTCGCCCGGTCCTGTCCGGGGCGAAGTACCTGATTCGCCTCCTTCGACGTTTCGGTGATCCGGATTCCGAACCTGGGACTAGCCCACGGGAAGGCCACGAGCGTCGTCGGACGGAGATGGGCGGTGATGCCGGATGGGCCGACCATCAGCCAGTCCACCCCTCGGCCGATTCCCCGAACGACGACCATCAGGACGCCCCCGAGCGCGATGAAGAGACTGCCCAAGATGACACCGGAGATGCTCCCGAACCACAACCCTTCCCCCGCGGCCCACCCGCCCAGCCCGATCAGGAAGGCGTAAAGGCCCATCCGCATGAGCACGGGAACGCGCATCTGCTTCCGGTACTGCCGGTACTCGGTCGAGAGGTCGAACTTCCGGTCCGTTCGGAGATCCGTCGCTTGGACCAGCGGCGTCGTCACGCCTTCGAGAGGCGGCGGGGGTAGAGGAGCAAAGCCCGTCAGATTGGGGTGCCCTACGATGGGGAACCCGGTGAAGGTCGGGGGAGGGAGCGTCGGGGGGGACGCGACTCGACGCATCGACTCCCGATGGGCGACCCCGATCAATCCGAAGCCGCCGATGATCAGGAGGAGGAATCCCGGGATCGCGAGCAGGAACAGGTGGTAAGCCTGACCCAAGATGGAGATGAGGACGAGGGCTAGGCCCACGTACGCGACAAACCCGAGTAGCCTGGACAGGCGCTTGGACTCCACCACGATGCGAAGGAGGTTCCGGGTAATCAGCGAATCGGCGATGGCAGTTTGGCGCCGTGCGGGAGACGCCGGCTTTCCGCAGGACGACGCCCGCGACCGGACCCACGGTCTCGGGGTTCGGAAGTTTTCGCATTCCCCCGACCGGGTCCGGCCGAGGGGTCGTGCGAACGGATCGGGAGCGGTTTCCACGGCGACGCCGCCATCCCAGAATGCTCGCTACTCTCGGCGCGTCAAGGTCGCTTGACCGTGGGGTCATGAAGACGGCCTACCGAATGTGGGAGTCGAACATGCCGCGCACGGCGTTCTGGCACCAGGCGTTCTCCTTCACGTGCGGCGCGGCGGCCCTCGGCGGGGTCCTTGCGAATCTCGGGTGGAAACCCCCACGGTCACGTCGAGGCGAGGAGCTCGCGATATGGAGGGAGTCGACGGCCGTCGCATGCCCTGGCGCCCACCCGATGGGGCTCGCCTTGGCGGCCCGGGCCCGGGGGTGGTCGGCCCGGGTGCGGCTTGACGGTCCCACGCCGTGGATCTGGGA
>JBOGRS010000056.1:0-12959 GCA_050749685.1 Thermoplasmata archaeon
GCGCCGGCGGGCGACCGACGCTCTCGGGCGTCCCCTCAGCGCAGCTTGGCGTCGAACCGCCAGTCCGTCCCGACATCGGTCCCCGAGAAATGGAGCGCGGGGAGGCTCGGGAAATCACCGTCCTGCCAGACCGGCATGCCCCCGTCCCACCGGACGGCGAGCGTGGGATAGAGGAGCTCCCGCAGATTGGCGATCGGGGCGCGCTCAAGCACGTGGGAGAGGAACCCCTCCCCGATCATTCGGATCGCGGTGCTCCTCGGTAGACCCCGGGACTCGAGGTAGAACACCCGTTCCGGGTCGACGGGAGCTACCGAGGTCGAGTGGGTCGCCTTGACGTCCCGGCACAGGATCTCGAGGATCGGGATCGTGTCCGAGCGCGCTCCCTTGGCGAGGAGCATCGCATGCTCGGAGATGTAGCTGATCGTCTTGCGGGCCTCCTTCTCGATCCGCACGAGGCCGCGGCTCATCCCGCGCGCGCGGTCCTTGAAGACTCCGCGGGTGATCGACTGCCCGTGGGTGTCGGTCCCGGTGTGGGTGAGGTCGACGGCGCTGTCGTACGACTGGTCCCCGTCGCCGAAGAACGTTTGCAGGTCCTCGACGTCGGACCCGTTCCCCCGCAGCGTCGTGCGGTTCCGGGCCTTCGTCCGGAACCCCCCGAATCCGGTCCATATCCACCCCAACTTCGCCCCGGCCTCGGTCGTGGCGTGGCGTGCGTACGCCGAGACCGCCTGCGGATCGGGGGCGTGCACGGTAAGGTACGCCACCTGGGACCCCGGACCGGCGTCCACGTCGACCGAGGATCCGTACAGCCGCTGGTGCCCGGGACCCGACGCGGCGCTATAGACCTCCTCGCTCACGAGGAGGCGCGCGTCCTTGCCCACCTTCAACGACCGACGGACATCGAGCGCCTCGTGGGGCTGGGAGAGGACCGTGATATCCTGGACATGGACCGGTCGCGGGCAGTCGTTCGGCACGACGAGCCGGTAGCCGCGGTTGAGGAGGGTGAGGCCCAGCGCGCTGAGGCGGTCCGATGGGACCTCGGTACCGCGGAGGAACTCGGCGCGTTCCTCGGGAGGGCCGGACCAGATCTCGGCGAGCGGGGTCGCGGTGACCCCCACGTCGCGCACCGAGGTCGGGCTCTCGATGCGGGTCCCGCTCGCATCGTGGACGACGCGCACGGTGTGGGGAAGGGCGGGGGGAAGGGGGACCGGGGCGCCTTTCGGCAGGGCGTCGATCCCGGTGAGATCGACCCCCGCGAAGTAGCCGTACTTTCGATACAGCGGGTTGGGCTCGAGGGGGAGCTCGGCCACGAGCGAAAGCGCCTTGCGCCGTCGCTCGGCGAACTCGGCCGGGTCGTGGAGGGCGGCCGCAAGCTCGTCCACATGGTGCGGGGAGACCCACGACTCCATGCGCGCGACGGCCATCGGATTTACACACGACGGTGTGCTTATAAAGCGTGCGGCGGTACGCGCGCGTCGGTGGAGTTCGACCTGCGCTCTCCGGCCGGATCTCGATGGGCCACGCCCACTTTATACCCGGCCGACGGTAGGTCCGGACGCCGAGGTCGAGGAGGGTCCTGCGATGGCGTATGACATGTACCAGGAGATCATCCTGCAGCACTATCGCTCCCCGCGGAACTTCGGTCGTCTCGAGGTCGCCGACCGCGAAGGCGAGGAGAGCAATCCCCTATGCGGGGACCACCTCTTGGTCCAACTCAAGCTCGACCCGGCGGGCGCTCGGATCGACGAGGTCAAGTTCTCGGGCGACGGGTGCGCCATCAGCGTTGCCACCGCGTCGCTCCTCACGTCCAAGGTGAAGGGGCTCACGTTGGACGAGGCATCGCATCTCACGCGCGAGGATGTCCTCGGACTCGTCGGGATCCCCTTATCCCCGGTCCGGGTCAAGTGCGCCCTCACCTCGTTCGCGGCCCTCGGACGCGCCCTCCATCCCTCCGCGGCGGCGTCGGGTACCCCCGTCGCTCCGGTCGCGTCGGGCGGCGGGAGCGACCCGTGATCCAGGTCGACGACGACGTGTGCGTGCTCTGCGGGCTGTGCACCGGGGTCTGTCCGCCGAACGCGATGGAGCTTCGGCCGGACCGGCTCGTGATCCTTCCGCACTGCACCGGTTGCGGGCTCTGCGTTCCCTACTGCCCTGTCGGAGCGATCACCGGCGGACGCCTCGCGACGCGTCGGGGGCTTCGGCGGAATGCCTGAGCGCTCCCTCGACCTCGCACCCCCCCGCGCCGACGCTTCCCCGGCGCCGCGGGTGTTGCTCGTCGACCCGTACCAATCGCGGCACGACCCGATGGAGCGAAAATTCCTCGAGCTCTACCCATCGCTCAGCCTCCTCACGCTCGCGGGGTACCTGAGGGACGAGGGCAGCGACGTGAGGATCGTCGACCTCACCTTCGAGCGGGACGCGCGACGCGTCGCGGCGGAACTGAGGACGTTCCGGCCCGACGTGGTCGGCGTCCACACGAAGACGCTGACCCAGGACCGCGCGGGGGAGATCGCCGGGATCGCCCGCCGCGCCCAGGTCTACAGCGTCGCGGGCGGGCCGGATTCGGCGTCGCGCCCCGACCTCTACCTCGACCTCGGGTTCGACGCCGTCGCGCTGGGCGAGGGCGAGGTGACCCTCCTCGACCTCGCGCGTCGACGGCACACCGGAGCGTCCGTCGTGGGGACTCCTGGTCTGGTCGTCCGGTCGGGGGGACGAACGATCTACGGACCGCGCCGCGCCTTCGTCAAGGACCTCGATGCGTTGCCGCTGCCGGCGTGGGACCTCGTCGATATGGAAGCCTACCTCGGGCGGTGGTCGGCTCGGACCGGGGAACGTCGTGCGGCCGTGCTCACCTCCCGAGGATGTCCGTTCGACTGCTCGTGGTGCTCGAAGCCGACCTTCGGGCGGACCTTCCGCCAGCAGAGCCCGTCGAGGGTGATCGACGAGCTGAGGGCCCTCAAGGAACGATACGGCGTGGACTACGTGAGGTTCTGCGACGACGTCTTCGCCATCTCCCGACGCTGGATCGATGAGCTCCTCGACCGGATGATCGCCGACGACCTCGGGATGCGGTTCGAGTGCCTCGCGCGCGTCGACCTCCTGAAACCGGACCTGTTGGGCCGCATGCGCGAGGCCGGTCTCGAGCGGGTCTACGTCGGGGTCGAGTCGGGGAGCCAGAAGATGCTCGACCTGATGAACCGGGGGACGCAGCTCCGCCAGGTCGAACGGACCGCGGAAAGCCTTCGGCGCGAGGGGATCCGCCAGTTCTGGTTCCTGATGCTCGGGTATCCCGGCGAGACGCTCGACGACATCGACGCGACGTTGCGCCTGTTCCGGCGCTTCAGCCCGGAGGAATACTCCGTCTCGATCGCCGTTCCGGTCCCCGGGACCCGCTTCTACGAGGCCGTCAAGGGGAAGCTTAACCGCCGCGCCCCCTCGACCCGAGGGAACGGGGGACGCGCGCTCCTCTACGATGCGACCTACCCCCAGGCGCTCTATCGGTGGGAGCAGTCGCGTTTCCGGTGGGAGGCCCGCATGGCCAAGGCGCGGGGCCGCATCGCTCCCGCGCTGATGCGCCAGCTCGAGCGGTGGACCGACCAGCTGGATACCCAGGTCGCCCGGCCGCTCATTCTCGGTCCCGACCCCACCCCGGCATCCGGAGGCGCGCGGGCGCGCGCCCGTTCGTTCCCATGGCCCTCGGGGTCGAAGTCGCGACGACCGTCGGGCTAGCGCGGACAACGCACGAGGTCGCGGCGCTCGACACCTAGGGGCATATCGCCGAAGTAGGTACCGTTATATCCGGGGTTGCAAATTCTATGGATAATCGACTCGTGCCAACCCTAACGGTTGCGCCGGCTGAACGCCAGCAACTTCCCACTTGGTCCCGGGGCCGCTCCTTTTTCCACCACCTCGTCGACCGCCCAATTCACCAACGAGCTACTTCGATTCACCCTTCTCCACAGCATCCCCCGGACTCTATTATGGGGGGTGGACAACGATCATCGCACCGACTACCCCGCCCGAGCACACCACGTTCATGTTGTACTTCACGGTCACTTAAGTTACTGGGGCAAGAACGGGACCACCTAACGTGAAATCATGAAAGAGAACGTGACTCGATACAAGCCAAAGGCTTCCCGGCCCGCTTCGCGTTTCGGCGAACTCGCAAATGTGGGGATCGTTTGCGGGGTCCTGATAGCGCTGGTCGGTTTGAGCCTAGGATTTGCGTCGGGGGCGGTCCACCTCTCTCCGCTCGGAGCGACTAGTCCTACACCCTCGAATTCGAGTTCTGTTGGACAGGGACCGCCGCCTGGGTGGAGCGGAAACTCAAGTCACCCTGTTTCGAATAGTACGGGATGCCACAACTGCACCTCGAATCCCTGGGGCTCAGGGCCACCTCCGCCCCCCGTTTCCGTTGCCTTCCGGGTCCAGGCTACCCCTCTCTGAATAGCCTGACGCGTGCCCGGTGTCTCCGCGACGGGGAGATATGGATCATCCTCGAGATCGGAGCCGGTCCCGCTCCGGAGCGTTCTTGACCAGTTGGTGTGGAGTTCGTTAGCAGATTTTCGGACAGCGGGAATGTGACGACTCGGAGAGATGCAAAGTTGGGTGGCGGGCCACCGCTCCGAAGGCTTTTTGGTCCAATCATTTCCGGAGCTGAAGCAAGCCGTCCTGGACGATGTGGCCAGATCGAACGATCGCGCGGAGCCTTGGGTGTGGACCAAGGTCGCCAATGTGATCCTACGAAAGATACGCAAATTTCGGGAGAGAAAGCGGACGCCGATCGTCGACCCACGGACGGACCGGATAAAGGCACCTCCGTCAGCAACAGCCCACTCGTCGATCGGCCGCCCGTGGACCGGACACGGCCGCCTCAGGCGACAGAACCGACACTTTTCGGGCCGGACGGGAGGGATGGGCTTACGCAGGTGTCCGTACTTGCGGCGGGGCGTGGTCGCCTCCTGGGGTCGGACCGCGAGCGTCGGCCGGGTTCATCACGGTGGCGGGCGCTGCCCGAACCCTTTTTGTGCGCGCGCGTCACCCGCGAGCGTGGTGGAACGCATCGAGGGCCGGGCGAGTCCGGACGGCACCCGTCGATTCCGGGAGCGGGCGCATCACGCCCACGCCATCCCACTCGAGCATTTCCGGACCGCACCGGGGGATCTTTTCCTCTCCTCCTTCGGACTCGGGACCTACATCGGGTCCCCGGACGGGGCGACCGACGTCGCCGTCGAGCAGGCGGCGGGGATCTGCCTCACCAGCCATCGCGTCAACGTCATCGACTCGGCGATCAACTACCGCTACCAGTGGGCCGAGCGCAGCGTCGGTCGCGCGGTGGCGCGCGCCATCGCGGCGGGGACCCTCCAGCGCGATGAGGTCTTCCTCTCGACCAAGATCGGCTACCTCGCCCCGGACGCCGAGAGCGGCGAGCCGATCGACGGGTGGGTGGACCGGCACCTCATCCATGCCGGCGTCCTGCGGCCGTCCGAGATCGTCGACGGCTCGCACGCGATGTCGGTCGACTACCTCGCCGACCAGCTCACGCGCAGCCGGCAGAACCTCGGGGTCGCGACGATCGACCTTCTCTACCTCCACAACGCGGCCGACGCTCAGCTTCCCGTGGTCGGACGCGAGGAGTTCTTCACGCGCCTCGAACACGCCTTCGCGTTCCTCGAGGCGCAACGCGCGAGCGGAGCGATCACCACGTTCGGGCTCGCCACCTGGGATTGCCTCCGAGCCCGGCGCGGCGACCCGACGTACGTCTCCCTCGAATCGCTCGTCACGCTCGCCCGGCGCGTCGGGGGGCCGTCCCACGGCTTCCGCTTCGTCCAATTCCCGTTCAACGTCGGGATGCCGGAGGCGCTCATCCTCAGGAACCAGGTCGTCGGCGGGGAGCGGATGACCCTCTTCGAGGCGGCGCGGCGCCTCGAGGTCGGGTGCTTCACGAGCGTTCCGCTCTTCCAGGGTCAGCTCGCCGACTCCGGTCTCGCCGCCGAGGGTCTGACAAGCGCGCAGAGCGCCCTTCAGTTCGCCCGCTCCGCTCCCGGCTCCCTCGGACCGATGGTCGGCCAGAAGAGCCCCGAGCACCTCTCCGAAAACCTCGCGCTCGCCGAGACGGCGGTCTGGTCGCCGGCGGCGGTCACCGAGTTTCTGGGGTAGGGCCGGGCGAGCTGTCGTCCAAGCGCGGTGAGCGGCTCCGTCGCCGTCGGGGAGTGAGGGGGGAGGCGGCCGGGGCGCCCGCCTCACGGACCGCGGCGTCCGACCGCGGGCGAGGGTCCCGCTCATCGGGCTCAGCCGCCGAGACCCCATCGTCCTTGTGCACCCGCACGATCCGGTCGGCGACGGACGCGAGGCTCCCTTCGTGCGAGACCAGCACGACCTGCGGGAGACCGATCTCATCGAGGAGCTCGCCCATCCGGCTCACCTGCTCCGGGGAGAACCCGTCGGTGGGCTCGTCGAGGATGATCGTGTCGAGCTTGAGCCGCCCCGCGCTTCGGACCACCTGCCCCAGCGCGAGCCGGTAGGCCAGCGCGAGCGCGGTCCGCTCGCCGCCGCTGAGCGCCTCGGGCGGGGTCCACTCCCCGTCGATCTCGACCAGCGGGGTGAACGCGACGTCGCACCGCGCGACCAGGGCGGGGTCCTCGATGAGCGTCGCGAAGTACCGGGAGAACGAGCGGTCGAAATCGTCCTGGGCGCGCGCGAGAAGGCGGTGTTCGAGCGTGAGAACGCTCTCGCGGAAGGGTCCCGAGAGCCACTGCGCGAGGGCGCGGTGATGGGCGACGATCGCGCTCACACGCCCGCGCTCGGCGATCCCCTGATCGGCTTCCGCGATGCGTCGCACCGCCTCCTCTTCCTGGGACTCCAAGTGGGCGATCCTTCGTCCGCTCACCTCGAGCTCGGAGGTGATGCGGGTGCGCTCCCGGGCGATCTCGTCGCTTTGCTGGGCGAGCTCGGGCCCGCGCGGAGTGCGCTTCGCGATCTCGCTGAGCCGGTGGGTGAGCGCCGCCCGTCGCTGGGCGGCCTCCTCCATCGCGCGCTGCTCGCGCTCCGCCTCGCCCATCAAGAGGGCCACGCGATCGCTCGCGCTGCGTGCGCGTTCGACCGACGTGAGCATCGCCTCGACCTCCCGGGCCAGTTCGTCGAGCTTCCGTTCGATCCGGGTGAGGTCGCGCTCGACGTCCGGGAACCCCGCGGCGTCGGTGGCGGCGGCCGCGGCCCTCGCCGTCACCGCGCCGAGAGCGCGACGTCGATCGTCCAGCATCTGGGCCATGCCCGACAGGCGCCCGTCGAGGGTTGCGAGGTTCTTGCGCACCATGTCGCGTCGGGCTTCGACCTGGACGAACCGGTCGCGATCGCGCTCGTAGCGTTCGCGGGCGGAACGTTCCTCCTTGAGTCGGTCCCGCTCCGCCTCGACGCGGGCGAGCTCGCCCCGACGTTCTGCCAGCGCGCGCGCGGACTCCTCGCGGTGGCTCGAGAACGCTCCCTCGGCCACCGCCTGGTGACATCGCGGGCAGACGCCGGCGCGCAGGAGCTCGTCGGTCTCCTTGAGCTCCACCTCGAGTCGCACGACCTCGGCGTGGGTCCGGTCGATCGCGCTCTGGGCGTCGGCGAGCGTCCGATCGATCTCTCCGATGGAACGGGACGTGGGGGCGGGAGGTTCGCGCAGCGGTCCCTCCCGGGCGAGGGTCTCGAGGAGCGCCTCGGCCTCCCCCCGCTCGGCCTGGGCGCGCCCTTGGTCGTCGGTGGCGGACGCCTCCGCCCTACGGGCAGCGTCAAGCTCGGCCTCGGCGCCGGCGAGCGTGCGGCGCGCATCTTCGAGCACGCGGTGACGGTGGCGCAGCGCGTCGCGTTCCTGGAGGGTGGCCGCCTCGGTCTCCCGCAAGGTCGCGAGGCGCTCGGTGGGCGAGGGCACGTTCGCGGCCTCGGCCCGAAGGCGCTCGATTTCTGCGGTTCGCCCGGCCGTCGTGCGGACGAGCTCCGTGATACGTCGGGCGAGGTGGGCGAGCTCCTCGGAGAGCGCCTTTCCTTCGCGCTCCTCCTCCGCGATCGCGCGACGCTCGGCCTCGATGAGGGCGGCTTCGCGCTCGAGGTCGGCGAGGCGGCTCCGCAGCTGCTCCGACACCGGGAGGGACGCGATGATCTCGCGCCGCCGCGCCTCCTTCACCTCGATCCATCGGGGGCGCTCCTCGGCCCAATGGCCGAGCGCTTGGACCTCGTCCTCGCGGGCGACCGCAGTGCGCCGTAGGTCGGATGCGACCTCGAGGGCGTTGTCGGCAGCCGTCCGGTACTGTTCCAGGCCGAGGGCCTTGCGCACGGTCTCGAGACGGTCCTCCGGCTTCTGATCGAGGACCTCGCGCATCCGTTCCTGCGGGATGTAGACCGCCCAGCGCCACAGGTCGGAGTGCGCCCTCGGGTTCGGATTGTCCGGGAACCCGAGGAGATCGATCGCCCGTTGGCGGAGCTCGGTCGTGCTGTAGGTCCGCTTCGCCCCATCGACCGCAAAGGCGTTCTCCTCGAGCTCGAAGACGTCCTTCCCGCGCCGCGATCGGCGGGTGAAACGCCGCGTGAGCTCGTAGCGGTGGGTCGCGTCCTCCAGGAGGAGACGCACCTCCGCCTCCTTGGCGAGATGGCGGACGAGGAAGGCCGCGTCCACCTCGGCGAACCCGAAGAGCGCCATCTCGATTCCGTAGAGCAGGGAGGTCTTCCCGCTCCCGACGTCCCCGGCCACGAGCGTGGTTCCGGGGGCGAAATCGACCTCGGCGGCCTGGTAGCTACGGATGTTCCGAAGCGCAAGGTGTCTCAGTTGCGTGGGGACCCCGCCTCCTCGCCGGACTCCGTGGGCTGACGGCGTCCGCGCAATCCCAGCACGGCGAGGCCGCCTTCCACGCGGGCGTGAACGTAGTCCCGTCGTGCCTCCCCTTCGCCGGGTGGCGTTCCCAGCTCGCGCAGGAGGTCGCGGACACGCACCGCCCCCGGGGCGCCCGCGAGTTCGGGGAGCGCCGGTTCGGCGGTCGCGAGGAGACGGGCGATCGCGTCGGCCTCGAGGTCCGACTCGCTCCCGGGCTCGGGGACGTCGACGACGCGTGCGCCCTGTGCCTCCCGGAGGTCGAAATGGACGGCGTCGACGCCCAGTCGCTGGGCCGATGTCTCGGTGCGGTGAAGTCCGAGCGTGCCGAGCGACCCGTCCGATAGCGTCCCCTTGATCCGCGGGAAGAGGAGGCCACCGGGCGTCGAGCGGGTCTTGAGGGCCTCGGCGACGATCGCCTTCGCCTCCTCGGCCGAGCGGCCCGCGACGTCGACGTCGAAGACGCGCAGCGCCTGCCGCGGTGCCGTGTCGACGAACGCGGCGGACGGCCGGCCGTCGGTGACGGTCACGATCACCACGCCCTGGTGCGTCCGCCCGCTCGCCCCGTTCTCGAGGTCGGTGAGGTTCGTCCCGAAGACCGCGCCGGGATTGACGAGCAGTCCCCCCTCCGGACCCTCCCCGGTGTAGGTGTAATGGATGTGGCCCCCGGCGTAGTAGTCGCACCCCCCGGGAAGGTCCGCGCGTGAGACTCCGTGGATGTGCTCGCGCAGCCCCGGCGGAAGGTACTCGTCGATGGCGGCGTGGAACTGGAAGACCTTGAATCCCGGGTGGGCCCGGAACGCCTCCGCGTCGACGGCCGCGAAGTAGCTTCGGTCGAGTCCGTGGGCGCGGCCCGAGATCCCCGCGATCGCCGCCCCGGTGGGCGCGTCGATGAGGAATGGGAGGGTCCATCGGTCCCCCTCGATGCGGACGGCCTCGGGCGCCGCCCGCAGGAAGATACCGGTCTCGGCGAGGACGTCGAGCCAGCTCGTCCGGTGCGCGACGTAGTCGTGCGAACCGTAGATGACGTAGACGCGCCGCCCGTCCGCGATGAGCGCCCGCAGCCCGGCGGCGATCGGCGCCACTTCCGCCGGTTCCGGGACGGGGGTGTGGAACAGATCGCCGGAGATCAGCAGGAACTCCGCGCGTGCGGCGCGCACGGCATCGAACGCCCGCAGGACGCTCTCGCGCAGCGCTCGGCGCACCTCAGGGTCGCGCGGCCACGCTCCGACGTGCGCGTCAGCGAGATGAGCAAAGACGAAATTGCGGGGGTCCGTCACACGTCGGTGCCTATCCGCGAACGTCGCCGCTTCGCTCCGGAGTCGCCGGGAGCGGTCCGTCGCGGGCGCGCTTGAGGATCGCTGCCAGGACGCCCGCGCCGGCACCCAACGTAAGGAGCGTCATCCATAGCGCATCGTCGACGGACGGCATCCCCACGGTGAGGTCGGCGGGCGAAGGGGCGGGCGGCGTCGGCGTGGTCGAGGAGGTCGCGGAATCGTCGGTCGGTGCGGGCGGAGGAGCCCGGCGGATCATCTGCTGCTGGATCGCGAAGAGCTCGGTCGCCTCCTCCATGGTGATCTGACGCGCGCGTAGACGCGTGATGAGGTAGACGAAGCGCGACGACGTGTCCTGCGGGGAGCGCGCCGGCACGGGGACGGGGGGATCGTCCGGGTCGGTCGGCGAGTACACGACCGACCCAAGTCGCCCGCCCTTTTGAAGCATCGGGGTCGGAGGGACGGTGGGTGAAGGCGCGAGCGCGGGGCGGCCCTCGGGAGTCCCGGTCGAAGGAGGAGTTATAGGGGAACCGCGGAGTCCCCCTTCCGATGGTACCGACCCCCGATTCGACCTCGTCCGAGGACGAGCGCAAGCACCTGCACGTCCGCGTCGCCGAAGAGCGCACCTCGGTCTACGACCTGGTCACGGAGTATCTGCAGGCGGCCGGGAAGGCACCCGATTGGTACTGGCGCGCGGCCGGACGTCTCGAGGGGAGCGATGCGGAGAACCTCGAGGAGATCATCTCCTCGGCGTTCGAAGCCGGAGCGTTCATCGCCCACGACCACCCCGAGGACCTCAAGTTCGACTGGGTCAGCGAGGAGCAATGCGAGCGCGAGCGGCGCGCGGAGGAGAGCGGCGAACAGCGCGAGGAGTCGCGCAAAGAGCGCTCGTCGCTCAGCCACTACGCATAGCATACGCTCAGTTCCGACACCGCCATCGCATGCGGCACCGCCGCATGCACCTCGTCACGCGAGCGCCAGCTCACCCTGAAGTCCGGGATCGCCCGTGCTCGATCGCGAGGGGCGTTACGGCTTCTTCTTCGACTTGCAACCGCACGTGTCGCACATCGTCCACGTACCTCCCCGAAGGAGTACGTCGGACGGCCTAATGAACCATTCGAAGAGTCGGTTCCGGCGAACCGAGGCGAGCGGAAGCCCCTCCCGGCGCGGGTCGAGCGAACCGGACGGCGGGTCGTACCCGTGGACGGCGGGCTCAGAACCCGTAGAGCCCGATGAGCGAGTGCGCGACGATGAGGACGATGAACAGGATCGAGATCGTGTTCACGACCTTGATGAGCGGGTTGATCGCCGGCCCCGCGGTGTCCTTGGTCGCGTCGCCGACGGTGTCGCCCACGACGGCGGCCTTGTGCGCATCGGAGTGTTTCCCCCCGAAGTGGCCGCTCTCGATGTACTTCTTCCCGTTGTCCCACGCCCCGCCCCCCGTCGTCATCGTGAGCGCGAGGGGAAAGCCGGAGAGAATGACCCCCAGCAGAAGGCCGGCGAGGGCGACCGGCCCGAGCACGAACCCGACCACGAGCGGCGTCGCGACGGCGATGAGCGCCGGGACCGCGAGCTGGCGGAGCGCGGTGACCGTGACGATGTCGACGCACTTGCCGTACTCGGGCTTTCCCGTCCCCTCGAGGATCCCGGAGATCTCCTTGAACTGACGTCGTACCTCGAAGACGATCGCCTGCGCGGCCACGCCGACGGCGTTCATCAGGAAGGACGTGAAGAAGAACGGCAGGATCGCGCCGATGATGAGGCCCGCGACGACGAGCGGGTTGTAGATCGTGAGGAGCGAGGTGAACTTCGCGGGGTCCGTGAAGCCTTCGGCGGACGCGGCCGCGTAGGTGTACGCCGCGAACAGCGCGAGCGCCGCGAGCACGGCGGAACCGATCGCATAGCCCTTCGTGATCGCCTTCGTGGTGTTCCCGACGGCGTCGAGCGGGTCGGTGACCGCCCGTGCCTCCGCCGGAAGCTTCGCCATCTCGGCGATCCCGCCCGCATTGTCGGTGATCGGTCCGAACGAGTCGATCGCGATGATCATCCCGGTCACCGCGAGCATGCTCGCGGCGGCGAGGCCGATTCCGTAGAGGCCCAAGGACGGATCGATGGTGATCGTGCCGCCCACGTTCGACCAGCCGGCGGCGGCGAACGCCCCGAGGGTACCGGCGACGACGACGAGCCCCGGAATCCAGGTCGATTCGAGGCCGACGGAGAGACCGGTGATGACGGTCGGGCCGGCGCCGGCCTGGGCCGAGTCGGCGATGCGGTGCACCGGGGAATACTCCGAGGATGTGTAATAGTCCGTGCTGAGGACGATGAGGATCATCACGATGAGGCCGATCGCGGTCGCGACGAAGATCCCCCAGCTCCCTCCCATGAACCAGTCGTCCAGAAGATAGAGTCCGACGAACCCGATCACGGTGGTCGCGGCGAGCCCCTGGTAGAGGGCGCCCATGATCGTCCCGCCGGCACGCATTCGAACGAAGAAGACTCCGAGGATCGTCGCGATGATCGCCCAGGCGCACACGAGCAGCGGGTAAAGGATCGCGTTCGACCAGACGGTGAGGACGCTGGGGATGAGGCGCGCGAGGAGCATCGCGCTCATCGCCGTGACGACGTACGTCTCGAAGAGGTCCGCCGCCATGCCGGCGCAGTCGCCGACGTTGTCCCCCACGTTGTCGGCGATGACCGCCGGGTTGCGCGGGTCGTCCTCGGGGATGCCCGCCTCCACCTTGCCGACCAGGTCCGCCCCGACGTCGGCCCCCTTGGTGTAGATCCCGCCCCCGACGCGCGCGAATAGGCTCATCAACGACGCGCCGAACAGCAGTCAGACC
>JBOGRS010000057.1:0-12685 GCA_050749685.1 Thermoplasmata archaeon
CGGAGCATGGGGCGGCTGAGGGCGAAGGGCGAGAGAAAGACGGGGTGAGGAGGGGAGGAACCCTCGTCACCCACAGTTCTGTCAGAGATCTCCCTCAGTCGGTCGGAGTAGCGCTACGCGCTCCTAGGCCCCCGGGTTCGCGGAGGGGGTGGGCTCGACATCCCGGGAAGGAGGGATCGTGTCGGCGGCCGGAGCGACCTCGTCGCTCGCGAGCGCCTCCCGGACGGCGCGCTTGCCCAGGATCTCATGGGCGAAGATCGCCGCGACACCGGCGAGAAGGGTGGCCCCGACGGCGAGGAGGTATGCATCGTGGAAGGCGGTGGCGCTCGGGAAGACCTGCCCGTACGCGATGATCGTGTAGGTGGACATGAGGGATCCGGCGAGCGGTGCGCCGAGGCTGCTGCCGACGTTGCGGAAGACGGCGTTGAGCGCGGTGGCAAGACCCATGTCGCGCGGCTCGACGGTGAGGACGAGCAGATTGATCACGGAGGAGTTCATGACCGCGAGGCCCGCGCCGATCACGAACATGCTCCCGAGGAGCTGGGGCAAGGAGTTCGCGAGCGTGGCGAGATAGAACCCTCCGGCCCCCACCCCGCAACCGAGGATCGTGAGCGGCTTGGTCCCCACGCGGGTGACGACGAAGCTGGCGAGCGGGGCGAAGATGAGCATCGGCACCGCGAACGCGACGAACGATAGCCCCGTCTCAAAGATGCTGAGGCCGAACCCGATGGGCATCGGATATTCGAGGCGGAAGGTGAGGGCCTGGAAGGCGAGGAACATCCCGAATCCGCTGATGATGAAGATGATGTTCGTCACCATCACGTTGCGCTTGCGCAGCAGCGGGAAGTCGAGGATGACCTCGAGCCCCTTGCGGTGCTGATAGATCTCGACGAGGGCGGTCGGGATGAGGAGCGCCGCCCCACCGACCATGAGGAGCAGGACCGACGTGCTCGTCCACCCCCAGACGGGTCCCTGGGAGAGCCCGAGGACGACCATGGCCAAGGCCACGGCGAGGATGCCGGCCCCGGCGTAGTCGACGTAGGCCTTCGGTCGCCGGTAGGGCGATTCGCGCAAGATGAGGAACGACAGGAGCGCGACGGCCGCGACGACCGGGATCGCCGAGTGATAGGTGAACCTCCAGCCGAAGTCGTTCGAGACGAACGCGCCCAACGGCAAGCTGACGGCGAATCCCGCGCCGAACAGCCCGCTCAGGATCCCCTGGGCGCGCGGGACCATCTCCCGGGGGAACTCCTCGCGGACCAGGCTCATGGCCAAGGGAAAGACCGTGAGGCCGACCCCCTGGATCGCGCGTGAGGCGACCATGAACTCGAACGAGGGGGAGAAGCCGGTCACGGAGACGGCGACGGCGTAGATCGCGAGCACCGTCGTGAGGACCCTCTTCTTCCCGTAGACGTCCCCCAACTTTCCGGTGATGGGGCTGAGCGCGACCCCGGTGACGAGGTAGACCGACAGGACGAGGCTGACCTGCGAGACGCTCACGTGGAAGTCCGACGCGATCCCGGGAAGCGAGGGGGTGAGCATCCCCTCCACGTACATCACGATCATCACGAGGACCGCCATGATCGCCATCACCCGGAAGGCGTAGGTCCGGTCGAAGGTCGCGACGGTGCGCGCGTGAGGGTCCACGGCGCGTCCGTTGTTCGAGGCGGCGTCGGCGCTCATGATGTCAGTTCATCAGCCATGTCTTAGCATTAATAAGCCCTCACCCTCCGGGGGACGGTCTCACACGTTCGGATCTGCTACGGACGATCGGCGCTCCGCCAGCGCCGGTCGGCCGCGACGCGCCCTCGGTGGCGACGTCGGGCGTCCTCGTTGGGACGGGAGGATGGGCACGTTAGGCGGGATGAGGGCATCCCGGGAGACTTTCAGGGCACGCGTCGCGCCGGCGACGGTGGCCGGGGGGAGCCGGCGGAAGGATCCCCTCAAACGGCGCAGGCGGTCCCGGTGAAATCTCGTCATCAGGGCGCGGGCTTCGTCCGAGAGACCGACCTGGGTGCGCCGCCGGTCCGTTCGGCTGCGGCCGCGCATCAGCCAGCCTCGGTGGACCAGGGACTCGACGACCGGGGTGACCGACTGGGGGCGGACCCTCAGGAACGCGGCGAGGTCGGACATGCTCGCCGGGCCTTCCTTAACGGCCCACTGGAGGACCAGGAACTGTACCGCGGTGATGTCGTTGGCGCGCTGGAGGGCGCGGACCGTCTGTTGGAATCCCATAAAGAGGGACTCCATGGCGTCGACGTACTCGGAGATTTGGTTCGACATCCCTGGTCAACCGCGCGTCCGGAAGTTGTGGCGATGCATATCGGCCCCCGCCATAAGCGTACCCCGCCACCCACCGGCCGGCGCGCACGGAGGGAGGGCCTCCCCCGACGTCGACCGCGCGACGCGAAGTTCGAGACGAGGGACAATCCGCGGGATCGACGGCGAGCGTACGCTGGGGGTCGGGCATCTCTACGCGGCGTGCGGTGTCTTCGGACCCGTCCAACCCTACCTCGTCTCCAACGACGAACGTCGCGATGACGAAGCCGAGCGGGGGCGGTGCGAGTTAAGTTCCAGTCCCCGGCCCAGATCGTCCCTGGGATCGGCCTTCCCGTCCGGTGGGCCACTGCGCTCGTCGCCCTCGACGATTCCGCGGCGGGGTCGCTACGTTCCCGCCGTCGAAGGAGAGATCGGAGAGGACTCTAGTTGCTCCGTCGCGTCGGTTCACGACGGGGGGGCGGGACGAACTCGGATCGCCGAGGGATGAAGTCGTGGGAGCCGGGACGCTCCGAACCCACGGAACGGGATCCGGCCGAGCGGAAGGTCGGTCCGGGACCGCCTAAGTCCCGGGGCCGGCCGACTCGACGGGCGCAGCGTCCGCCACGCGCGCGCGAGCCCCTACCGCCAGGAGGATGAGGCCCACCACGGCGAGGACGATCCCAATGACCATGAGGTACGAGAGCCCGGCGAAGTTGTAGGCAAACGTCGCTCCGGCGGGCGTGGCACCGTTGCATGCGTAGAGCGAGTAGGTCGTGCCGGAGGCGACCGACGCGCTGAAGGACCCGCTGGCCCCACTGCCCTGGGCCACGACACCCGAGGGGCTCGTACACGTGGCGCTCGAGGGAGAACTCGAAATGAAGTAGACCGTTCCGCCGGACGGTGCGTTCGACCAACTCACGGAGATCGTGCCGCCGCCGACCGTGGTCGGGGTCAGCTCGAGCACCTGCCCGGCCGTCGCCGTTTGCGTCATCTGGGCCGCATTGAGCGCGTACCCGCCGCCGAACATCAATACGCCGATGACGAGCAGGACGATTCCGCCGATAACTAGACCGCGTCGCATGCAGGTCGCACGCACTTCTCGTACTTGAACCTGTTCTTCAAGCCGTAACAAGTATGTTGCGGGGTATTCGACCGCTTCAATCATCTATTTGACCCCCGTCCGTGGGCGGATGGCGATCCTCGAGTCGGTCATGCGTCCCTTCCGACCGCCCGGGGGATGGCGATCCGGTCCCCCCAAGCTCCTACGACCCGATCCCGCGATCGGGCGCTGCTTCGGTGTCCTGTTCCTCTCCGACGACTTCCATGACCTTGGTGCCCCGAGCGCCCCGTCTGAGTCGGACCGCGCACCCCTGGGCGACGATCGGACGGACCCCCCCCGCGCGACCCCCATCCCCCACGTCTCGGGGAGGGCGGGGCAACGGGGGCGCCGGACCTGAGGCGTCGAGGTGACCCTTACGGTGTGGAGCGCGACCACCTCGAGTACCTTGGCTTCGCCCGTGGACTTCTTCGTAACCGCCGCTTCGCCGAATCCGCGTCCCGAAGCGAGCGCACGCCCTCCGGTGAGCGGACGGGCATCACGTCGGTCAAAGCGTTCGTCTTCCCGTCCCGTGGATCGGAGCGCCTCGCGAACGCTCGGCGATCCTTCTTCGAGGCGGGAATCGAGGCGAGCCACGGCGGGCTGCGACGAGGGCGCGCGAGCGCGACCGACGGGCGCTCCGAACCTCGTGGAGGATCTCGGCTCTCCCGACGCAAGCGTCCCGGACGGCCGATGCGGCGTCGGGGGCCCGGTGACGGTGATCCTGCCGTGACGCGCGACGCCCGGACGCTCGACCCAGTCCATCGAGCGACCCCGCGGTCGGACGCGCCGACGCTCCGCCGCGCCATCGGTCTCCCGCAGGCGGTGGCGCTGTACGTCAGTTCGGTCCTCGGGTCGGGAATCCTCGTTCTGCCGGGCCTGGCCGCCCGGATCGCCGGACCCGCGTCGCTCATTGCGTGGGTCCTCCTGGCCGCGGCGGGCGTGCCGTTCGCGCTCACGTTCGCGTCGCTCTCCGTCCGTCGGCCGCGGGCCGGGGGGATCTACGAGTTCGCGAAGGAGGCGTTCGGCCCGCGCGTGGCGCTCGTCACCGGCTGGCTGTTCGGCTTCTGGGTCATGACCGGCGCCCCGGCGGTCGCGCTCGTGGCCGCGTCGTACGTCGGGTATGCGTTCCCGCTCACCCGCCCGGAGGCGTTTGTGGTCGGCTTCGGGGTCGTCCTCGCGGCGTTCCTCGTAAACCTGCGCGGGATCGTCCTCAGCACGACGGTCCAGGTCGCCGTGATCGGGTCGATCGTCGCCCTCTTGGGAACGGTGATCGTCCTTTCGACGCCCCGCGTCGATCCTTCGGCGTTCCGTCCGTTCTTTCCGGACGGCCTCGTCCCGGTCGGGACCGCGGCGGCGCTCATCTTCTGGTCGTACCTGGGCTACGAGAACGTCTCGAACGTCGCCGAGGAGTTCACGGACCCGGAACGGGACTTCCGCCGCAGCGCCCTCCTCAGCGTCACGATCGTGGGGGCGCTCTATGTCGCCGTGGCGTTTGTGACGGTCGGGACGCGCGCCTATGAGGTCGGTGGCGGGGTCGCCCCCTTCGGCGTCATCCTGGGGAATGTCGTCGGTCCGTACGGTGCCGCCGCCACCGCGGTGCTCACCGTGTTCATCGTCTTCGGCGTCACGAACGCCTACGTGGCGGGCATGTCGCGGGTCGCCTTCGCGACGGCGCGCGATGGGGGATATCCGCGCACGATGGCCCACGTCGACCCGGTCACCCTCGTCCCGGACCGGGCGCTGCTCGCGCTGCTCGCGGTCGCGATCGCGGTGTTCGTCATCTACTTTGCCGCGAACGTCGATCTCACCCAGGCGCTCCTCGTCACGAGCGGGACCGCCATCGCGGTCTACGTCATCGGATGTGCGGCCGGCGTGCGGATCTACGCGCACTCGGTCCCGCGTTCGGTCTCCAAGATGGCGCTTGCCCTCATCGCCCTCCTCATCGCGCTCATCGTCCTGCCCTTCGTCGGAGGCTACCTCCTGGCCACCGCCGCGGTCGCGGCCGTCGGATTCGGGTATGCGACCTGGCGCGCCCGGCGCCCACCCCGCTCGGAGCCGACGATCTAGGCGACCGGCGCCATCCCCGTCGCGCCGGGTCCACCGACCCCTTCAGGTCGGCCGACGACCTCGCGCCGGGTCTCGGGAACCCGGTCTCCGCGGACCCGGGGCGCCTTCACGGAGGGACGGAGCGAGCGGGCGGAACGGGGATCCGCGGGGGGGGCACCTCGCCCGCCCTGGTCTCGCGCTCGAATTCGTGGTCCTCCCACATGTCGTAGGCGATGGCCACCGCGGCCGTCTGGGTGATAATCGCGAAGGCGTTGACGATATGCACGAACAGCAGAACGTGGAAGATCGACACCGCGATCAGCGGGATGACCCAGTCCGCGCCGATCGAGAAGAAGAGGGGAATTCCCGTCAGGATCATCACGATCGAGAGGCCGAAGGTGGCCTGCGCCGTGCGCTTCACGCGCCCCGGGACGCGCGTCGCCTTGAGGGCCATGAAGTTGAGGTAGGCAACGCCGATGATCGCCGCGCCCAGGGCGAGGTGGAGGTAGGGGAGGATTCCCGGGGCGAGCGGGATCATCTCGAGGAGGAACTCGAGGAAGACGACCCAGATCGTCGCGTAAAGGGACGCCCAGAGCTTCAGCGCGCCCTCCCGGGGCCGGCACGGGCGGAACGCGGGGGGGACCGGCGCGGCATCGCGTCGCCAGCGACGGTTCGGGTAGTTATCCCGTCGGTCAATTCCGTTTCACGGAGGCGGGGACGGCGCGACAGCCCGACGTTCGGTTCACTTGGACGCGGCGGGCGCCGCGGTCCCGTCCCCGTTCGCCTCGTCCGCGAGGTCGTCCGACTGTTCGAGGTCGAGGAGATGGCCCATCTTCCGTCGCTTGGTCTCGAGGTAGGAGCGGTCGTGACTGTTGGGCGGGATCACGACGGGGACCCGCCCGGAGATCTTCACCCCGTAGCGCTGGAGCGCCTGGACCTTCGACGGGTTGTTGGTGAAGATGTGGATCGACCGGACGTGGAGCGCGTCCAGGATGAGCGCGGCGATCTCGTAGTTGCGCTCGTCCGGCTTGAACCCGAGCATCTCGTTCGCCTGGACGGTGTCGAATCCCGCGTCCTGGAGTTGGTAGGCCCGGATCTTGTTCGTGAAACCGATCCCGCGCCCCTCCTGACGGAGGTAGAGGACGATCCCTCGGTCCATCCGGCCGATCCGCTCGAGCGACTCGATGAGCTGGTCGCGGCAGTCGCACCTCAGCGACCCGAGCGCGTCCCCGGTGAGGCACTCGGAATGCAGGCGCACCGGCACTTCGTCCTGGTCGACCACGCTACCGTGGACGACGGCGGCGTGCTCGCGCTGGTCGAGGCAGTTCGTGAACGCGATGATCTGGTACTCCCCGAACCGGGTGGGGAGGTCGGCGATCGCCTGGATCTTGACGCACATCTGGCCGGCGCCGGGACAACGGTGGTCGGCGCTCTCCTGGAGGAGATGCTCGATGTCCGCTCGGGAGAGCCCCATCGCCGGCAGCACCCGGGTACCGGAATAAAGCGCTTGGCGGTGGCCTCCGGCACCCCCCCTCGCCTCACCCGCTCGGGAGCCGGGGAGTCGATCCCCTCGTGACCGCAGGGCTAGCGCTCACGCCACCGGGCGAGGAAGACGGCGGCGAGCCCGAAGAGGAGCGTCGCCGCGAGGAGACCGGCGAGGTCGAGGAGCGGCGAGTCGAGGAGCGCGGACCCCGTCGCCGGCCCTCCCCCCACGCCGGCGACCCGGTCGGCGAGCTGCCCGGCGAAGGTCGACGGGGCGACGAACGCGACCCAGCGGAAGGCGGAGGGGATCTCCGTGATCGGGTAGAAGATCGGTGGGAGGACCGAGAGCGTCGAGAAGACGAGGGTCCCGATCGGCCAGATCTCCCTCAGCTGGTTGAACAACGTCGAGATGAAGAACCCGAGCGTCGTGGCCATGAGCCAGGTGAGCAGGACGACGCCGATGAGCGCGACGAACCCTACGGCGCCCACCGGGTGGACGAGCAGGAGAATGATGAGGAAGAGGGCCGTCGCGGGGACGGCGAAGGCGAGCTCGCTCAACGCCATACCGAGGACGTAGGCGACCGGGTGCACGGGGCTCGCGACGAACACCTGCTGGAGCTGGCGCTCGAGGCGGAGGTAGGCGCAGTCGTTGAGCATCCCGTTTCCCGTGAAGAGGGCGGTGAACAGGACCCCGCCGACGACTCCGACGGGGAAGAGCGCGTGGGGCGCGATCACCCAGAGGAAGAAGAGGAAGCTGAAGGGTGTCAGGAAGACCGCCGCGATGAGGAGCGGCGAGCGCCAGAGCGGCATGATGCCGTTGAAGTAGCAGATGCGCAGCGCCGCGTAGGCCTGGCGGCGGACGCTCATCCTTCCTCCTCCTCGATGCCCCGCCCGACGAGCTCGAGGAAGGCTTCCTCGAGCGTCACCGGGCCGACGCTCATCTCGACAGAGCGCGCGAGCGCGCGCTGGGTGAGCTCGGCGACGGCCGAACGCGACGTGAGCAGGACGAGGCGGTCGCGGTCCTTGAGGACCTTGCCGTACGGTGCGAGCTCCTCAGCGCGGAACCCGCTCGAGAAGAGGAGGCGTACCTCCCGTCCGACCGTGGACTTGAGCGCTTCGCCCGTGCCGCGATAGAGGACGTGGCCCCCCTCGATGACCGCGAGCTCGTCGGAGAGCTGTTCGGCCTCGTCGAGGTAGTGCGTCGTGAGGAGGACCGTCGACCCGCGGCGGGTCGCGCGGCGGATCACGTCCCAGACCTGGCGGCGCGCGAAGGGGTCCATCCCCAGGGTGGGCTCATCGAGGAAGAGGAACGGCGCTTCGGTCGCGAGGACCATCGCGACGAGCGTGCGCTGCTGCAGCCCACCGGAAAGCCGGAGGGCGACCTCGTCGGCGTAGGCCCTCAGTCCCATCGCGTCCAACGTCTCGTCGGTGCGGGTGCGGGCGGTCTCGCGCGACGCCCCGCGGACGCGCAGATACTCGTAGACGTGTTCGCGCGGGGTCATGTGGAAGAACAGCTTGCCCTCCTGCGGCACGAGGGCCATCAAGGGCCGCACGCTCGACGGGTCGGCGACGACGTCGTGGCCGAACAGCGTCAGGGTCCCCGACGTGGGCAGGAGCAACGTGGAGGCGATCTTGATGAACGTCGTCTTGCCCGCGCCGTTCCGACCGAGGAAGGCGAACCGTCGGCGTTCGGGGATCGCGAGGTCGACGCCGTCCAACGCGCGGGTCGCATGGGACCCCCGACGGTAGATCTTCGTGAGGCGACGGGCCTCGAGCGCGGGCATCCCGGCCCCGCACGCCTCCCGGGGTAATACCTCGGGGGACCGGGAGATCGCTCCCCTCCCCGTCGCTCGGGCGAGAGGCGTCCCGCCGCGCGCTAGGTCGCGCGTGCCGCGGTCGGGGGCACGGTCGCCCAGGGATCCGGGCGCACCGTCCCCGCGACGAGCCACAGCCCCGTGACGACCCCGACGTCCGCCATCAGGACGTCGAACGGGTCGTAGAAGTCGAGGGCGATCTTGAGGGCGCCCAGGAAGAGGACCACCGCACCGAGGGCTCGCCACGCGACGGAGGGATGGGACACGTCGCGCTCCGGCCGCAACGCCGGCACCAGGATCGCGATGGCCCCCGCGAGGACGAACACGGCGACGAGGAGGTCGAGCACGTCGGACCAGTCGGTGTAGACCTTGACGAGCCCGAGGGCGATCCCGTTGGCGGCGAACGCGGCCAGGACGCCCCGCTGGCGGGCGATGGCGTAGCCGAACCCGATGACGATCGGGAGCGCGACGACGAAGATGTCGGTGATCGTCGGCGTGATCCCCGGTGAGAGGCTAAAGGCGTCCATCCGCGAACCTCGACCGCCGGATGCGGCCGGACCTTCACCCTCCCGCCAGCAACGACTCGAGGACCCCAATCGGGGGGCAGCCGAAGGCGAGGAGCCGGTCGTGGAACGCCTTGAGCGAGCCCTGAAAGCGGGAGTGGAGGAGCTGGTCGCGGACGCGCAGGATCGCGAGCTTCCCCAACGTGTAGCAGAAGTACTCGGGGTTGAAGGTGCCGCGGATCGCCTCGCGTTCCGCCGGTAGTCGCTCGAAGTGGGCCTTCTGCTGGAAGAGGCGGGTCGCCGTCTCGACGCTCCAGCCCTGGGTGTGGAGCCCGATCGACGCGATCAGGCGGCAGTCGCGCAGGAGCGCGTCGTGGATCTGGGCCACCTCCGCGTCCGGCGCGCCCGACCCGAACCCGGCTTCGACGGCGAGCTGTTCGCAGTAGTGCGCCCACCCCTCGGCGAATGACGACGAGAGATAGACGCGACGCGCGGTGCTCCCCGCCCCCATGCGGAAGTGCAGGAACTGGAGGTAATGGCCCGGGTAAACCTCGTGAACGGTGATGTTCTTCAGCATCGGGTCGTTGAGCGATCGCAACCATTCCTCCTGGCGCTCGCGCGACCACGCCGCGTCGACGGGGGTGATGAAGTAGATCCCCTCGTCCCCGGCGACGTCGAACGGACCGGGCGGATTCATGCTCGCCGTCGAGAGCGCGCGACCGTACAGGGGGGTCTCCTCGACCCGGCAGACCGCCTGGCGGGGCACCGTGACGAGGTCCTTCGCCTCCACGAACCGGCGGATCTCGTCGACGAACTTCTGGGCCTGCGGGACGAGGTTGGCCGCCGTCGTGTGCTGTCGATAGAGTCCTTCCAGGAGGTCCGAGATCGTGCGGGGAGGGGTTGCGCGGCGGGCGATCTCCTCGAGGCGCGCCTGGTTGCGGGTAAGGTCGGCCTCCCCGGACGAAAGGATCGCGGAGGTCGGCGTCGTGAGCCCCTCGCGGACCCACAGGAGCCGCTGGAAGCGCTCCGGGCCGAGCGCGAAGTCGTCGTGCGCCCTCGGGAGATATTCCTCGTTGAGCCGGTGCAGGAAATCCGCGACGGCCGCCTCGGCGGCGGGTCGCGCCGCGCCCACCCGGTCGCCGAGCGCCGCGCTTGCCCGGCGGGCGAACTCCTCGGCCTCCTTGAAATGGGAGGGAAGACCGCTGCCGATCGATACCGCGAGCGTCACGAACGGGCGGGCGAGGGTAGGAGCGAGGCGCGCGCGGCCCTGCTCGAGGAGGCGGGGGACGGATTCGAGCGTGCGGACGATCGCATCGGTGCGCTCGGCGACCGGGGCGTATTCACGGACCATGTACGCCGTGAGCGAGACCGCTCCGACGAACGACATCGGGTTGCGGTCGAGTTCGTGGGCGTCCACGAGGTCGAACCGCGGCGACTCGAGGAGCAGTTCGAGGAGCGTCCGGTCGAGGCGGCGATCCGGCGGGAGCCCGGCCGGCTCGATCGCCCGCAGGCGGGCGAGCAGGCGGTCCGAGGTGGCGACCCACCGATCGGTACCGGAGGTGCTCAGGTCCGGGACGAGGCCGTCGTAGCGGTGCAGACCCAAGAAGACGGCGTAGCCGGGCTGGAGGACAAAGCAGTGGTCGACGATCTCGTTCTCGGCTGCGGTGAGTTCCGAGGCGGCGTCCCCCTTCGCGGCGGCCGGCGCGTTCATCGATCCTTCGCCCCCCGGGGCGGGCAGCGGTGCGAGCCGCTCCTCCCTCTAATAGGTCGCGGCCCGTCTCACGATCGACCCCAGGCGGCGTGGCGGGGCCGCTCGCTCCGTCCGCACGTCACTCGTTCCATACCATCCGGCACTTCGGGCACCACGTCCCGTCCATATCGGTCCCGCAGATGAAGCACCGAGGGGGGGAAGCTCGAGAGCGCAAGGTCGGTGGGATCGCGGTCTCGTCGGCCTCGGGAAGGGGAGGTGGAAGCGCAGGACCCGGAGGCGTCGGCGCACGGGAAGGGGTTGCGGCGGGCGGGGCGGGCGGGGCGGGCGACGGGGCGGGCGGCGGAGCTTCCGTCGCGGGCGGAGCGTCGGGGCCTCGATCCGTGGGGGGCGTGGCCAGCGCGTCGCTCGGCCCGGTAGCCCCCGACCCCCCTTCGAGTTCCTTCGGCGGCTCGGGATCTTCGCGGGTTCCCTCCTCGGGCTCGGGAGAGGATGCCTCCTTCTCGCGACCTCGGCGGCGGAAGAAGAGCGGCATGGGCACACAACGAGAGGACGGTCCGGACTTTAGCGTTGCCCGGCCGCGTTCACATAGATATTTGACGTAAGGCGGGTACGCGCCCCCATGGCCCGTTCCCCGACCGAACGCCTGGCGGACCTCGGGCTCACCCTCCCTCCGCCTCCCCGCCCCGCCGGCTCCTACGCCGCCGTGGTCGTCGATGGCGAGCGCGCCTACGTTTCGGGCCAGATCGCGACGCAGAACGGCACGATCCTCTTCCCCGGCCTGGTCGACCGGGACGTGTCGTTCGCTCATGCGCGGGAGGCGGCGCGCCACGCGACCCTCCAGGCACTGAGCGCGCTCACCGACACGCTGGGGTCGCTCGACCGGATCCGACGGGTGCTGCGCGTCGGCATCTTCGTGGCCAGCTCGCCCGGGTTCACCCGCCAGCACGAGGTCGGCAACGGGTCGACCGAGCTTCTCATCGGGATCTTCGAGGAGGCCGGCCGCCCGGCCCGCGTCTCGATGGGCGTCGCCGGTCTACCGCTCAACGCCCCGGTCGAGGTCGAGCTCCTCGTCGCCACCGCGTAGGACCGGGCCCGTGGAGCGCACGTCGGTCGAGGGGGTGTACCGCCTCGGGAGGGACCTCTACACCGTCAACGCGAACCCGGGCCATCGCGTCTACGGCGAAGACCTTCACCGCGAGGGCGGACGCGAGTACCGCCGGTGGGACCCGTTCCGCTCGAAGCTCGCCGCGTTCCTCCTCAAGAGCACGACGGAGTTGGGCTGGCTGGCGGCCGGCCGTGCCGTCCTCTACCTTGGAGGGGCCCACGGGACCACGGTGAGCCATCTCTCCGACCTGCTCCCCGACTCGAGGATCTTCGTCGTGGAGAAGAGCCCGGTCTCGTTCGCCCCGCTCCTCGCCCTCGCGAAGAGCCGACGCAACCTCCTCCCCCTCCTCGTCGATGCCCAGCTGCCCGAACGGTACGCCGCCGACGTCGGCGAGGTCGACGTGCTCTACCAGGATGTCGCCCAGCGGGCCCAGACGGAGATCTTCCACGAGAACGCGCGCGCGTGCCTTGCGCCGGACGGGACGGGACTGCTCATGCTCAAGGTCCGGTCCATCACGCAGGCCCGTTCGGCGCGCCAGGTCCTCGGCGAATCGAGAACGCGGCTCGCGCGCGACGGGTGGCGCATCCTGGAGGAGGTCGACCTCGCCCCGTTCTCCCGCGACCACGTCGCCCTCGTCCTTCGACCGGCCTGATCGTCGGACCCGGG
>JBOGRS010000058.1:0-12149 GCA_050749685.1 Thermoplasmata archaeon
AACCGTCGACCGGGATGTTTCCGCGGCTCCGACCTCGGAAGTCACGCGGGGCTCTCCGGACTCCGCCCACCCGAAGCTCGTCGATGCCCTTCGCGACCCCGAGGTGGATCCACCCCGCCTCGAACTCCTCGAGAGCCGGGCGCTCCGATTCGGCGATCGGGACGTCGCGGACGACGACCCCCGCCGCCATCGCGCAGGCGCCGACGACGAAGTAGCCGCGGCGCTCACCGAGTTGACGACGGCGCTCGAGAGGCCGCCCGATGCGGCGAGGACACCCGCGACCCCCGCCACGATGAAACCTCCGAGCCCGAGCCGTCGGAGGGTGGCGACGAGGATCCGCCACGGCCGCGACAGGACGAGGTCGTCGATCGTCGGTCGCAGGGTGCCTCGGGCGGCGCGACGGGCGACCAGGGTTACGGCGAGCCCGAGGAGCATGGGAGGGAGGAAGAGGAGTTTGCCGATCCCAAGCGCCGGCACGTCCACCACGAAAGTTTCGAGGTGGACGCGGGATATCTCGACCCTCGGCTCCTTGGGCCGTGGGCTCTCCTCGACCGAAGCGTTATCAACACGCGCACCCCAGCGGAGCGACCATGACGGATCGTGCGATCGTCACCGGGCACGGAACTCCCGCGAGCTGGTGGGCCCGGGAAGCACCCACACTGAAGACCCTCTTTCGCGTCCTCTTCGGGATCATATGGTTGATCGACGGTGCGTTCAAGTTCGCCCCGGGATTGGTCGACGCGTTCCCCGGTATGGTCGCCTCCGCCGGGGCGGGCCAGCCGGGGTGGCTCGCGCCTTGGTTCGCCTTCTGGACGAACCAGGCGACGGCGGACCCCGCGTTCTGGGTCTACAGTACGGGCGTCCTCGAGGTGGCGCTCGGTCTCGGCCTCATCACGGGCTTCCTGCGGAAGCTCACGTACCTGGGAGGTGCGATCCTCTCGCTCTTCATCTGGGCCGTCCCCGAGGGGTTCGGCGGACCCTACGGCCCGGGATCGACGGACATCGGTGGGGGCATCGTCTATGCGATGGCCTTCCTGATGCTCATCGTGATCAACGCCACCTACGGGACGAGCCGATGGAGCCTCGACTACGTGATCGAGGGGTACTGGCCGAAATGGGCGCTCGTCGCCGAATTCCGCGGCCCTCCGAAATCGCCCGAGTTCCACTCCACGGGTACCACGACCCCCGATCCGTGATCGCCCGCGGTGGCTCCGGGACAGGAATGCGCCGGACCACGTGAGGGGTTCGTCGGTCGACCGCGAGCGGGATGGTCCGCCGACCGGGATCGCCGCCGTCCTGCCGGGTCGGTACGAAGGGTGGATGAAGGCGGAGGAGACCCGAAGGCCATGTCCACGGGGTCCTCGGCCTTGCTCATCCTCGGCGTTCTGGGCGTCCTGGGGGGCGTAGCTCTCATCGCGATCGACGTCATGGGGAAAGGCGACACGTCCGGGATCGACGTGAAGGACGTGGGTATCTTGATCGTCGGGGTCCTTCTCGCCGTTATCGGTGGCGCGCTCTCCCGCCGCCGACCCTCCGCGCCGTCGCCTCCATGATCCTCCCACCTCGGCCGAAGGCACGGGGCGTCGGGTCGCGCCCGATTCCCGCATCGGCGTCTTCTCCCAACTGCCCGTCGTCGTCCGGTGATCGAGCGCGAGGGAGTCATCCTCCCTCACCCCCGTCGACCGGTGTTCGCGTATCGGGTCGCCGTCTAGGTTGTATACCTCCGAAGGTCGTTCCGTGGGTGCTGACATGACCACGGAGTGCGAAACGCAGGGTTGCCTACACCAGCGCCGACTGCATGCCCCGGACGACGGTCCGTGCCGAGTGTGCGCCTGTCCCGGGTTCACGCGGAGCGGTCCGGGCCATCAGACGAAGGCCGCGCGTAAGCAGATCGCCGCCGCGCTCCGAAGCTGGTAGGCGCGCGGTCAACGGTCCCGCGTCGATTCTCGCCCCGCTCGAGGCTCGTGTCCTCGGGCAGAATAGCGGCTCGTCGTGCGACCTGAGTTCGCGGGAGCCGGAGCGATCCCGAACGTGGAAGGCAGTTCTAGGCCGTCGGGCGCACCGTCCACGACTGCACGCCGGCCCCTTCGAGCGAAAAGTCGACGACCCGGCCGCCGGCTTCCTGGACCGCGTGGGCGACCTCGGCCCGTCGCTTGAAGTCGCAGAAGAGCAGGATGTATCCGCCGCCCCCCGCGCCGACGAGCTTTCCGCCGAGCGCCCCGGCGGCCCTCGCCCGGTCGTAGAAGTGGTCGATGCGCGGGTTCGAGATCCCGTCGGTGAACTGCTTCTTCTGCTGCCAGCCGGCGTCGAGGAGCCGCCCCATCTCATCGATGTTCCCGCGCAAGAGCTCGTTGCGCATGTCGATCGCGAGCTGCCTCGTCGCGTCCAGCGCGTCCACGGTGCTCTTGCGCTTCTCCGAATAGCTCCGTTGCTGGCGTTCGATGATGTCGTTCGAGTAGTGGCCGGTACCGGTGTAGCAGAGCAGCAGTCGGTAGGCGAGCTCGTTGAGGACCTCGGGGGGGATCCGCAGGGGCGTGACGATCGTCGAGCTTCTCGAGAATTCCATGAAGTTGAACCCACCGAACGCCGCGGCGTACTGGTCCTGCCGGCCGCCCTTGATGCCCAGCTCCTCGCGTTCGATCCGGTAGGCGAGCTCGGCGATCTCGTAGGAGGTCCACGGTTCGCGCTGCCAGCGTTGGAACGCCCCCACGAGTGCGACGCACATCGTCGAGGAGCTCCCGAGACCGGTCCCGGGAGGCGCGTCGGAATGCAGGAAGAGCTCGAGCGAGCCCTCCGTCGTCCCGCCGTTGTGGGAGGGGTGGAGCACCTTGAGCGCCGCTTTCACCAGGTCGAGCTCGCCGTCATAGACCAGGTCCTCGGGCTTCTCGTAGTTGACGCTCAAGTTGTAGTCGAGCGAGCGGACCGTGGTCGTCGGGCGTCCCGCCGGTTCGTTCTCGAGGGTGGCGTACGCGTACTTGTTGATCGTGCAGTTGAGGACCGCGCCGCCCTTCTCCTCGGGGTACGGCGAGACATCCGTCCCGCCTCCGGCGAAGCTCAGGCGCAGCGGTGCGCGGCTTCGGAAGATGCCCATCGTCGCCTTGCCCCAACGGCGTCCCCTCGGTGATAAGCGTAGCGTCCGGCGCGATGTCGTCCGCGTGATGGTCGCGGGTCGGCCACCGTTATCTTCGGCCGGGTCTCGCGGAAGCGTGCCGAGGTGGCGGAGGGGACCGAGCCTCGCGACCGACGCGGTCTGGATCTCCCGCGGCCGCGTCCTCCTGGTGCGTCGCGGCCGCCCGCCGTTCCGCGGTTCCTGGGCGCTTCCGGGGGGCTTCGTGAACCCGGAGGAGAGGGTCGAGGAGGCCGCGGTCCGCGAAGTGCGCGAGGAGACCGGGCTTACGGGACATCCTCGCGCGATCGTCGGCGTCTACTCCGGCCCGGACCGGGACCCCCGCAAGCCGGTGACCTCGGTCGTCTTCCTCTTCGGGGGGCGCGCGGTCCGGCCGAAGGGAGGCGATGACGCGGCCGAGGCAAGATGGGTCCCTCTTGCGGATGCGAAGCACCTCGCCTTCGATCACGCCCAGGTGCTCGCGGACGCCCTCAGCCTCATACGTCGGCCGGGGCGACCGGGCGGCGCCCGGTTCACGACGTCGCATCGTCCGCGCTCCGCGCGACCGCGGTAGGGTCGAACGTCTCCAGACGGAGGAGATGGACCCCGGCGACGATCGCCCAGAGGAGGATCGGAGCGACCACGATCCGCTCCATCCCGCCGGGACCGAGACCCGGATAGACCGCGGCGACGAAGAGGGCGATGGCGATGAGCGTGATCAGGCCCGAGAGGAGCGTATAGATCCGGTAGCCGTCCCAGCGCGTGTCGCGCAGCATCGCCACCGCGAGGACGACGAGGGCGAACCCGGACCCGAGGAAGGTGATGAGCGAGACGACGGAGTGGATGCCGCCGCCGAGCTCGGGCGAGCCTTCGGGGAACGATCCCACGCCGATGGCCCCCAAGGTCGCGATCATGAGGAAGACGATGCCGATCTTCGTCGTCATCCTCGGGGCGAAGGCGCGGTAGATGAGATAGGCTCCGCCGAGGCCGAGCAACCCGAGGACCCGGATCGAATCGTTGAACAGCCAGGGGATGCCCGAGCCCGCGTGCCCGAGGTCGCTGATGTAGTTGTTCGTGAGACTGTAGGGGCCGTGGTTCGGGGGATAATTGTAGTAGAGCTGGGTGACGATCATCGCCACGATGAACTGGAGGGACCCCACGAGGAAGACCGCCCCGCCCCACTGGGCATTGCGATGGACCATCGGGCCCCGTACGACCATCGAAGCTCCGAACCCGGGATCACCGTCGGAAAAGGGGGCGGCCCCGAGGCGCGAGCGGTCTAGTCCCGCCGTGCGTTGCGCTCGTAGGACGCGTCGCTCGTCTTCTTGAGGCGGGCCCCGTCGCGGTCGCAGACCGGCCGGGCGCTCGGCGGGACGTCGATCACGTATCCACCGCCGCACTTCGGGCACTCGTAGTAGGTCATCGAGGGGTCCTCGGCGTTCGGTATGCTGTTGGTATATAAGGCGCTCTCGACATGGCTCGAGGGCGTCGGGGGTCCCACTTCGCCGTCGAGGGGCGCGGGGAAAGGTCTTTTCGGACGGCGGACTCGCCCGTTCGGATGCCTCGACGCCCCCACCCGCATCCTCCTACCCCCCGTGCCGCCCCGACGGGCGTTCGGTCGGGCGACGACCCCCGCGCGACCGGAGGGCCTTCGCCGAGGGCGCGCGATCGCTTCCTTACGCTCGACGCCTACCGGGTCCGTCGGGAGTGGACCCGGTACGAGGGGACGCCGCAGCGGGACCTTTTCCGCCAGCTTCGCGAGCGCTTCCTCGTCCGCCACGCGGTCGCGTCCGGCCGCGCGCTCGACATCGGCCCGGGGCCCGGACGTTTCACGCCGCTCGTGGGCGGACCCTGGGTACGTCGCGTCGCCCTCGAACTATCGCTGGAGATGCTCCGGGTGCTTCGCACGACGTGGCGGAAACTCCCGGCCGCGCCTCCCCTCCCGGAGCTCGTCCGCGGGGATGGCGTAGATCCACCGTTCCGCGCGGGGTCCTTCGCAGAGGTGGTCGCGTTCGGCAACCCGCTCGGATTCGCAGGTGCGAGCGCGGAGGCTTTCCTCGACGCCACGGTCGGCATGATCGCCCCTCACGGGAGACTCCTGCTCGAGACCGTGGCGGGTCCGGGAGAGGCGTCGGTGTACCTCGCCCGCCTTCCGCCGACCGCCGTGCGGCGCCTCCTGGCGTCCCCCGTCGCCGCGCTGGCCCCACGCGTCGAGCGCGAGGGGTTCCGATCGGAGACCCTCCATCCTCCGCGCGAACGGGACGGATTCCGGCGGTTCACGGCGGGCACCCTGCGGTCTCGTCTCGAACGGGCGGGATTCCGGATCGACGAGGTTCTTTCGGTGGCGCCGTGCCTCGGTGGCGAACCCGCCCGCGCCGCCGCGGTCCACCTCGATCCGAAAGCGTGGTCCCACCTGCTCGACCTCGAGGAACGCATCGGTCGCGAGAGGGCGCGGCATCGCGATGCCGCCGCACTCCTCGTCGCCGCCGTCCGTGGGAAGTGACCCGGAACGAGGATACGGACCTCACCGCCAGCGCCCCGAACTTGGTGGGAACGCCCCCCCCGGCCCCTGCGCTCCTCGCCGGGATCGCTCGACCATCAAGCTCAAGGCCGAAGGGTGCGCTCGGGGAGCTCCTGCGAACGTGCGCGCACTGATCACCGGCGGCAACGGCTTCCTCGGATCGAGGGTATCGGACGCTCTTAGGACCCGCGGCGATCACGTCACCATCACCCATCACCGGCCGCTCGCGACGCCGATTGGCCCCGGACTGACGCCCCTTCGGTTGGACGTCGAGAACGGCGCGCAATGTGAGGAGGTCGTCCGGACCTCGACCCCGGACCTGGTGATCCACTTCGCCGGGAACGCGTCCGTATCGGATTCGTGGGAGGATCCCGTCGCCGCGTTCCGAACGAACCTCGATGGGACGCTCCATCTCTTGGAGGCGGTTCGGCACCACGCTCCGTCGGCGAGATTCCTCTTCGCGGGGAGCGGGACCGAGTATGGCGACTCTCCCCTCCAGCCGACGCCCGAGACCGCGGAGCTGCGTCCGGGGAGCCCCTACGCCGCGAGCAAGGCGGCGGCGGATCTGGCCTGCGCGCAGTACGGCCGAGGGTTCGGACTCGACGTTCTTCGAGTGCGCTTCTTCGGGGTCACCGGTGTCGGGAAGCGGGGCGATTTCTGCAACGACATGGCTTCCCAGGTCGCCCAGCTCGAGCATGCGCCGAACCCCTCGCTACGGGTCGGGAGCCTCGAACGGCGGCGGGACCTTCTGGACGGGCGCGACGCGGCGCGGGCCGTCGTGGCGATCCTCGAGCGCGGGGTCCCGGGGGAAGCCTACAACGTGGGCCGTGGCACGGCCCATCGCCTCGACGACGTCCTGGGAACGATGCTCGCCCGGGCGGCGACGCCCTTCTCGGTGACCTCGGAGCCGAGTCGCGTCCGACGCGCGGATGCCCCCGTCCAGTGGGCGGACGTGACGCGGCTCCGCGCGCTCGGTTGGTCGCCCCAGATCCCGCTCGATCAGACGCTCGACGAGATCCTCGCCGCCTGGCGCGAGCGCACCACGTCGCCCGGATCGCGGGGGGATCGCCCGGCGTAGAATCCCGCCCGAGGCGCACCCTCGCGGGCCCCCGTACGCGGAAGGGGCCAAACCTTCAAGGGGCGCGGTCGATGGGGCCGACGTGGCCGACCGCTCCGCGCTCATCACCGGGATCACCGGCCAGGACGGCTCGTACCTCGCCGAACTTCTGCTTTCCAAGGGGTACCGGGTCAGTGGGCTCGTCCGTCGATTGAGCAGCCCGAACATGGGCCATCTCGCCGCCGTGCAGGACCGGATCTCGGTCCTCGATGGCGACCTGACCGACCAGACCTCGCTCGACCAGGCGATCAAGGCGGCCGAACCGGACGAGGTCTACAACCTCGCGGCCCAATCGTTCGTCCGCACGTCGTTCACCCAACCGGTCCTGACCGGCGAAGTGACCGGCCTGGGTGCGCTCCGCCTCCTCGAGTCGGTGCGCGCGTACGCCCCGGCGGCCCGCACGTACCAGGCGTCCTCGAGCGAAATGTTCGGGCACGTCGACCGGGAGCCCCAGGACGAAACGACCCCGTTCCATCCGAGGAGCCCGTACGGCGTCGCCAAGGTCTACGCCTACTGGGCGTCGATCAACTACCGCGAGGCGTACGACATGTTCGTCAGCAACGGGATCCTGTTCAACCACGAGAGCGAGAGGCGCGGGATCGAGTTCGTCACGCGCCGGATCACGGAGGGTGTCGCACGGATCGTCGCGGGGAAGTCGAAGTTCATCACGCTGGGGAACCTGGACGCTCGGCGGGACTGGGGGTACGCCCCCGACTACGTCGATTTCATGTGGAGGATCCTTCAGCACAAGGTCCCGGACGACTTCGTCGGGGCCACGGGAGAGTCGCACACCGTGCGCGAATTCGTCGACGCCGCATTCCGGCACGCGGGCCTCGACGACTGGGCGAAGTACGTCCGCCAGGACCCCACCCTACTTCGTCCGGCGGAGGTGTACAATCTGCGCGGGGATCCGTCCAAGGCCGAGAAGGTGCTCGGGTGGAAGGCCCGGACCCGGTTCGCCGACCTCGTGCGCATCATGGTCGATGCCGACCTTGCCCGGGGGAGGGCGGCGCCCGGGTCGCCACCTTCACCTCGGGACGGCGGCGGCGACGACGGTCCCTCCGTCGCAGGCGTATGATTAAGTAACGGGCCGGGCACTAGATTCGGTGCCTGGGACGTCCCGTGGCAGAGAAACAGGGCACATCGACCCCCGCGTCCGGGCGCAAGCGAGCCCGCGCGTCGACCCCTCCGGCCCGATCCGTGGTCGTGCCCACCCCGGACGACCTCGAGGTCGCGAAGAGCGACGCGCTCCTGCAGTTGCGCATCGGCCGGTCCGCCCACTACTACAGCGTCGTCGTCTCGGCCGCTCTCCTCTTCGACGGCTTCCTCGTCCTCTTCCTGCAGCCCGACCTGTCGATGATCGCCCCCTCGAACGTGGCGCCCCTCCTCTACCTCCTCTTCCCGCTCCTGAGCGGGCTCTTCCTCTCGATCGTCGGGCTGAGGGTGAAATGGGAGGCCTACCAACTCTGGCCGTGGGAGTCCCACTTCAGCCTCACCGTCGCGTCGGTCGGGTTCAACCTTCTGCTCACCGTCGTCTACTTCCTCAACCTCCTTCGGATCGCACCGATCGGCCACTGGACGCTCCTCCCGTGGTTCTACCCGCTCGCCCTCCTCGGGATCACCCTCCCGCTGGTCGCCCTCGCCCTCACCTGGTCGGAGTGGACCCGACGCCGCACGGTCAGCATCGTCGCCTCCCTCCTTCCGCTCGCGTTCGCGATCCCGCTCTACGTCGTGCCGGTCGAGAGCGGGTCGCTCGCGAGCGCGCTCGCCGGTACCCTCTTCGTCTCCGCCGCGCTCTACCAGACCGCCGGGTCGTTCCTCCACCTCATCTCGAGCGGGACCCGCGTGCACGAGCGCGAGGTCTTAAGCTCGGGCCAGGGACGCCTCTTTGTCCTCGCCGAGGACCTGCGCCAGAAGCAGGAGGCGCTCGCCTTCCGCGAGCACGCCCTCTTCCAGCGTGAGGCCGACGCCGAGGACACCGATGCGAGCCTCTTGCGCCAACGCCAGGCGCTGGACGACGCCCGCACGCAGTTCCAGGACCTCGAGGAGGACCTCAAGTCGAGGACCGCCCGCATGGCCCAGGAGCAGCAGAAGTGGGCCCTCTCCGTCGCCGAGATCAACTCGCAACGTCGCGCGCTCGAGGATAAGGAGAACGAGCTCGGGCTCCGCGAGAAGGACGTCACGACCCGCCTTCCCCGCTTGGCCCAGCGCGAGCACGAGATCCTCGAACGGGAAGGGGAGAGCACGCGGCGCGAGGCCGAGATCGCCCAGCGCGAGAAGGAGGTCGAGTCGCGACTCTCGACCGCGCCCGAGGTCGAGTCCCAGCTGAACGCCCGCAAGGGCGAGCTCGATCAGCGCACCGAGGAGATCCTCCGCCGCGAAGCGGCGCTGACCTCCCGCGAATCGATGGCGGGTGCGGGCAAGGCCGAGCGCGGGAACGCCCAGGCGCGCCTGCACGGGCTCGAGGAGCGCGAAACCCAACTCAACAAGCTCAAGATCGCGCTCGACGAGCAGAACTCCACTCTCGGACGGAAGGCGAAGCAGCTCGAGGACGCGGGCAAGGCCGTCCAGGTGCGGGAGCTCGGGATCACGCAGAAGCTCGAGGACGCCGCCAAGCGCGACCTCGCGCTCCAGCAGCGCGAGCGGGACGCGAACGAGAAGCTCGCGATCGCCGCCCAGCGCCAGCAGCAGTACGAGGCGGCGCTCAAGAGCTACGAGGAGAAGGTCCGGCTCATCGAACGGCAGCAGGCCGAGGTCAACACCCAGTCGAGCGAGCTCAATCGCATCGGGACGAACCTGAAGGCGCGCGAGAACTCGATGAAGGATCGCGAGACCCGCCTCGAGGCCGCCCAGACCGGGGTCGACCAGGCGCGCCACGACGTCGCGCTGCGCGAGCGGACCGTAACCTCGCGCGAGGCCGAGGTCAGCCTGAGGGCCGCCACGCCCACGACGAGCGCCGAGACCGCCTCCGGGGTCATGCGGATCCCCCCGCCTTCTCCGCCTCCCGCGCTCGCACCGGAGAACGAGGGCGCGGCGAGCACGTTCCTGTCGAAACCCGCCGCCCCCGCGCGGCTTCCCGACCGCGCCCCGACGGGGCTACCGCGGATCGACGACCTCCTTTCGGGCGGCATCCCCCCCCACGGTCACGTCCTTCTCATCGGGCCCCCGTTCATCGGCAAGGAGATCGTCCTCTACACGTTCATCGCCGAGGGACTGCGAAGGGGCGAGCCGGTCATCCTCGTCTCCGCCTCCCGGACGCCCGACGAGGTCGCCCAGGAGATCGGACTCGTGAGCCCGCGGTTCAAGGAGTTCGAGCAGAAGGGACGCGTCCTGTGGATCGACGCGTCCAACCCGTCGAACCCGGCGCCGACCGGGGCCGCCGCCAAGCGCTGGGTCGCGAAGGGCCCCGAGGACCACGCGGGGATCCTCTCGGCGCTCGTCCAGGCATCACGCCAGCTCGAGTCGGGCGGGGCGAAGGGGGTCCGCGTGGGCTTCCTCGGCCTCGGCAACTGCTTGGCCCACGCCGAGCCCAAGGAGGCGTACAGCTTCCTCCAGAACCTCGTGGGGATCCTCAAGCCGCGTCCGGTCCTGGCGGCCTACACCGTCGACGGTGGGACGCTGACCGACGCCCAGCTCGAGTCGGTCCAGTCCCGCATGGACGGGGCGATCCAGTTCAAGCAGGACCGCAGCAAGACCTTCCTCTCGGTCCACGGCCTGGGCGAGGTCCAGACGCGCGACTGGGTCGAGTATCGCGCGACGAACCGCACGATCCTCATCGGGTCGTTCGCGCTCGAACGCATCCGATAGCGGCGCCCGCGCCCCTATGTAGGGGACGACGGTCCCGGGTTCGATGGCCGAGGCACCGTCGGAGACCCCGAGCGCGCTCCGCCGTCCTACGGGCTCCCTCGGTGAGCGCGTGCGACGCGGTCTCCGCCGCACCGACGACCTCGGCTTCATCGAGGCCGGATTCACGCTCCTCCTCTTCCTCGCGGCCGTCCTCCTCTGGTCCTACGGCGCCTTCCTGACGGAGATCCTTCTCGGGGCGACCCCGCTCTCCCCGCACCTGCCCCCGTCGAGCGCGAGCCTCGCGGACGCGCTCTGGCACCTTGCCACCGCCTTCCTCCTCGCGCTACCGACGCGACATCGCTGGGCGATCGCGCTCGCCCCGGCGCTCGCGCTCGGGCTCGATATCGACCACCTGTTCGGGTCGTTCTTCCCGACGGTCGTCACGCGCCAGGCCCACGCCTTCCTCTTCGTAGCGATGGTGGGGGTGGCGCTCTACGTGGTCCGCGGCCGGCCCTCCGGCCTCCTCGCTTCGGGGGCGGTCCTGGCCCACATCGGCGTCGACGGCGGAACCTTCCCGTTGTTCGCTCCCCTCTCGACCACGTTCTTCCCGCTCACGCTCGCGGAGCAGATCGCCTTCCTCGCCGTGGCCGCATTCCTCTTTGTCCTCTCCATGCGGTCGTACCGCGAGATCGTGAGCCGGCGTTTCGGACTCCCGCTCATCGCCGCCATCGTAACGATGAGCGCGATCCTGGTCGTCGCGTGGCCCTACATCGAGCCGTTCACGCGGGGGTAGGCGGCCGTGAGCGACCGACCTCCCGCGCTCCGGATCGCCGAGCATGGGAACGACGGGGGAAGCTGGCCGTTCCCTTCTCGGGACCCCGATCATGGCGGTCGATCCGCCGGCACGGGTCCGACGTTCACGTACCTCTCCTTCGAAACCTGTTTCATGCGACCCCCCCGCAACGGCCGTTCCGGAGTCGTCCTCGCCCGCTGTCCTCATCACGGTGCGATCGATCGCCGGTCCGGGAACGGGGGAGCATGACGATGATCGCGAAGGAGGACGAGTGGGTCGAGTGGCACCGCGGATACGCCGTGGACCCACAGCGCAGCCTGAGGCTCCTTGGCGTCCAGGAACAGATCCGTCGCGCGATCGACCGTTGCCCCCCCGGTCCGATCCGACTCGTCAGTATATGTGCCGGCGACGGGAGAGACGTCCTCGGAGTTCTCTCCGCTCACCCCCGGGCGCGGGAGGTGCACGGACGGTTGGTCGACCTCTCCGTCCCGCTCGTCGACGCCGGCCGGCGCGAGATCGATCGTTTGGGCGTGCGCGGGATCGAGTTTCTGCGCGCGGACGCGGGGAGCTGGGCGACCTACGCGGGCGCGGTACCGGCCGACATCGTCCTCGCCTGCGGCGTCTTCGGCAACATCACCGACGCGGACGTGCACGCCACGATCTCCCGCCTTCCCGAATTGTGCGCGCGGGGGGCCACGGTCGTATGGACCCGCGGGCAGTTCGCGCCGGATCTCGCGCCCCAGATCCGTGCGTGGTTTGCGGAGGTCGGGTTCTCCGAGCTCGAATTCCTGACGATCCCCGGGACCACCTCGTCCGTCGGATCCCT
>JBOGRS010000059.1:0-12036 GCA_050749685.1 Thermoplasmata archaeon
TCGTCTACCTGAGACCCATGTGAGCTGTCGAGGCGGGGAGAGACTCTCCTTCAGTCAGTGGCCGCCGAGCGGAACCCACATAGCGGGGCGCCTTACCCCCGCACGAGGGATGGGTTGCCCCGCTGACGGTCGGGCGTGTGAGAAGCCCGTAGGTTGTTCCGGGTAACGGAGGACCGCCTATCCCTCGCCCGACCGCGTCAGCGAACGGGCCCGAGCTTGCCGACAGTCCAAGGCTACCGTGTGAGTCGAGAGGTCGACATGGAACGGAGGCTCAGACGATGGATAGTCCTCAACGAAGCAGTACATGCTGTGGAAGGGTCACGGTCGTGGCATGCGGTTCCGAGGTCACCATCGCCCGCTATATTGATTCAATAGCATCAATGGATGGCGTTGGTGGCCCACGTTTTCGCCGGCGGTGGATCGCCCTCGGGGGGTTCAAGTGCTCCCGGCGGGAATTTCCCCGGTCGGGGGGTCCCGGCCAGATTTGAACCCGCGTCAGAGGCTCGAGAGGCCTCTATCCTTGACCACTAGACTACGGGAGCGCCCAGGCGGGTTAGCGACCCCCCTCTTTGAGCCTTTCGCCGGTCGTGGGGTCGCGCGATCCGCTCAGGGGACGCACCCCGCCGACGCGTAGTCGTCACCGTTGAACTCGGCGTAACCGAAGTCCTCGTACATGTCGGTCTCGGTGACGGTGACCGCGTTCACCGGATCGTAGAACGTGACGACGCCGGTCCGGGACGAATAGGACAGGATCACCGACGGTCCGAGCGCCTTGTGGAGCGAGGAGAGCGTGGACGTGGAGATCGATTGGTTGTCCTGCTGGCAGACCGAGCTCACCACGCCCGAGCTTCCCCCGCCTCCGATCCCCGACCCTCCACCGCCGCTCCCTCCGATCGGCCCCGCAAGGACGGTGCTCGGGGTCGTCGTGGGCGAGTAGCTCGCGGCGGCGATCCATAGCGCGACGAGGAGGACGAGGATGCCGGCGCTGGCGCGCCGGCCCGTCGACCACCGTGCCCCCGAGGGGCGCGCGCTCGACGCACCGGTGTCCCGGCGCGCTCTACGGGAACGCGTCTCGTCCCGGCCGGTCGATGGGACCGACGCGGTCGACGCGTGGTGGCGAAGTCCGAGGGCGAAGAGATTCCCCGCGAAGAGCGCGACGAACACCGCGAGGGTCGGAAGGACGAGGGGAAGGAGCGCGGCTCCCGCCGCCACGATGGCGGCATAGACCGGCTGGGCGCGACGGTCCGAGGGCGCGGACCTCGGCTCGGGCACCATGAGGAGCGCGAAGAAGAGGACGGCGGGGTCGACGGCCTGGAGAAGGAGGACTCGCGGGACGATCATCGAGCCCGTCGCGAGGACCACGATCCACCGCTGAAAGCTCGACAGGAAGGCGTACGCGACCAGGAATGAGACCGGCAGGCGCCAGTCGCGCCACGTCCGCGCGAGGACGAGGGCGCCCACCCCGACCAGGAGGTAGACGTCGATCGATCCCCACCACGCCGGAGCCATCCCGAACATGAGGGCGCCGAGCACGACGCCGGTCGCGGCCGGATTGAAGACCGGCCGGCCGCGGTACCGCAGCGTGTGCTTGATCGTGATCGCCGCGACGGTCACCGTGCCCGCGCCGACCAGCGGGACGATCGGCGGGAGGAGGAGGGCCAAGAAGAGCCCCGTCGCGAGCGCGCCCTCGGGGAAGCGGAGGTGCTCGAATCGCGCACGCTGGAAGGCGAGGTCGGCGGCGATCGCGATGAGCGGAAGGGCGAGGACCGACGCGAAGCCCACACCCCCTCCGAGGAAGTAGAGGCCGTAGGCGGCGAGCGCGACGAGCCCCATCCAGAGCGCGCGCACCGGGGGAAGATACGCTCGGACCCTCCGTCGGAGCGACGTTAGGCGGCCCGCACGGTGCGGGGACTCGACGTCCGTCGGATCGGGTATGGGAGGGTCCACGACCTCGTTCCGCCATGGTTCTACATATCCTCTAGGGTTGCAGAAACCGTTGAGGGTCGCCGCGCTACGACAATCGGGGAGGGCCCGGAGCCCGGCGGCAACGGCCATATATCGTGGCGCGCTTCATGGACGTGTGACCCCCCCCGTGAAGGCCCGCAGCGGCCACGTCCTCCTCGACCCGCGACGCAAGCTCTCCGACCTCGTCAAGGTCTACCCCGAGATCCACCGCCGGATCGTCGAGATGAACCGCCCCTTCGTGAAGGAGAGCGAGCCGCTCCTTCCCGAGGTCCTGCTCGAGGAGAACCTGCGCGACCTCAAAGCGGAGCGTAAGCCGGCCGGCTACAACCGACAGGACCCGTTCGGGATGCGCCTCATCTTTCCGATCTCGGACGAGCGGCGCACGGAGTTCTACTTCTCGAAGCCGATGCGATGCCAGGAGGTGGTCCAGATCACGGAGCAGGTCTCCCAACTGCTTCGGCGCCGAGGGATCAAGCACGCCGTGGAGTACGACCGCCTTCAGCTCGGCAACCCGCGGGGCGTCCCCGGCATGCCTCCCGTGGGCAGCGGGTCGCTCCTCGGCGGATAGACCGCGGCGGCCCTCGCGCCTAGGCCGACGGGCGCTTGAAGGGCCAGAACGTCGTGGGCTCGGCCCCCTTGAGCTGGCCCTGGAGGAGCGCGAGCGACTGGCGCGCCTTCTCGAGCGCGACGACGTAGTCCGTCGCGCGCACCTGGATCGACTCGTCGAGCAGGCGTCGCGCGGGAGCGGTGTCCATCTTGCGCTCGCTCGCCCGGCCGAGCGCCGCGTCGATGAGGTAGTGGATGTTGAGCAGCTCGCGGTGCATCGCCTTGCGCCGGTTGAGCTCATCTTCGGCGAGGAGGACGAGACGCGCCGCCTCGATGGGCGCGCCGCCTCTCGCCCGGTCATCGGCCGTCTTGAGCTGGTCGACGACGCTCCCCACGGTGACGTGCAGTCCGTCCTGCGCGAACACGAGCTCGGTCTGGACGTCCCGCGTCTTGTCGGGAAGTCGACTCGCGACCTGCTCCCCCAGCTTCACTTCCGCGCGCCGGAGCAGGTCGGGGACCGGTCCGGCGCGGCGGGCATCGAGCGCGAGGCCCGCCTCGCTCAACAGCTCCATCACGGGGGTCGTGTCCACCCCGAGCCTCTCGCCCACCCAGACCTGCTCCTTGAGCGCGCCGACGCGCTTCTGCAGGTCAGAGTTCCGCCGCTCCTGCAGCCGGCGCGTCTCCTCGCCGATGAGCTGGAACGCCTCCGCATAGGCCTGCCGTTCGCGGCTCGACGCGAGGTGCGACTTCGCCTGGTCGCGGAACTCCGCCTCGGACGTGTCGGTCGGGGCCTCGGTGCGGTAGAGCTGCTCGACCTGGTGCCAGAGCGCGGTCGCGTGGGCGTCCAGCGTCGTGTGCGCGGTGTCGCGGGCGTGCGCGAGCAGGTCGCCGGCTCGCTTCCATTCGCGGGTCTTGAGCGCCGACTCGGCATCCGCGAGGGGATCGGCGATCGACGCGATCGACTCCGGCGGAGCATAATGGCGCGCAGTGTCGAGGAGGGCGCGCGTGTCGCCGAGGGCACCGGTGTAGAGCCGTTCGATCGCCCATCGGGCCTTCTCGGCCGCCTCGCGGGCGCGTCGCGTCGCCTCGGGGTAGTCGCCCGCCTCGGAGCTGGCGCGCGCCGCATCGACGAGCCGCATGACCTCGCCCACGTCGGCGCCGACCTCGAGGGCCTCCTTGACCTGGCGGTCGGCGCCGTCGAGCGCGTCACGCGCCTTGCGATGGGCCTCGCGCGCGACCGTCAGCCCGTCGGACGCCTCGATCGCGAGCTCGAGGACGAGCGGGAAATCCTGGTGGTCGAACCCGTCGCGCGCCCGGCGCACTTCCTCCTCGGCGAGGAGCGCCCTGACGCCGAGCTTCAACGTCGACTGGAGCTTGCGTTCGATGGAGTCGAGCGACGCCTCGGCGATCTGACGCTGCAGGTCCACACGCTCGAGCTCCGTCTCGCTGCGCGTCGCGAGCTGAAGGGCGTCGAGGGGTTTGCCGTCCTCGAGCGACGTGCGTGCCTGATTGAGCAGGTTCTCGGCGAGGGTCGTCACGGCCCCCTCCTGCCGGGCGCGCACGATCATCCCCTGGAACCCCGCCAGCGTCTTCGCGACCTGCTGGTAGGTGGCCTGATGCACGTTACGCTCGAGCGCCCCGGCGAGCTCGATCACCCTCGGGTACTCCTTGTCCCCCAGGAGCGCGTCCACGCGCTCCATCCGGGTGCGGTCGTGGGCGACGTCGACGTGGGCGAGCTCGGCCTCGTTGAGCGCTTCGCGTGCGCGCTTGGACGCACGCTCGGCGTGCTCGACGAATCCGCGCGTCTCAACGAGCTGGCTGCGGGCGCGCTCGAGGATCTCCTCCACCCCGGTCGGGACGGGAAGGTCGAGGCGCGCCCGCGCCTCCCCGAGCGTGCGCACGACCTCCGGGCTCTCGACGCCCGAGGAACGCGCGACGTCCAGGTCGCGCTCGATCGTGCGCAAATTGTCCTCGAGGACCGGCCGCAGGAGGAGGATGAGGTCGGCGTGCAAGGGGCCGACGCGCTCGGCCGCTTCGGCGTGGCGGTCATGGCTCATCAGGTCGCGGACCTCGGCGACGCGCGGGGCGAACGACTCGGCCGGGAGGCCGAGTCGTTGGGCGTCCTCGACCAGGAGGTCGGCCTCGGACAGCTTCGCGCGCGCCGTCGCCCCCGCGCGCTCGTGCTCGAGCGCCGTGGTGAGGCCGGTGAGCGCCGCTCGCGCGGCGTCGAAATCGAGCGCCTGGTAGGCGGCCTGCGCCTCCGAGATGCGCGACCGTAGGGGATCGACGGGCAGCCCGGCCGCGCGCAGGCTCTGCCAGAGGTCCGTCGCCTCGGCCGTCGCGTCCAGGACCGCCTGGGCGTCCGCTTTGAGCTTGCTTGCGGCGGTCAGTACCCGCGTCGCGCGGCCGTAGGCGTCCGGGAAGTGGGAGGCGTGGACGGCCGTCTGGGCGGCGTCCAGGTCGGTCCGAAGGTCGGCGGTGTCGAGGCCCATCTTCCCCAGTTCGACCAGCGCGAGCTTCGCGTGCGAGAACGCCTCTTCGCTGCGGATGAGCTGTTGCTGGTGGGCCCGCGTGCGGATCTCCTGGCTCGCGCGGGAGGCCTTGACGAAGTCGCCCATGTTGAAGATCTGCTGGACCTCGTCGATCTGCCGCTGGATCTCATCGCCCGCCCCGCCCATCTGCTCGAGCGCCTTGCGTTCGTCCTCGAGGCCTTCGACGAGCGCGCTCGCGTGGGCCGCGAAGACCGCCGAGAACTCCCGTTCCGCGCGGCGCAGGGATTCCAGCGAGCTCGCGAGGTCCTCCTTGACGCGGAGGTTGACGTCGGTGTCCGCGAGGTGCCGGCGGACCGGAGCGATCAACGAGTCGTCCGGGAGGTCGGCGAACCCCGCGGCGATCTCCTCGACCCGCCGCGCGATGTAGGGTTGGGCGGCGACGCGCATCCGGACCTCGAGCCCGGCCAGGTGCTCGCCCGCCTCGGCGAGCTGTCCCGCCTCGATGAGGGCGCGGATCCGCGGGAGTTCCTCCTCCTCGTTCGCGGTGAGGAAACCGCGATCCTTCGCGATCGTCCCGACCTTTTCGCAGGTCGCGAGGCGACCGCCGAAGAAGCGGATCGCCTCCTCGCCGAGCGCACGGACCGTGTCGCGGAGGAAGGAGCGTGCGGCGTCGAGCTCGAAGCGGTCGAGCGCCGCGGCCGCCTGGGTGAGCGACGCGCGGAACGGCTCGGTCCGGAACTTCACGGCATCGAGGCGCTCGAGCAGCTCCCGCAAACCCGCGAGCTCGTCCTGGGCGGTGTCGAGCTCCTGGGTGAGGCGGCAGACGCGGTCGATCGCCTCCTGGCTGGCCGCCAGCGCTTCCCCGTAGATCTTGAGGCGCAACGCCTCGCGGGCGCGGTTCATCGCCGCGAAGACGTCACTCGGGTCGCGGCCGAGACGGCGCGCCTCGACCAGGCGGGGCCGTACCTCGTCGAGCAACCCGGCCACGATCGCGACGACGGGCTCCTCCGTCGCGGCGCGGGCGCGGTCGAGCAGGTTCGGGAGTTCGACCGGGCCGGCGCCCGGGACCTGGGAGAGCGCCTCCTCGACGGTCGCGAGGTTCGCGGTCGGGTCCACGCCCTGGTCGCGCAGGGAGGCGAGGGTCGAACGCAGGGAGTCGATCGTCGCCGCGACGCGTTCCCGAAGGTTGTCCGCGAGCTTCGCGCTCGCGATCTCGACGGCCGGGACCACCTCGATCCAGTCGATGGCGTCCACCTCGGCGTCGGCCTGGAGCGCGGCCTCGAGGCCGGTCGATGGGACCGTGAGGTCCTTTGCGGCGGCGACGAGCGCCGTGCCCGCCTCCCGCGCCGCGCGGCGTCGCTCCATCGCCGCGGGGAGCTCGGCGCGCAGCGTCTCGTTGAGGCGGGCGAGCGCCTCGGGAAGGCGTCCCTGGCGGACCGGCTCGAGCGCCTGGCGGAACTTGAGGTCGAGCGCCTGGAGACGTTCGCCGTGTTCGCCGGACCACTCGGCGACCTGGGCAGCGCGCGAGCGCGACCGTACGGAGAACTCGGTCTCGGCGCCGCGGACCGCGGCGTCGAGTCGGGCGAGCTTTTCGACGGTCGCGCCCCATGCCCCGTCGGAGAGGGGGTGAGCGAGGTCGGCGACCAGCGTACGGATCTCGTCGGGGAGTGGGGTCCCCGAGCGGACGAGCCGCTCCCCGCGCTCGGCGATCTCGCGGCGGCGCTGCTCCAGCGCGACGTGCGCCTCGGCCCCGAGGTACTCGAGGAACGCTTTCGCCTGGGTCTCGACGGCCTCCCAATCGGCATGGCGGGCAAGCTCCTTGAGGCGTGCCTCGCGCTCCTTCGATTCGGGAAGGACGATCTCGATCTGTTCGAGGAGCTTGATCCGCTCCTCGGTCTCGTGGAGGACCTGCTCGGCGGTCTGGCGCCGCTTCTTGAGGAGCTCCGCCTTCTCCTGGAGGATCTTGGTCAGTCGGGACGACGGGAGGCTCCCCATCCCGCTCGCACCGCTAATGGCCCACGCCTCCTACAGGACCGGGCCCGGCAACCTGTCGGAGGGGGCCTGCACGAGAAATCATGCCGGCACCCCGATATAAAGCGTCGGGCGCTCCGGGGGCGTCGGAGCGCTCGTTGGGGGGTCCGGGTCAGGCGCGCGTGATGCGGCGCTTGCCCATCGCGTCGAGGTACTGGACCTCGCTCCCGGGGGTGAGCTGGCCCTTGAACTCCGCCTCGAGCGGGAGGGAGAAGGTCGCGTACGTCTCGAGGTCCATCAACTGGACCTCCTGGTCGGTGAGCGAGAGGATCTGCGCCTGCCGCTTGCCGATCATCGGGACCTGCACCTTGTGCTTCACCGGAAAGACCACGGACCGCTTCGACCCGTCGAACAGTCCGACGGCGTCGATGCGCGCCTTCGCTTCCCCGTGCTTCCCCGGCTTCGAGGTCTGGATGCTGATGATCCGGCAGGGCTCCTCGTCGATGAGCATGTAGCGGCCCTCCTTGAGCTCGCGTACCTCCTGCTGCGTCCAGGCCATGGCCCCGTTCTCCGGGGGCGGAGCACGCGACGCGCTTGATAAGAGTTGTCCCCCGAGCGCCGAACTCGGCCCCCTCGAGCGCGCCCAAGGGTTTTTCCCCACGTCGCGCCATTTCGCACCGCCGGCGCCTCGGGCGCGCGGCGCAGCTATGCAGCCGATACCGCCCCGGTTCGACGCGAGGGCGGTCGAATCGTCCACCCAGGCGTTCTGGGCGGCGAGGGACCTTCTCGCCGCCGACGGGCCGGTGGGGCCCGCAGGGGGCCCGCTCCTCCACCAGATGCTCGCCACGCTCTCGCCCTCCGACGGCGACCTCTCCGTCCTTCAGCGTCTCGTCGCGGCCGATGCCCAGGCCCGCTACTTCGCCCTCGCGGGGCGACGCACGTGGACGACGCTCCAGTACGCCCACGACGCCGGGACCGCCGACCTTCCCGCGCTCTTCGCGCGCGTCCGCGAGTTCGGGATACGTTCGATCGGAACCGGGAGCCTCCCCGCCGAGGACGAGCGCCGCCGGCTTCAGGAAGGGGTCGAGCGGCTCGTGCGCGATGGCTGGCTCGTCGCCCGGACGCACCCGCTCCACACTTGCCCCCGCTGCGCGACGCCGCGCACCCCTCAGACGATCATCTATCAGGAGGAGGCCGGGACGGTCCACGTGGTCGCGTTCACGCTGCGCGGATTCGACCCGCCCACGCGCGCCCTCGTGTGGGTGGAGACCGCGTGGAAGCTCCTCGGGACCACGGCCGTCCTCGTCCATCCCGACCGACCCTACGTACGGGCGCGGGTTCGCCACCACGGCCGCGAGGTCGTGCTCCTGCTCGACCGAATGGCGATGCCGCGCCTCTCCGAGTGGCTCCCGGGGGCGGAGGTCGAGGTGCTGGAGGAGCGCCCGGGACGCGACTGGGCCGGGATCGGGTACGACCACCCCCTCGCCATCGAGTACCCCGCCGTCGCGTCCCTCCCGCCTCCCGCCGGAACGATCGTGGCGTCGGCCGACGTCGCGCCATCGGGGAGCGGGATCGTCCCGCTGGTACCGTCCCACGGCGGACGCGACGCCGAGGCCGCCGAGACGGTCGGACTCTCGGGAGGACCCGTCGTCACCAGCGGCGGAACGCTCGACGCCACGGTCTCGCACACCTACGCGGGGCTCTCCCTCGAGGCCGCCGAAGCGTTCATCCTCCGGGACCTCGCGGAGAACGGCAACCTCGTCGCGCAGGTCGGCATGTCGCGGGGTGTCCCCCACTGCGCGCTCTGCGGGACGCCGCTCGTCTGGGTCCCGTCCCGGGTGTGGTCCATCGACCCTCGCCGCCTCGCGGACGAACTCCCTCGCGAGGTGGGGCGGCTCCTTCCCGCCGGGGGAACGCCCCCCGCGCGGTCCTCCGCGGTCCCGTGGCCCGTCAGCGAGTCGCGGACGTGCCCCGAGGATGAGGGCGTCGAGCTGCGGGAGTGCCCCGCCTGCGATCGTCTCTCCCCGAGCAACGGCCCCGAGCGGTGCGAGTGCGGGGCGACCCCCCATGCGGTACGGCGGCGACTGCTCCCGGCGTTGCTCGAGGCGATGCGGGCCTTCGCGCGTCACGAGCCGCTGCGCACCGGGGACGAGATCCGTCTCTTCCTTCCCGAGCGCCGGCGCGTCCCGGCGCTCGTCCACTTCCTGCTCGCCCGCCAGGCGCTCGCCGAGGGCCGGGGCGACCTCAAAGCGACAGTCCTTCCGACCCTCAATGCCGAGCTCCCGGACCCTTCCACGCTCGAGGGAACTCCGCGGGATGCCTACCGGATGGCGATCCTTTCGGCCGGCGAGCCGTTCAAGTTCGCCCCCACGTTCGCCGACCGTCGGGTCCGAGAGGCGCGGCGCCTTCGGGTCGTCTGGGGCCTCGCGTCGCGTCTCGCGGCCATCTCGCGGACGACCGGGTTCTTCCCGGATGCCGCGCCGCTCACCTCCCACCTCGACGATCTCCTCCCCGAGGACCGCGCGATCCTCTCGCTGTTCGAGACGCTCCGGACGGACGTATGGGGGTGCTACGAAGCGGGACGAATCCCGAGGGCCCACGCGCTCCTCGCGCGCTTCCTCGACGTCGAGCTTCGAGCGGGCTACCTTCCGCTCGTCCGACATCGGCTCGACCATTCCGGACTTCCCGCGGACCGCATCGCGGTCCTCCGGGTGCTCTGGCACGTGCTCCCGATCTGGGTCGAGCTGTTCGGTCCCATCGCGCCGTTCACGATGGAGGCGATCCACCGGGCGCTCTTCGGGGACGCGGCGAGCCTCTTCCGGCGACGCTTCACCCCGCTCATGGACGGTCTCCATAACCCCGCACTCGAGGCGACGTATCGGCGCTGGCAGCGCCTCACTCACCTTCTCGAGCGCGGGCGCCGTCGGCTCGCGATGCCCGACACGGTGGCGTGGCCGTCGCTCGTCCTGATCGCGGACGACGAGCAGGTCGCCTCCGAGCTCACGGCGACCACCGACGTGATCGCGCGACTCGTCGAGGCGAACGCCATCACGGTCGCGTCCGCACGGTCACCGTGGAAGGGACGGCAGATCGCCGCGATCCCCGTGCGCGAGGCGATCCAACGGGTCTACCCTTCCGAGGCGTCCCGGATCGTGCGCCTGCTCGAGCGCCTTCCCGCCCAGCGCATCCGCGAGGGTCTCAAGAACCAGACCCTCACCGTCGCGCTCGAGGCGAGGACGGTCCAACTCCTGCCCTCGATGATCGAGTTCGACGAACGGATCCCGGCCGGATTCGCCCCGCTTCCCTGGGAAGAGGGGGAGATCTTCGTCGAGGTGCCCTCCGACTTCGCGCGGGGCCGTCCGATGCCGCCCCCCCTCTCGCTCGATGCCTTTCGGCTGGTGGAATCCCTGCGCCGGCGCGTCGGACGCGCCGCGCCGGGGACGATCGTGAAGACCGTGGTCCACGTCGAAGCGCCGGTCGGACCGGAGCTCGCACGAAAGTCCGCCGCCCTCGCCGACTATCTCGGGATCGGGTTCGAGGTGACCTCGGGCCGCGAGGGGTTCGTCGCCGCCGAGACGATCGAGGGGCGCGGCCGTCGGGGGGCCCGGTGGGCGTACTGGATTCCCGGACTCGCGCGCACCCGCCGCCCGGCCAAGACACCGAGGGCGCGCTCGCGCGTCCCCCGCGCCTCTCCCCCCCGCCGGTCGAAACCGGCCGCCGCCGCGGGGCCCGACCTGCTCGATGAGGCCGTTCTCCGTCGCGAGGAAGCGATCCACGCGTCCCTCGAACGACTCGACGGAGCGCTCGGCATTCCGATCCTCGGACCGGCGAAGATGGGCCTCGCATGGGACGCCGGGTTCCGCGACTTCGACGCGATCGCGTCCGCGCCCTTCGACCGCCTCTCCGCGGTCCCCGGGTTCGGGCCGTACGTCGCCGCCTACGTCGTCCAACATTTCGGTGGGCCCGTCCCGGACCGCCTCCCGCGACCATCGCCTCGCCGTGCACCTCTCGTCCAATCCCGGCGGCCGGTGGATCGGCCGTGGACGGGGGCCGAACACGGTGGGAAGGTCGCGGAGCCCTTGATCCCGACGGCCAGCGCAGCGGTCGACGCTGGCGCGGCCGACGAGCGGGTGGCCACCGAGCTCCCGACGGCGATCCCGTCGGAGTCCGCTCCCGCATCCCCTTCGCCCCCCGATTCGACTCCCACCGCCGCGATTCCTCCGGTCCCCGGTCCTGCGGCGGAGGACGAGGTCACCACGAGCCCCTTCTCTCCCGGCCCGGGGCGCCCACCGTCCGCGTTGGGGACGGGTTCCGACCCCGGAGCAACGGGCAGTCCTGGGGAGGATCCACCGGCGTCGTCGAACCCGCCCGAGGCCGACATCTCGACCCACACGCCCCCTCCATGGGTCGCCCCGTCCATCGCGGATCCCGCTCCCTCCCCGATGGACTTCCCGGCGGCCGACTCCACCGATGCGACGCGCCCGAGTCCCTCCGGACCCGAAGTCGGCGAGGACAGTACGCCTTCACCACCGGAAGCGTTGACCGGCGAGATCGGGGTTGAACCGGACCGGGCGGAATCGGCCGGCGATGTTCCATCGAACTCGGCGCCCGTCGACCTGGGTGACCGGACGGACCTACATGTCGAACCGCCCCCCCACGAGCCGTACGTCCCGCGGGTCCCGGTCCCCGAGGCCGAATCTCCACCCCCCGAGCCGGACCGCCTCTCGGTCGAACCGGCCGGCACCGCCGTGCCGACCGAACCGCTCGGGGCCGAGGCAACTCCGCGGGACGCGACGGAAACCGAGAACGGACCCCTGGGATTGGACACTCCCCTTCCGCCGAGCGTTCCAGCGAGGGTGGACCTCTTGGCCCCCGGCGGGACGAGCCCGGAAGAATCCGCCCTGCCGAACGCTCCGACCCCCGAGGAGACCCACGACCGGCCCGACGTGGCCGCGGTCTCGGCGGGACCGGGGCCGACCCCGGACGCCGACCTCCCATCCGGGATCCCCGATGACGTAGGGGCCGGCGGGACGCCCGAGGTTCCCGCACCCGTACCGGAGAC
>JBOGRS010000060.1:0-11991 GCA_050749685.1 Thermoplasmata archaeon
GTCTTCTACCGGGCGATCCGTGGGGACGAGCCGAAGTACACCGAATGGCTCCATCCGATCCCGATGGCGCCCAAGCCCGTCAGCCGCCCCGCCCGGCGGGCGACCGCGTGACGTGAGCGGTGGGACCCCGCGAAGGCGACCGGGTCACCTCCAGCGGGTGAGGATCTCTTCCCGCTGGAAGGTCGCCCGCGCGAGGAAGAAGAGGGCAACGTCCACCACGGCGAGGACGCCGGAGATCGCCAACAGCGTCGTATTGTCGAGCGTGATCAACTGGACCTCGCTCGCCACGTAGATCGCGGCGAACGGGAAGACCATCAGGCTTCCCGCCTGCTGGGCGGACCGAACATCCGTCACCCTCGACGAGAGAAAGATGTTCGCTTCGACGCTGAAGAGGCAGGCGAGCGGCATGGCGAGTCCGAGGTAGACCGCGGAGGCGGTGTCCGGGTAGTAGAAGTAACCGAGGTCGGCATGCGAGATCGCGTCGACGTAGGTCATGAAGATCGCCGCCCCGACAAGCGTCGCGATCAGGGTTGGGAGGAACGCGGCCAACACCTTGCCGAAGAGGATCTCGCCATCGCTCGTCGGGGTCGCGAGCAGCGGCTCGAGGCTCCGTTCGGTCTTCTCCCCGACGATGCTGTAGGCGGCGAGGGTCGTCGAGATCACGACGGCCGCGATCATGAAGAAGAAGAGGAAAGCGTCAAAGAGGTAGCTGACGGAGGCGAACGACGCCAACGACCGGCGAGCGTGGAGGTAGACGAGGAGGCTCGGGAGCCCGATCGCGACGCCGAGGGGGAAGGCGACGAGCGCGTAGAGGATGCTCCTCTTACGCCAGAAGATCGCAAAGTCCTTCCGGGCGATGACCCAGGACTTTTCCCAGCTCATCGCGCCTCCCGCACCGATCTCAGGTAGACATCTTCGAGGGTCGGCCGGACCTCGGTCACGAAGCGGATGTGCCCCCCGGCCCCCACGATGGCCTCGATGATCCCCGGGTTCTCGCGCTCGGGGTCGACCGCGGTGATCGAGATCGTGTTCCCGTCGCGCGTCACGGGCCGCCCGATGCGCCCCTCGACGGCCGAAACGATCGCATCGGTCGCGTGGTCGAGTTCGATGACGGTACGACGCCCGGCCATCCCCTTCTCGAGGTCGCTCGGGGTCCCGACGGTGATGAGCCGGGTCTTGAGGATGGCGATCCGGTCGCAGATCCGCTGGGCCTCATCGAGGTTGTGGGTGTTGAGGAAGATCGTCTTCCCGCCTTTCCGTAGGTCGAGGATGAAGTCCCGGACCGTCTTCGCCGCCTCGGGGTCGAGGTTCGCCGTCGGCTCGTCGAGGAAGAGCACCTTCGGGTCGTGGATCAGGGCGCGGGCAATCGCGATCTTCTGCTTCATCCCCTTCGAGTAGTTCCCGACGGGTTCGTCGCGCCGATCCCACAGGTCCATCATCTTGAGGTAGCGCTCGATGTTGGCGTGGCGCTCGGCCTCGGGGAAGTCGTAGAGCTTTCCGAAGAAGTCGAGGTTGCGGTAGGCGCTCAAGGATTCGTAGAGCCCCACGTTCTCGGGGACGAGGCCGATCATGCGGCGGATCGCCATCCCATCGCGTCCCGGGCCCACCGTACGACCGCCGATCGTGGCGCTCCCGCTCGTCGTGCTGATGAGGCAGGTCAGCATCCGTACCGTGGTCGTCTTCCCCGCCCCGTTCGGGCCGAGGAAGCCGAACACCTCGCCATCGGCGACGTGGAGCGAGAGGTCGGAGACGGCGGTGACCGAGCCGAAACGCTTGGTCAGTCCCTCGGTATCGATCACGCTCGCTCCGAAGCCCGCCCACCTACGTCCGGGCCATAAGCTCCGCGGGGCGGGGCGACGCGCTGCCGCGACGCGAACTTCGCCGACGCCTCAGCGCCGCCGCCGGGGAGGAGCGACCTCGTCGCCGTCGTCGCTCTCGGTCGGGGTGGGCATCGGGGGGGCGATCCCATGCTGGCACGGGTGGTGGGTGTGAGGGTTCGGTCGGTACACGAGCTCGACCTGGAGCCCCTCGGGCCCCTTCAGAAAGAGCGAGCGCGAGTCGTCCCGCTCCTTCTCGCTCGTGACCTCGATCCTCGCCCGTTTGAGGCGGTTGCGCAGACCGGTCCACTCCTCCACGCGGAAGGCGAGGTGGTCGATGCCTAGAGCGCGCTCGCCGTGGGCCGCATCGCGAAGCCCGAGGACCTGGTCGCCGAAGAGGAGGAAGGTGTGGTCGGGGCCCTCCCCGATCACGTCCATCCCGAGCTGCTCGACGAAGAAGTGACGCGCCTTCTCCCGGTTCTGGAGACGGAGGTCGACGTGGTCGAAGCCGATGAGAGCGAAATCCTGCGTCGGCGCCGCCATAGCTGAGCTACCCTTCCGAGACGACCCCGGTGGGGGTGGAGAGGAGGCCCACCTATTTGGACTCGCCGAGGGAGGGAGGGGTAAGTGCTCATCCGGGTTAAGCGACGCGCGCGGACACCGGTCCCGCGCCGCGGGAGGGCGAACGCTCCGTTGCCTCGAGCCATCCGAGCCGCTCCAGCTCGCGAAGGATGAACTCGGCCGACGCTTCCGGAGTGCGGTCGTGGGTGTCGACCCGGATCTCGGGATGGTCGGGAACCTCGTACGGGTCGTCGATGCCCGTCATCTCCTGGATCTCACCGCGCCGGGCCTTCTTGTAGAGGCCCTTCACGTCCCGCTGCTCGCACACCTCGAGCGGCGTCGTGACGTGGACCTCCACGAAGCGCCCGATCTCCTCGCGAGCCTTCGACCGCGAGGTGGCGTACGGACTGATGAGCGCGACGATCGCGATGACACCGTTGCGCGCCAGCACCTTCGCGACGTAGGTGACGCGGGAGGCATGACGCTCGCGCGCCGTGCGGTCGAACCCGAGGTCGGCGCTGAGACCGCGACGTACCTCATCGCCGTCCAGGAGCTCGACGTTCCACCCTCGGGCTTTGAGCTTCGGGGCGATCGCGTCGGCGATCGTCGTCTTGCCGGCGCTTGGCAGGCCCGTGAGCCAGAGGCAGAATCCCTTGGGGGTCATCTCGGTCGTCGTGGGGGGGAGCGCGGGTTATGAATCTTTGGACAGGAGCATCTCCGTGCTCGAGGGCGCCGGGACGGCTCCCACCGCCCGCCAGACTCTTCCGTCCCGCCCTCGTGACCCCGGCGTGACCGAACCGGCACGGCCCCCTCGACGGCGTCCGGCCGTCGTCCTCTTCGATATGGACGACACGCTCTTCGACCACACCCGCACGTGCGAGCTCGCACTCACCCGCCTGCGGCGCAACGTCGCGGCCCTGCAACGGACCTCGCTCACAGAGATCCTCCAGCGGTACGCCGTCCTTCTCGACACCATTTACCCGCTCCTCTCCGCCGACCTCGCCGAGCACGAGCGCGCGCGCGATGAACGCTTCCGCCGCCTGTTCGAGTTCGTCGGGGAACCGGTTTCGACGGAGGAGGCGCACCGCTACTCGACCGAGTACCGCGCCTTCTACCAGAGCGCCCGCACGGCCGTCCCCGGCGCCCCCGAACTCCTGGATGCGCTCCGGGGGAAGGTGACGGTCGGGATCGTCAGCAACAACCACCAGGAGGAGCAGCTCGACAAGCTTCGGGCGCTCGGTCTTTCCGACCGGGTCGACTTCGTCGTCACGTCCCAGCTGGCGGGATCGGCGAAGCCGGCGCCCGCGATCTTTGCCCGCGCTCTCGCCGAGGCCGGTCGCGAGCCCCATGAGGCCGTGATGGTGGGCGACACCTGGCGGACCGACGTCCTGGGGGCCCGCTCCGCCGGGATCCCCGCGGTATGGTTCGACCGACGGGGCGAGGCCCCGCCGCTCGCCCCCGATGTCCGGGTCCTGCGCTCGTTGAGCCCGACAGATCACGCGCTCCGCGTCCTCTTGGAGGGCGACGGGGCGGTCCCCGGATAGGCTCCCTCGGTGGCGAAGGATTATCCTCCGAGGGAGGCTGGCGCCGTCATCCATGGCCTCCCTTCGCGACCACGAGTCGGATCTCGCCGATGCGCTGCGCCGCCTCGAGCCCCGAACGCCGTACGCCGAGGCGATGGCCCAGGCGGCCCACGGCGCCCGCTTGAGGTTCGACAAGGCGGCGACCGCGCCCGAAGCGTCCCCGCGCATCCAGGGGGCGGTCTTCCGGGCCTGGGACGGGACGTCGTGGGTCGAAACGGTCGCGCGGGACCTCGGCCGCACGGGCCTCAACGAGGCCGCCGACACGCTGGGTGCGAAACTTCACGGGCGTACCGTTCGGCCCCCGCCGGGCGCCGCGGCAACGGGCACGGGCGAGCGGACCACGGCGGAGCGCATTCACCTCGACGACGTCACCTTCGAGGACCTCAAGGAGCACGCGAAGCGATTCTTCGGCTACGCCACGTCCGTCAAGGGGATCGAGAACGCGCTCGTGAACCTCTCGAAGGTCACGGACGAGCGCATCTTCCTCTCGAGCGCCGGCGCCCGACGCTACCAGTGCGTCGCGCGCGCCCACGTCGCCGTCGTCCCCCTCGCCATCCAGGGCGGGAAGGTCGAGTACGACTACGTCACGCTGGGGGAGACCGGGGGGGCCGAGGTGTGGGAGAAGCTCCCCGCGGGGTCCGTCGAGCACGCCGCCCGCGAGGCGGTCGCCCTGCTCTCGGCGACCTCGGCACCGACCGGGAAGATGACGGTCCTGCTCGACCCGAGCACGTCGGGGACGTTCGCCCACGAGTCGTTCGGCCACGGGACCGAGTCCGACCAGCTCCTGCGGGACCGCTCCTATCTCAAGCCCCTCCTGGGCCAGGTCGTCGCCCCCGAATGCCTCACCCTGGTCGACGACGGGTCGTACGACTCCGGGTGGGGCACGATCTATTTCGATGACGAGGGTCACCCGTCCCAGCGCAACGTGCTCGTCGACCACGGGCGCTTCACGCAGGTCCTGCACGACCGCGAGTCGGCCGCCGCGATGCACAGCCACGCGACGGGGAACACCCGTCGCGCCGACTTCCTGAGCCGCCCGTTCGTCCGCATGACCAACACGTTCGTCGAGCCGGGCGACCGGACCTTCGACGAGCTCGTCCGGGAGGCGAAGGACGGAGTCCTCCTCGAGACCTGCACGAGCGGGATCGAGGACCCGTTGGGGGGCAACATGCAGATCAAGGTGAAGAAGGGACACCGGATCGTCCGGGGCGAGGTGGGCGAGATCCTCCCGTCGATGGCCCTCTCCGGGCGGGTCCTCGAGTTCCTGCGAGCGATCCGGGGGGTGAGCGGGAGATCCGATTTCGCGATGAGTCCCGGCTTCTGCGGGAAGGGCCACACGGACCTCCTGCCCGCCGGGACCGGGGGGTCGTACCTCCTCTCCGAGGCCGTCGTGGGGCCGGCATGAGCTCGACGGACTTCGCCGACGCGCAGACCGCGATGCTCGTCGCCGAGAAGCTTCGAGGTCGTCTCGCCGGTCCATGGGATGTCTTCGGCGAGCGGATCCGACGCTACGAGATCCACCTCAACGGCCGGACGATCGAGATGATCCGCGGACCGATCCACTTCGAAGGGTACGGGCTACGGCTCTTCCGCCCGGTGGATGGGGCGATGGGCGTGGGGTTCGCCTCGACGAGCGACCTCGGGGCGGACGGGATCCCCGAGAGCGTGCGCACGGCCGAAGCCACGGCCAAGCTCTCCCGCTTCCCGGCGACCTCGGTCGAGCTTCCCGCCTCGTCCCCGGGAGGTCTACCCGCCGTCGAGACCGTCGACTCGAGCCTCTGGGGCCAACCCGAGGAGTCCCTGGCGACGTTCGTCGAGCGCCTTCTGGGGGCGTTCGAGGGGCGAGCGAACGCGACCCCGAGCTTCGGTTCGGTCCGTGCGAGCCTGCTCGAAGCGACGATCGCCAACTCCCAAGGGATCGAACGCCACCTCAAGGGCACGACGGTCGACTTCGAGCTCGCCGTCAAGGGTACGGGGGGACCCGAAGGGCCGGCCCCGGGGGAGTACTGGATCAACCAGCGGGGGCGCCGTCTCGAGACGGCCGTTCTACCGTCCCGGGTCGATGAATGGTGCCGCAAATCCCAGGAGGTCCGCTCGGCACGCGCTCCCCCGACCGGAGCCGTCACGGTCGTCTTCCCGGTCACGGTGATGGCGGATGTCCTGCCGTCGATCCTCGGGTACCGGTGCTCGGGCGTCGCCCGCCTGAGGAAGATGGCCCCCCCGACGGGGACGCGGGTGGGACCCGAGTCGCTGACCGTCCGCGACGATGGCCGCTTTCCGTTCGGCCTGGGGACCGCGCCGGTCGATGACGAGGGGACGCCCTCGCGCACGACCACCCTGGTCGACCGAGGGGTGGTCCGGGGGCTGCTCCAGGACATCGCGCACGCGAGCGCCGCCGGGACCGGGACGACCGGGAACGGCCGCCGGGACTCGATCGAGTTCGCCCCGTGGTTCCATTTCACCCGGGCCCCGAGCCCCGGACCCACCACGATGGTCGTGGAGCCAGGACACGGAGGAACCGATGCCGAGATCCTCGAGGGGATCTCGGACGGCCTATGGCTCGACCAGCTCGGCTACGCCTTCCCGGACCCGATCTCGGGCGCCTTCGGGGGGGAGATCCGCATGGGCTACCGGATCCGCCACGGCAAGCTCGCCGAACCCGTCCGGGGCGGAACGGTGGGAGGGGTCGTGATCGCAGACCCGGGGCAGCCCTCGCTGCTCGACGGCATCGCCGCTCTCGGCAGCCAGAGCCGTCTCGCAGGCTCCCTGAGCGCCCCGACCCTTCGGGTCGACCACTTCACCGTGTCGGGCAGTTCCTAGGGCGCCGGGACCTCGCGGACGGCGAGACCCGCCCGAGCGCCTATTTCGGGACGTCCTTCGGATTGAGGTGGAGCTGGAAGAAGCCGCACGCGCGGCAGCGGGATCCCTGCGCGTTCGCGGAGTAGGTCCCCATGAATCCCGTCGGCACGACGACCTCGAGCCCCTTGGGGCGGAGTCGGGTCCCCGTGTTCTCGTGCGACCAGAAAAGGCCGGACCCGTTCGTCGTCGAGAGGAATCCCCGCTCCAGGGGACCCCCGCACGTCGGACAGTTCAGATCGGCCATCACGTTCGTCCGGCCCGCCCACCCCCATCGGGTATCTTTGCTTTGCGCTCGTGTCGTGGGCGCTCGGGGGGCCGGGAATGGGCTCCGCGCGCGAGCCGGCGGAGCGAGAACCTGCGCCACCGTGGGAGGAAGGGCGCCGGGAGGGGGTGAGGGGAGGACCCAGCCTCTTGCCCGTCGTCGCTCACAACGAGAAGGGACCGCCCCCATATAGGGGGTCGGGCATGGGCATTGGTCGTCGCCGGGTGTCGGAAAAACGCGACCCCGGCGGGGTCCGGGTAACCCCGCCGGGGTCAGTGGGCATCGTGAGGTTAGAGGGGGATCAGCGCCATCTTACAGACTCCGTCGAGGAGGGGTGAGGGTGTTCGCCGTCCGGGGCTTGTCCCACACGGTCGCCATCGGGGCGAGCCACGATGGCCACCGGAACGACGAGTGCGTCTCCAAGGGGCTTGCCATCGCGAACAGGACCCCTTCCGGGCGGGTCGCGGGCGGGCGTCGGCCCCTCGGGCCGTCCTTCGGAGGCAGACCGGCGTCGTTACCGAGCATCATAGGTAGTCCTCCCACTGGGTGGGCATCGGCCAGGGGATGGTCAGGTGCGAGCCGCGCCGGGGGGCGTGAGGGACCACCTCGACCTCCATCGGCTCGATCGGCTGCTCGACCTCGGGCTGCTCGGCCAGGGTAGGCAGCGCTCCGAGGACCACGAGCGGGCAGCGCCGGTGGGCGACAAGGAACGAGCCGATCCGCCGCTCCTTGTGCACCTGTCCGCACTCGGGGCAGACGTCGTTCTGCGAGAGCATCGTTCCGATGCCTCCGAGGTACGCCCCGCTTCCCGTCTGCGTCATGGCAAAGGAGAGTGGGGGGTCCAGGATATTTAAACCCCATCAATTAATTTGTACAAAATAAGCCTAAGTAGACCCTCGTGCCTATCCTCGGACGCCGTGCCGGTCGTCTCGTTCGTTCCCGCCGAGATCCTCGACTATGTGGAGACCCACGCTCCTTCCGAGGAGGAAGGCCTCGGGATCAGCCAGCGCGAGCTCGCGAAGGCACTGGGGTACCACCCGTGTTCGATGTCGAGGCCGCTCGCCGACCTCGTCAAGAAGGGCATGCTGCGCACCCAGCGAGGGCTGGTCCGCGGGGGCGAGCGAAAGCAGCTCGTCTATCGGCTGACGAATCCCGGGCGTTCCCGGCTCGAGCGCGAGACGAAGAACGTCCCGCTGCTCTCCGGCGCGCTCCCCCCACCACCGAATCCTTTCCTGGGCCGACGTCAGGAGCTCAAGGACCTGCTCACGTACTCGCAGGGCGGCGGGGCGATCATCTTCGTCGAGGGGCCGACGGGGATGGGGAAGACCTCGCTGGTGAGTCGCCACGTACGGCGGCTCAAAGCGGGGCGCGTCCCGTTCTGGTTCACGGTCCGTGCGGGGAGCTCCCCTCGGCATTTCTCCCTCGCGCTGTCGCACGCGTTGGCGTCGATGGGGGCCCAACAGCTCGCGTACTACTGCCAATTGCCGCGGCCCCCTGCCGGGCGCGAGGTCGCCGACCTCGCGTATCGCGCCCTCGGGGATCGCGAGCTTCTCGCCGTCGTCGACGATGTCCACGCTGCCACCCCCGACATGCGCAAGTTTCTCTCGGAGTTCCTGGTCGGGCTCAGCAAGGGTCGTAACGACCTCTTCATCTTCCTCAGCGAAGAGGCGCCGTTCTTCCAGCTCGAGGGGGTCAAGACCTACAGCATTCCCTTAGGGGGGCTCGACCGCGCCGCCGCGCACGACCTCACCGACCGCAAGGGGGGATTGGCCGACCGCTTCGAATCGGTGTACCAGGCGAGCCTGGGGAGTCCCCTCCTCCTCCAGCTCGCCGTCTCCACTCCGGGGGTCGAGGCCACGACCGCCGCGCTCCCGCTCGCCGTCGTCGACCGCCTCCCGCGCGAGGAGCAGATCGCCCTCCTACCCATCGCCCTCGCGAACGAACCTCTCCCGGTGTCGTTCATCACCGGATCCGGCGGGTTCACCGAGGAACGCCTCAGTCAGCTGGTCCAGGGCGGCGTGCTCCAACGCTCGCTCGCGGGACGCATCGAACTCCTCCAGGTCGTCCGCACGGCGCTCATGACGCGGATCGGTCCGATCGAGGAACGGGCCGCCCACCTGGCGCTCGCGGGCTTTTACTCCCGCAGCCACCGGCCGGAGTCGGTGCGCGAGCGCTTCCTACACCTCGTCGCGGCCGAGTCCTACAAGCTCGCGGAGCAGATCCTCGTCGAGCAGGAACGCACGTTGCTCGCCCTCGGATACACCGATTCCCTCCGCAACGCTCTACGCCACCTCACCCTGGCGCTCGGGAAAGGGGCCCCCCGCGTCCGGGCCTTCCGTGCCGAGGCCGCGCTCCTACGGCTTCACTCCGAGTACGCGGAGGCGATCCTCTCGCTGCGTCGCGCCATCGTCGAGTCCGACCGGGACGCGCGCCTCGAGACGGAGTGCCTCCTTCAGATCGTGGAGCTCTACGTCCGCACCCGCCAGCTCGACGAGGCGGAGCGCGCGCTGGACGCGGCGCGGCACCGGACCCCCGGCGGCCGCCGATTGGAGGTCTTCGTGCTGCTGAGCGAGGCGCGGATCATCGAGGTCAAGGGGGACTTCCCCCGCGCCCAGACCCTCTATCAGCAGTCGTTCGAGTTCGCCAAGCGGTGGCGCATCCCCGACCTTGCCCTCGAGGGCGTGGCGGCATGGTCGCGCACGGCATCGATCGGCGGCGAGCAAGAGGCGGCGCTCAAGGTCGTCGAAGAGGCGCTCCCCGACGCGCGCGCCGCGGGTCGTCTCGACATCGTGTTCAACCTTCTCCTTGTCCGCGCCCGCGTCTACGCCGAGCAGGGCCGACGCGAGGAGGCCGAGAACGAGATGCGCATGATCCGGGTGGAGGCCGAAGCGCTCGGGTACCTCAACCAACTCACGTACACCCTGAGCGGGCTGTGCGCCATCGCGTCCGAGCGGGAACGATGGGCCGACGCCGCCTCCTACGCTCGGCAGGCCTCCGCCCTCGCCGAACGGCTCGGGAACGATGTCGTCCTGGGCCACACGCTGGCCATCCTGGGTTCGGCCGAGCATCGGCAGGGGATGTTGGAGGAGTCGCGCCACCACGGGGAGCGCGCGGTCGCAATCCTCTCCCGTCTTCCCCCATCGGACTCGCTCGTGCTGGCCCATGCGTACCTTGCCGAGACGTACACCGCGCTCAAGCTGGTCGACCCGGCGCGGGTCCAGTTCGAGAGCTCCTGCCGGCTGGCCGACAGCATGGGGATGGGATGGTGGAGGGAAAGGCTCGAGAAGGAACTGGGGGAGAAACTCTCAGGAGCGACGTGAGGAAAGCCCGGCGAGCCTCGCCCTCCGGATCGAACCGGGGAGTCATAGGCTCGGGGAGAGGGGGCGAACGCCCCCTCTCGAGGGAAACAGGTTACAGCTGCTCGTGCGGAACGGGCGGGAGAATGGGCAGGTACATACTTCGGGTCACCTCCGAGACGCCGCTGGGCAGGTGGGGGTTTTAAAAGTTGTGATTTTGGGAACGCCCAAACCCAGGAATATACAGCACGCATCCATGAGGGTAGATGCGCATCAGAATAAGGAATCTTAGAACGGTCGGAACGACGTGCCCGGTGTCTCACTCGACCTAGCTCTAGCGAGCCGAGCCGTTCCCGGACGCCGATGGCACCCCGAAACCCGGCCGGTCCGTGGGCTGGGTCGGTGAAAGTCCGACCTCCCTCATCCTTCTTAAACGATTCCTTTTCGATGGGTTACCGTCCTCCGTGCCGAGTTCCACCGGATGCGCGGGACCCGTCCCCGGCGAAAAGGCCCGACGGGTCTCGTTCCGGTCTCCCCGAAGGCTCCAGGGTCCGGGGAGAGGATTACTCCGGGCGGCGAAGCTGAACCTCGTCGCCCTTCCACCGGAAGTCGAGGCGGGGTCTCGGCTGCCAGACCTTCCGGCGGTCCCAGAGCGCGCCGACGAGCAGGGGGAGCCCGATCGAGGCGTCGACATGGGCCATCGCTCGCGTGGCCGTCCGGGAGATCTTGCCCCACGACTGGGCTTCGTCGAGCGTGCTCCCCGAGAGTCCCCCCCAGTGGGGGACATCGGTCGTCACCTGGAGGGCGTAGTAGTGACCCTCGCCCTCCCGCCCGAAGGCGTAGTTCGCCATCACGATGCCGTCGTTGATCCAGTTCTTCGGGGTCCCCCCACCAATGTAGATGACCGCGGTGCGCGGGGACGCCGAGAGGATCTGGACGAGCTCGTAGTTGTCCCGGACGGCGTCCAGGATGAAGCGCGGCTTGCCGCGGTGGGCCTGGTAGTGCAGCGTGAGCCCGATCCCGATCGAGCTATCGATGAGCGCCGGCGAGAAGACGGGCACGCCGCGACGCGCCGCGGTCGCGACGATCGATTCCGGGTCGTCGAACTGCTCGCCGAGGAAGCGGAGGAACTCGCGCGACGAGGCCGGACGGGGCGGGAACTTCTCCGTGACCTTGCCGATGGCTCGGTCCGTGTCCTCGAACTTGAGTTCGTCGACGTACGTGTCGTAGATGCGATCGAGGTAGAGGTCCCGTAGGGCCACATCGTCGGCGTTCGGTGTGCCCATCCAGTGCCGTCCGCCGATCGTCTGGTAGATGTCCTGGTACAGGACGGCGCCGGTCGACACGACGACGTCGACGAGCCCCCAGTCGACCATGTCGCGAAGGACCTTGCGAAGACCGGCCGCGATGAGCGGGCCGGAAAGACCGACCAGGATGGTCGGGCGCTTCGGGTCGGTGAGCGCGTTCTCCCACACCTCGAGGGCGCGACCCAGGTTGCGTGCCTGGATCGACGTCGCCTGGAACGCCGTCAGAAGGTCCCCGAGGCCGCGAACCTTCGTGACATCGACCGATTGGACGCTCTTTCGGAGCAGCGCGCGACGCGCGGTGGAGAG
>JBOGRS010000061.1:0-11762 GCA_050749685.1 Thermoplasmata archaeon
GATGCGCCGCGAGACTCGCCACCTTCAACGAAGCCACGGCCGTTGGGCCGTGGAGACCACCATGAACGACCGTGGAAACACCGAGCGAACACCCCTTCAACGAAGCCACGGCCGTTGGGCCGTGGAGACCGCAGGGTCCCTCGCCCCGAGGGCGATTCAGGGCTCCTTTCGAGAGCCCCCTGCTCGGGACCCCCAAGGTCGAGAGCCCTGAGCCGACCGTGCTACCCTTTCAGGGACCTTGCCTGACGGAGAATGGGCTTCTCCGTCGCCTTCGAGCGCCTGCGGGAGGAGGTGTTGCCACCTGACCGCTCGAAAGAGCCGTGCTACTTAAACCCGGCCTCAGACGATGACGGGACCGCGTTCGGGGAGTGGCCCTTGCCGCCCGAGGAACGTCACGCGATCGGCCGCGTTTCCCTCCGCTGGGCCGAGGTTCACTATGATCACGCGATCCGTGTCCGCTTTGATGAGCCTCTCCAGAGCCGCAACCATGAGCACCCTCTGTGCGTCGGCCAGATCGCAGGCGAAGACCGAGTACTGGAGCGGTTCCCCGAAACCCTTCATCGTCCGGTGGACCTTCGACCAGCGCTTCGGGTCCATGATGTCGTAGGTCACGAGGAAGACGTTCCGCATGTTTCACCGGGTGCAGAATGGAGGATAGCTCGGAATCTCGCCCAACGTGTGCCGAGCGAGGAGCCGGGCCTGCACCTCGAGGACGCGGCGGTAGCTGATGGTGTAGCGGAAGATTGGATGGGTCACTTCCGTCGCCATCCGGCGCTCGTAGGCCGCGAGCACTTTCTTCCGGCCCTCCCCTGCCAGCGCCACGGCCCCCCCTCTCCGGACGAAGTCGCTCGAGGTCGTCTCACGGTTGTTGACCAGCGAGAGCGCCACGGAGTCGGCCACGAGCGGGCGGAACTCCTCCATCAGGTCGAGCCCCAGCGATGGCCGGCCGTACCGGGGACGATGGAAGAACCCCAGCATGGGATCGAACCCCACCGACTGGAGGGTCACGGTGGCGTCCTTGGCGAGCAGGGCGTAGAGGAACGATAGAAGCGCGTTCACCGGGTCGGTGGGAGGTCGGCGGTTCCGAGTGGTGAAGTCGAAGGAGGGCGCATCGGCCTCCGCCTTGATAAGACCCCCGAAGTGGGCGAAGTAGGTCTTCGCCGCGGCGCCCTCCAGGGCGAGTAACGTCTCGGCCGAGGTGGTCGATTCGACCAGATCGGCGATCCGGGCCAGCTCGCCGAGCGGAGCGGCGATGTCACCGGGGTGGTTCCTTCGAAGGAGGGTCCGGCAGTTGCGGACCTTGCCGGAGATCATCGCTCGGGCGATGTCGAGACTCCGAATCGGGTCACTCGCACCCCGGAACTGGGCGAGGCGCAACTCGACGTTCTTGTGGGAGAGTCCGTGGGTGATGCCGTAGAACCAACCCCCGAAGGAGAAGTGACAGACAGGGACCCCGCGTTCGCACAGTTCGTGCAGGGCGCCCGGGGTCAGCATGACCGAGCCGAACAACCCCACCTGGGAGACCTCCACCAGCCGGGCGGTGGTGAGCGTCGACCCCTTCTGGCGAACCTCCAGGAGTTCGCCGTTCTTGGCGACGGTCACCCCCTGGGCCTGAACGTAGAGCGGAAGGGCGTCGTCTCTCGCGGTCACGAGCGGTCGCACCTCGACCGGAATCGCTGAAGACGACTCCCCGGAGAGGTAGCGCACCTCGTCCGGCAGGCAGATCGAGACGAGCGAGCACCGGGGACACTTCGGGCTGTCGACGAGCGGGAACGGGATGCGGCCGGCCGTGGCCGCCTCGCGGGCCCCCGCAACGGCGTCGAGAATGCTGTGCTCGAGTTCGAGAGTCCACGGTACGGGAACTCGTTTCCGGGTTTCCGCGTAGTACACTAAGCCGAGCTCGCAGGGGTAGCCGTTGTCGCGGAGAAGCAGCATCTGGACGCCGACTTGGATACGGTCCGCGTCCCAAACGCCATCTCCGTCTCTCGGTCCATGCCCTCGTTTGAAGTCGACCGGGCAGGCTTTCCCACCGTCATCTTCGAGAAGGTCCAGCTTCGCGACGAGGCCGAAGCGCTCGCTGGAGAGCGTGACAGCTCGTGCCTTGACCTTCAGACCCTCGGTCCACTCTTGGGGAGCCGGGAGGCTCCCACCCACGTCATCGACGCGCCGGTGGGTACGGTGGCCGTCCAACGTGTCGGCGCTCTCGACGAACTCCCCTTGGACCCACTCGAGGTAGAAGAGGCGAGGGCAGTAGACAAACTCATTGAGCATCCGGGCCGGCAGGAGTTCGGGGGGCTGTTGTTCCTCCGCCATGGACCATTCGGAGAGGTGAGGCTTGGTCGGGGTTCATCAAGGGACCGCTGGAGGGGCAAGGGGTCGGCGTTCGCCCGCGTATACCCATTCGTCGGGGCTGCCAGAGAGTCCACTGGCCGGTAACAAAGTCGGCTCGAGGAACCCTTCCCACCGGTAGATCGAAGGCAAGGGCCATCGGGCGGGCGCGAAAATCGTGTCCTTTGTCCGCCAACCCGCTAGCGGTGAACCTCTACGATCTTCCTTTCGATTACCGCCAATGCGACCGAGAGGGTCGACGCGGCCAAGTCAAGTTTTGCTGCGAGTCCGCCGAGGGTGATCCGCCGGGGGACGTCGAAGTACCCCTCCTCCATCGCGGTGCGAAGTACCTCTTTCTGATGGGGAGTCAAGGTCGCGGGTCGTAGGGTGGGGTCCGAAATCACAGACTCGATCTCCACCCCCCGGACTTCCCGGGAGAGATGGGCGCAGAGGGCACGCACCTTCGTGGCGGGGCCGATTACGGTCCAATGCGCGACGCCGTCTTGGATTGGGAACGGGAACTGCCGGACTAACCCGAAATTTCGGAGGACCGGGACTAGGGTCCGGCCGACGAAGTAGACCCGGCAGACTTGGGTCGACCCGAGCGTGTAGAGGGGTTCGACCTGCCGGACGCTCGGGAGCGTTCGAAGTTCCGGTATCCAATCCTCTCCTTCAGGGGACCGAAAGTGGATCTCGAAGAGGGTCACCCCGCGGCCAAGTTCCAGGCGATCGTGGACCTCGACACGGTGGGATGGGTGCGCTCGCGTGAATCGACCCAACCACGACTGGGTCGGCACGAGGATCCGAAATCGACACGATACGGTGTTCGCTCGAGTCCGAGGACGGATGGTCCCGCCGGTACGAGGGCCGTGCTGGGTGGGAGCTTCGCGAGGTCGATCCTGTAAGGTGTGCATCGAAATCGGGTTCCTGTCCACCGGGCGGAGCCTTGGGAGGCCATGAGCCTTCGCGAACCCCTCGGCGAGAGATCCGGTTTGCGACCGGTCCAGGGAGAAGGCCACGAAACGTCTAGGGGTTGGTCGGAAGTGGCTCGGTTCATCCATCCAACATGGTGGATGGGACGCTCGCCCCGATCCGGTCTGGTCTGCGGCCCCGGGTCGCGATCAAACGCGCCTACGACCCGGCGCGCCCCGCGGACGGCAAAAGGATCCTGGTGGATCGGCTGTGGCCTCGGGGTCTGACCAAGAAGGCCGCGTCGATCGACGAGTGGCTCCGGGAGCTCGCCCCCAGCGACGAGTTGCGCCGTTGGTACCACCAGCATCCGAGGAGGTTTGCCGATTTCCGGGCCCGGTACCGGGACGAGCTGCTCCAACAGCTCCCCCGGGTCGCGGCCCTCGCCATCGAGGTGGAACGCCACCGTATCACGCTCGTGTTCGCCGCCCGGGAACCCGACCGGTCGAATGCGGCCGTCCTCCAGGAACTCCTGCTTGAGGGTGTCCGTTGAGGTCGAGCCCAATATCCGAAACCGGCGAGCCGGGCACGTACTCGCCCGAACCGCCTCCTTCCGGGGGTCCATCGCCCCCTCCTCCCGAGCCGCCCGCGATCGAGCGGCCGACTCCCTTTCGGGAGCTTTCAGACTTCACGACGGTCGATCGGAGGACGGTTTACCTCGTGCTCGTCGCGGTACCAATTGGGATTGCCGGAGCTCTGATCGCTGCCCTCCTCCTCGGCCTGATTGGGGCCATTACCAACCTTTTCTATTACGGCCGACTTTCGTGGAGCTTCACCTCCCCTTCCCTGAACCATCTTGGGATTCTCGCGATCGGCGTTCCAGTAGTCGGCGGGCTCGTGGTCGGCCTCATGGCCCGGTATGGGTCAGAGCGGATCCGTGGGCATGGGATCCCGGAAGCGCTCGAATCGATCCTCATTCACCGGAGTCGAATCGAACCGAAGGTGACCGTTCTCAAGCCCGTATCGGCGGCGATCTCGATCGGAACGGGGGGCCCCTTCGGGGCCGAGGGACCCATCATCATGACGGGAGGCTCGCTCGGTTCCGTAGTCGGTCAATTCTTGCGCACTTCCGGGGCGGAGCGGAAAACCCTGCTGGTTGCGGGAGCCGCGGCAGGAATGGCGGCCACGTTCAATGCCCCGGTGGCGGCTGTCCTGATCGCGGTCGAACTGCTCCTCTTCGAGTGGAGGCCTCGCAGCCTCCTCCCGGTCGGAGCGGCTTCGATCACGGCCACGGTCCTGAGGTGGCAGATCCTCGGAGCAGGAGCGCTCTTCCCGATCTCCGCCCCAGCACCCCTCGGCCCAGCGATCCTAGGGGAGGCTCTGCTCCTTGGGGTCATTGCGGGGATCGTAGCAACGATCCTCACCTGGGCCGTCTATGCGTTTGAGAACCTGTTCCAACGGCTCCCGGTGCATTGGATGTGGTGGCCGGCGATCGGGGGCATTGCCATCGGAGTCGGTGGGCTCCTCGATCCTCGAGTGCTCGGGGTCGGTTACGACACCATCGGTCTTCTGTTGGTCGGCGGATTGGGACTCGCAGCGGTCGTCCTCCTCCTCGTTGTGAAGGGGGTAATTTGGAGCGCCTCGCTGGGCTCCGGTACGTCCGGGGGGGTCCTCGCGCCGCTCTTGATGATGGGGGCAGCCACCGGCACGATCGTGGGCATGTTCCTCCCCGGCGCCCCGCCGGACTACTGGGCCCTCATCGCCCTCGGGGCGATCCTTGGGGGGACGATGCGCGTCCCCTTTACGGGAGTGATTTTTGCCTTGGAGCTCACGAGGGATTTCGGAGCCATCTTCCCGCTCCTGGCCGCCTGTCTCGCCGCAGAAGGGGTGACCGTGTTCACCCTCCGGCGCTCGATCCTTACCGAGAAGATCGCGCGCCGCCGAGTCCACGCTGCGCGGGAGTATGCCGTGGATCCCCTAGAGCTCATTCCGGTGCGATCAGTGATGTACACCGACTTTGTCTCTGCCACGGCCGACCAGCAGATATCTGGGGTCGCCAAGTTGGCTCGCGAGAACGCCGGTCGCCACGTCGTATTCCCCGTGCGGGACCAATGGGGGAGCGCGCTCGGATTCGTGACCCGGGAGGACATCGCGGTCTATGTTTCGGAGGGCGGGGATACGGGAAGGCCCGTGACGGACATCATGCACCCGTTCCGGCCCGCGCTCGAACCGGACCAACCCGCCCGGGTCGGGGTAGCGGTCCTCGCCGAATCCGATCGGGACTCGGTGGCGGTCATTTCATCGGACTCCCCCGGGAAGCTCGTGGGTGTGTTCACGCGCGAGAGTGTTTTCGAAGCTCAAGTCGTGGCGTTCCAGGATGAGCAAGAGCGCGGCCGAACCCTGCGGATCAGCCTTCCCAGCTACCGGTGGCCACGTCGGGAACTCGTACCTCGATCCAAGCTCACTGACCCAGACGGGAGCCTACCGGTGGGTAAGGACACGCGATCGCCCCCGGGCCCAACCTAGGCCGCGTCCGGCGGGTGGCAACGTTCACAGTTCTCTTCGAGATCTCAATACTCGACGTCGAATTCAGCACGGCCAGCGCCAATGGTTCGCTGTTACGGGAAGGCCTTTGAAACAGGTCCTCGAATGGGGCAGTTCGTCCGCCTTGATCGCGGAGGGTCCGCGACCGGCCCAAAACGCGCACCAGTACCCTTTCGGGCCGGCGAAGATCGTGTCCGTTCTTTCCCGCTATGAGTCAGCGTTCAATCCGAAAAACGCGAAGCCGCCGAATTCACACGAAAGGTTGATCCTCTCCCCAGTCCCGTTCTTTTCCCCCGAGGCGAGCACGAACCCCGCCGGGCCCCCCTCAGGATCCCAGACCCCCGGGGTCCCGTAAGATCCGCTCGGCATGTAGTTCCAAGCACCGAGCGGCGCGCTGCCGAGCGGGGACCACGGCCCGGACGACGGCGGAGGAGGCTATTCCGGGGGGCCTGAAGGCGATGGGTGGAGGTTAAGGTACCACGGAGCGAGCGAGGGGCAGCCGGGGGCCCCGCAACCGCCGAACAGCGCCAATAGGTCGTCCGCGCCATCGTAGGCGAGCGTCCCGAAGACCCGGCCCGATGGGGTCGGATTCGTCGCCACCTGCCGCCAGGCGAGAGGTCTAGTCGAGAGCGGCGCGCCGAGGCCGAAGGGCCCTGCCGCGCTACCGGAGACGTAGGCGTACTCCCAGGTGTCGGTCAAGAGTCCTCCCGAGCCCATCCCCCTGACGACGACGAGGTAGGCGCCCGGGATGAACGCGGCGGCGGCGCCGAAGCGCACCGCAGGTCCTGTCCGCGGTGGTCGGCCTCGCCTACCTCGCGCCACCGTTCCGACTCCCGGCGGGCCCCGAAAGGATTCGGCGAATCCCCTTTGCCGCGCGACACCATCCATCGGATGGTGAGTCCATGACGCACGACTGCCGGTACTGCCTCTGCGTTCCCTGCTTCCCATGGGAGGAAGGAGTCCACAACTTCCGTCATCAAGGGCTCGAGGGCCATTGCACCTGCACCACCTGCCCTCGGGAACGTCCGCTCTACGTCGACCGGAGAGTCCAGGGTTCCGAAACCGCCGCTGCAGTGACGTGATCCTCGGATCACCGTGAACCAGTAAACCGGGGTTCGGCGGAGAAGTCCATGGATGTCAGGGTGTCGGCACCGGGCGAGTCCCCGCTAATCTAGCGCGTTTGAGAAAGGGGCCCCGACTAGGGTTTCAGGGAGAGGCCCTCTGACCGATCGATGGGTCGGGCGTCGCGGCAGTCGTGACCGAGCGTCGCTCGTCTCGCACCTGAAGATACGGGAACATCGCGATCATGACGCCGAGGCCGAACGCGAGGAACGACACCGAGACAATGGCGAGGAACGCTACGGAGACCAAAATTCCCGGCATCGCGAACGATGTGGAAAGGTAGCCGATCAGGCCCACGTTCGCGAGGACGAGATGGAGTTGAGGAAGAGACTTCGGATGCACCCGGCCCTTGAGGTGATTCGGAACGATGATAACGCTCACTCCGCTGATCATGAAGCCAACCCAGCCGAGGAGCGCGACCGCGTCCCGGATCGAGAGCGCCTTGGCCGGAAGTACACGGGGCACGACGCCGACCGACCCGAGCGTCACGATGGTCTGGAGGATGCAGATTAGCAGGAGGTAACCTACTCCCGCGACGATGAGTCGCAGCCCATCCTGGGAAGGGACCACGAGGACGGGGCTATTCGGCGGGGTTCCTGCGGACCCGGACTCGCTCATTCAAGGGACTCCAGTACCGGGTCACAGCAGGTGCAACCGCGATCGCTTTCTCCCGCTGGACTTGCTGGGTCCCGGGGGCCCGCGAAAGGAACCCGCCTAGGCTACGCGATCGGTGCCTTCTCGATCTGCGGGTGATCAGGGCACCAGAAGTCGACGTCGATCACGACGAGGCTCTTGCTGGCGGACCTCGGCGACCCCGCCCTCGTCTTCCAGCCCGAAGGGGCGCGGAGCCCGAGACGGCCGCCCGCGGCCGGGTAGCTCTCTGCCACCCCCCGGGCTCGGCAGCCGGGCTGGTGGCAGTGGACCGAATGTACCGGCCTGGTAGCGCACGGCTCTTGGTGGAGATAGCGATCGATATCCGCTTCGAGGTTGGCCGTCTCCGCGGCCGTGCGACCGAAGCCTGCATGCACCCTTTGGGTCGCATCTTCGGGGAGCGCCATGCGGAGGCAGGAGAGCGGATAATCTTCCTCGTACCGGATCGCATCGGCGGCCGCCTGGGTGAGGTCGTCGAGCCCCGACGCGAGACGCAGCGTTGCCCCGGCGTTGCCCTCACGGTACGCCTCCAGAGCTGACCGGACCTGGGCGAGCCGCTCGTTCGATGCGACCAGCTCGCGTCCGATCGCGTCGAGGTGCTCGAAGCAGCTGGCCATGGCCACGGCGCGCGCCTCCGGCTCGAGGACCGACCGGAACCGCGCCGCGTGAAGCTCTTCATAGTATGTCAACAGGTTCAGTCCTTCGAGGATATCGCTTCGCGGAGCGGGATTGCCTGAGGAGAGGGACAACCCATCTTCGGCGAGTCGTTCGACGAGCTTCTGCTTGACGTCGTTCTCTCGGGACATCTCCTCCACCGGGTCGCTCGACTCGTTTGTTGACATGGGTTGGTTCCTCCAGACTTGTCTCCGCTGGCCAACCCCGCGGCGAACAATAAGTCCGGCACCGAACGCATTCGGTTCGAGGGGCTGCGGTCGGAGGAGTCGATGCCGCCGGCCAGTCCGGCGAAACGACTATGCGTAACGACGCGACTCGCCCGGCATGCGGGCATCGTTGGAACGGCCTCGACCGAGCACGCTGGCTCTTTCGTCGAGCAGCGCCTCTCCCCCCCGTGGCGCGAGCCCGGAGGCCAGCATCTGTCGGCTTCGCGTCCCGCTCCCGGATTCGGCCTGGATGGCGAAGTTCTCACGAATCCACCCCGAAATTCGAGTCGAGGTGTTGAGTCGTCTCGACCTCGGACGGACCCAGAGCCTCACCGAGATCCGCCTCCGCTGCACCGAAACGGACCTGTGGGCGAACGAGTTGCGCGGCCTCCCCCAGGTGGACAAGGTGGAGGAGCTCGAAGGCGGACCCACGGAGGTCCACCTGAGGGTGATCCACCGGACCTCCGAGTTCATCCCGATCTTCCGCGACCTGCAGTTGATGCGCCGGTTCCCGTTCACCATCCAGGGTGGCGAGGCCACATGGATCGTCGTCGCGCCCAAGCTATTGATCCGGAGGCTCCTCGCGCGGATACAGGAGCGGGCGCTGGGGGCCTCCCTCGAATCGATTCGCCGAGCGTCTTCCGTGGGACCCAGCGGAACCCTCACTCCCCGGCGGGCCGAGCTCCTCCGGAAGGCAATGGCCGCCGGCTACTTCGACGTGCCCCGGAAGGTCACGCTCACAGACCTGGCGAAGCGGCTCGGGCTTGCGCCATCGAGCCTATCGGAAGCGCTGGCGATCGGCGAGAAGAAGCTCCTCGAGGAGTGGCCGGGCGTCGAGACAGCGTGAGCGGCGCCGACGAACTGCGGTTTGGGAGGATGGGTAGGTGGAACTCTCCCGAACCCCATCACGCCCGAAAAGCTTCGGCGTTCGACTTACTAACCACTCACGCGTGGGCCCATCGCGGACCATCCATGGGATGCAGAGGGAGACGAATGAATCATGGCGAGTGAACCGCCACATTACGGTCGGAAGCCCGACTGCTCTTCCCGCGCCCACTCCGCCTCTGTCGTGATAGGCCGGCTCCCGAGCCCCCACGAGCGCGATCCCTCGGACGGGAGCGCCTCGTGAACTCTGGAGCGACGCCGGGTCGGGCCGAGACCCCGGGGGCCGCGCGTCCGTTCGGTATCGAAGGCACTGCCGTCTCGCCGCCCAAACCCCGGTCGCTCACGCTCCAGCGGAACGAGGTGGTAGGCCCCGAGATTCACGTCCTGACCTTCGGGCTCGGCGCGGGCGAGGAGTTCGAGTTCATGCCAGGCCAATACGTCACCTTCCGCCTCCGGCTAAACGGAAGGTCACTCCCACGGTCCTACTCGATTTACTCCTCCGCCCGATGGCATGACCGATTCGCCCTCCTCATCAAGGATGTCACCGGGGGGTTCGCCTCGCCCTACCTCTGCGGTCTCTCGCCCGACGTGCGCCCGACGCTCACCGCGCTCGCCCCTCTCGGGCGGTTCGTCGTCCAGGACCCCGGGGACCGAACGGTGGTGCTGGTGGCCACGGGGGTCGGCCTCGCCCCGTTCCTCCCGATGCTCGAACGGATCCGGGAATGCGCGCCGGCGACCCCGACCTGGCTAATCTACGGGAACCGGACCGTCGAGGAGATCGTGGACCGCGACAGACTCGAGCTGCTGTCGTCGTCCTGGCCGAGCTTCCACTTCCTCCCGGTCCTCTCCCGCCCTGCGACTGACGGATCGTGGCACGGGGCGGTCGGCCACGTCGAGGAAGCGGTTCAGCGGCAGTTCCTGGACCTCTCCCGCTCGGACGTCTACCTCTGCGGCGCGACCGCGATGGTCAACGAGATGCAGGACTTGGCCCTCTTGCTCCATGCGCCGAAGGACCGCATCTTCGTCGATCGGTGGGGAGAGCACGGAACCTAGCGACTTCTCGGGAGGCGCCTGCAAGAGCGAGCGAAGGTGCAAGCGACTGTCACGCTGCCCAGCGCTGGCGCGGGGGCGGCGGGGTGACCTGGGGGGCCCTAAGGTCGGCAGGCGGAGCGGGGCAAGACTGGGACGCCTCCGGAAGGAACGACTGGGCACGGAGCAGCGGCGCCTTAGTACCGCCCCCTTCGCGAGGCGCTTCCCTCCCGCCTACGATGTGATCGTCGCGGCGGGAGGGGGTAGTGAGGCCCGGCAAGCCCCGGCTCTGCCGGCCCGCCCGGACTCCAGCGTCGAGAACTACCGTTCACTTGTACGTCGATTGGTAGGTCTTCCCCTCGTCGTCCCAGATCGTGATACAGCTCCCCTCGCATTCCGTGAGACAGGCATTGCAGAGGATGCAGTCCGGTCCATGCTCTGCGACCGACTTCTCAACGCGGAACTGGAACTTCGCCGCGACCACCGAGTCGTCGACGACGTTGCGGAACTCACCGCGCGGATGCATCACGAAGACGTTGACGGGACAGACGTCGAAGCAGTGCCGGCACCCAGTGCATTTCTCTACCTGAACCTTGACGTCCATGGGGTCTCTCTCAGATGCTCGGGACGCAACCGAGGTGGCCGAGCAGGAGGTTCTGTGGCGCGTTGAGGCCCCCATTCCGGATCGATAGGCGGGGTCCCATCGCCAGCGAGATATCCGTCGGCGCCGAGGGGGGAGATCCTGCGGGAAGTTGGACCGTCCGGTGGCAGACGGAGCAGTTCGGGCCACGCTTTTCGAGCTCCCAGCCGAGCGCCACCGCGTACATGCTCGGAGTCGGCCGAAAGACGCCGGCCGAGGTGGTCCTCCAGACCGCCTCATGGTGCCGAACCATCCGGTCTACGGCCTCCTCGAGCGGGCCAACCCGGCTCGAAAAGTGCGTCTCGGCGAGTTTCACGAGCTTGGCGTGCGTCCAAACCGCTGCATCCATCTTTGCCTCTCCAGTGGAACACCGAACGATGGGAGCGGGGAGGGCGGCCGCGGGTCAAAAGGTACGTCACGAGACGTTTCGCTTCCGAGCGCCACGGCCGTGGAGATCCCCGTTCTGGGCCTCAACGTCCGGGCGGGCGCATCCTTCCCGGGGGACCAGTCGGCCCGACGGCGATTCATCTCGGGATCGCCGAGGTCGTCCCGCCGATGGTCCACAGGAGCGGAACGGAGCGGGGGCCGGTATCCGAGGGGGCGACCGGGATCCCGCGGGCACGGATTGTCCGACGCGGGCATCGTACACCCGACGGGCGGGACCCGACGCGGCTCGGCTCCCCGTCGGTCGAGGGCAGATCCGATGGGACAGACCATCGAGGCGAGATTGCGGCGAGCCGATTCCTTTCGCGAAAACGCCGATCTCGGGGCGC
>JBOGRS010000062.1:0-11637 GCA_050749685.1 Thermoplasmata archaeon
GCGGGGTGCGGCCGGCGCGAGTTCTTCCCGCGGGGAGGCCGTCGCGAACGGGGCGCGGCCCGCAGGGCCGAGGCGAGCGAGCAGGGCCACCACCTGGGCGCGTTCGACGTCCCGGACCGGAACGGTCGGACCCCCTCCCACGAGGAGTCCGCTGTCCCCCCGTTCGATCACGAGGGTCTCGATGTCCGCGCGGGTGTGCTCCGCGAGGCGGCCGGCCACGAGGCCGTCCCCCAGCACCCGTGCGAGCCGCGCGATCTCGGCCCCGCCCGCTCCCGCTACGTGGGCGCCGCGCAACCACTCGGCCCAAGCAGGTCCGGACGTCCCCGACGGCGGTCGGACGAGGAACGCGAGCGCCCCCGGCGAGACGAGGACGAGGAGCACGTCGCGCTCCGTGAGTCCCTGCACGAGCTCCGTCGTGTCGGCGATCGCCCCCTCGGCGGGGACGTCGCCGGGCCAGCCCGACGCGAGGCGGCGATGGCGGAACGGAAGCTCGTCGGGAGGGTCGATCGGCCCGAGGACGAGACCCTGGGTGACGCGTTCGCCGAGCGCATCCACCACCGCGAGCCCCTGGGAGACCGACGCGTTCCCGACGGCCAGGAAGGCGAACTCGCGGTACCGGTCGAGCGGGACGAATCGGTTGCCGAGGCGTAGGGTCCCCCGGTCGATGCGCACCGCGTCCCGCGTGGCGCGGTAGGCGTCCGCGCCGGTGACCGCACCGCGATAGGCGGCGATGTGCACGGGGTCCGGCCCGCGGATCCGTCCGCCGGTCTGTGGGGGGAACGGCTCGTAGAACGGTGCCGTCGGCGAGCGGTCCATGCGAACGATCGAGCCCGATGCGCGGGAAATAGGCTTGCCTTCGCCGGCGTCGTCGCGGCGGGGGGTCGACCGTCCATCAACGTCTTATCCCCACCCCTCTCCCGACCCATGGGCGATGAAGTCCGCCCGCAACCGCCCCGCCCGGGGCTGATGACTTCTAGGGCGAACCGGGCACTCCGACGCCGCACCGTGCGACGGCGCGCGACGGAGCGGAGGGCGAATGAACACCACCCCGATCGCGATCGTGGCCTTCGTGGCGCTCGGAGGGGCCCTCGGCGCGGTCCTCCGGTTCGGGATCACGGGCATCGCGAACACCGGTCCGTTCCCGTGGGGAACGTTCGTCGTCAACGTCGTGGGGTGCTTCGCGGCCGGGTTCCTGGTCGCCGTCGCCCTCCACCCTGGGGAGACCACGGTCGGGACGAGGGCGTTCGTCCTGACGGGGGTGCTGGGGGGGTTCACGACGCTCTCAACGTTCAGCCTCGAGACGATCCAGCTCCTCGCCGGCGGTCGTTGGGTCGCCGGCCTCGCCAATCTCGCGCTCAACGGCGTCGTCTGCGTGGGCGCGACGGGGCTCGGGTTCGCCGTGGGCGCCCTCGTCGCCGAATGACCCTCCCGGGCGACGGGCGGTCGCGCTCGGGTCACCCGAGCTGGAGGCGTTCCGACGCCGGCCCGCGTCCGGGCGATCGGAATCGACCCGGTGCGAAGAGGGTCGGGTCGAGGTCGACGGGCTCGCCGAGGATGGTTCGGGCGACCCGCCGGGTCGCGGCGGGTGCGAGCATGAAGCCGTGTCCGCCGAAACCGTTCGCGTGGACGAAGCCGGGGAGACGGGGATCCTCGCCGATCACGGGGAGACCATCCGGTGTGTCGTCGTAGAACCCGGACCACGCCCGCAACACCCCGACGCACGCGAGGCGGGGGACGAGGGCGGTGAGCGCCCGCGCCATCGAGCGGAGGAACGTGGTCGAGCTCGGCATGCCGAGCGCGGTGCCGGGAGGGTGGTGGACCGTGAGCCCGCCGACGATCTCGCCGCGCATCGTCTGACTGAAGTAGAGACCGTCCGAGACGCGTACCACCATCGGGTCGAGGAACGGCTTCAACGCCTCGGTCGCGAGGATCTCGTGGCGGGTGGGCGAGTTCGGGACGGAGAGGCCGGCGCGCTCGGAGAGCTCGGCGGACCAGCCCCCGGCCGCGTTGACGACGTGGCGCGCCCCCACCTTCCCGCGGCGCGTCACGATGCCCGTCGCGCGGCCGTCGGAGCGGGTGACGCCGTCGACCTCGACGCCCAGGGCGACCTCGACGCCCAGACGACGGACCGCCTCGTAGAGGCCCCAGATGACGGGGAACGGGTAGAGGGTCCCGTCCGACCCGAGGAAGGTCCCGCCGACGATCCGTTCGAGCGCGAGGGACGGCGCGACCCGCCCGACCTCGTCCGGTCGCAGGACGCGCGCCGCGAGTCCCTCGCGGACGACGGCGCGTTGGGCGGCGCGCAACCGCTCCATCTCCGGCAGGCTCTCCGCGAGGAAGAGGTAGCCGCCCTGACGGAACCAGATATTGTGGCCGAACTCGGCCCCGAACCCGCGATAGGCCGCGACCGACTCGCGGGCGAGGCGCACCGTGGCGGCCGTTTCCCACTGTTGGCGGACGCCGCCGCCGTTGCGGCCCGACGCCCCGCTCGAGAGGAAGCCGCGATCGACCACGAGGATCGGGCCGGCGCCGGAGCGGGCGAGATGGTAGGCGGTGAAGAGACCGATGACGCCCGCGCCGACGATGACCACGGCGTACTGGTCGCGAGCGAGCGCGCTCACGCACCCTCCTCCGTCGCGTCGTCCGGTAGGGCGGCGAGCGCTCCGAGGGACGTCGGGACCACCGGAGGACGCTGGGTGATGTACCCCACCTCGCGAGGCGAGCGCTCTTCCAGGCGCGCGAGCAGGAGGAGGGTGTCGGGGAGGCAGTAGCGGCCCTGGCAGAGGCCGGTGCCCAAGCTCGTGTAGCGCTTGATCACCTCGATGCCGCGGTAGCCGAGGCGGGACGCCTCCTCGATCTCGTCGAGGAGTACATCCTCGCACGCGCAGGCGATCCACTTGCGTGCGCGTGCGCGCGGGCGCGCGAGGAGTTCGCGGTAGTACCCCTCCATCTCGCCCGGCCGGTCCGGGTCGAGGCGGGGCGGGGCCGGGCCGTCCGTCCCCGTACCCGTGAGCGCACGCGCGGCCCGCTCGCCGCTGTGCTGCGCGCCCGCCGGATCGAGCGTCGCGGACGCCGCGCCGACGGCAAAGAGGCCGGGGACGCTCGTCGCGCCGGTCGCGTCGACGTCGGGATAGTAGGCTCCCCCCTCCGCGCGCCAGATCATCCGCGCGCCGGCCTGGAAGAAGAGCTGGGCGTTCGGCAGGCGGCGGTGCGCGAGGAGGACGGCGTCGGCCGTCACACGGAACGCCCCGCCGCCGCCGCGCGCCGCAAGCTCGACGCCGCGCACGCGGGAGCGTCCGAGGGCGGCGAGGAGGAGGGTGCGCGGATAGAGCGGGATGTCGAGCGAGGAGGCTCTCCGGGTCACCTCCGGGGGGATCGTCCCGGTCGCGATCACCGCGTCGATCCGTTCCCCCCATCGGTCGAGGAGCTCGGCCGCGCGGGGGCCGGACCCCACGACCGCGGCGTGGCGGAAGTCCGGGTCGGACCGCGTCCCGAAGAGCGCGACGGCCCCGTCGGCCGTCATGACGCCGGGGCGGTCGCTCCCCGCGAACCAGAGCCCGGCATCGTACCCCCCCGGGGCCAGGACGACCCGGCGCGCCCGGACGTTGAGGCCGCCGCGCCCTTCGCGCGCGACGAGCGCGGTGAACGGCCGCGATCGTGGTGGGCGCGGCGGGGGAAGGAAGACCGCCGTCGACGCCGCGAACGACCGGGTCCCGGTCACGGCGGGGGCGTCGAGCGCGCGGTCGACCACGGTCACGTCGACGCCGGCGTGGGCCAGAATCTCGGCGGCGGCGCGTCCCGACGTTCCCCCACCGACGACCAGGACGTCCGTGTCGAGGGCCTCCCCGGGGAACGATAGCGGCGCCGGCGCGGCGTCGGGGAGGCGACCGTACCCGGCGAGGCGGCGGATGATGCGCTGGTAGATCGGGCGGGCGACGGCCGGGCGACGGAAGCCGTGGGCGGTATCGAGGCCATGTCGGAAGAGGAGGTCGAGGACGCCGAGGAGATCGTGGCGCGTCGAGGGCCAGGCGTTCTCGAAGGAGACCCGGTCCCCCGGACGCGGAACGTAGCGGCACGCGCGGACGTTCGGCACGCCGTTCACCCGCACGAGGCACTGGGTGCACTGCCCGACCCCGCAGAACGGGGCCCGCGGCCGATGGTAGCGGATCGACCTCTGCAGGGTGGGAAGCCCGGAGGATGCGAGGGCGCGCAGCAGGGGGGCGCCCGCAAACGCGCGGGAGGGGCGCCCTTCGACCTCGAGCGCGACCCGGGGCTCCTCGACCATTCCGACCGCGACCGGTCGGGACCGGCCCCGTCGCTATTTAGGTCATCTCGTCCGACGCACCGCCGCGCCGGTCCGTGCGACGGTCCGGGTCCACGGCGCCGGAATTCTAATACTATATAGTTGGCCGTCCTGAGCAACGCCCGCGCATGAAGACGAGCGGGGGGTTCCACGGTCGTCGCATCCAGAAGACCGGCGGATCCACCTTCATCGTCTCCCTCCCGAAGAGCTGGGTCGTCGGACGCGGCCTTCACGCCGGGGATGTCCTCCTGTTCACCCCGAGGTCCGATGGTTCGCTCACGATCTATGCCGACGAGGGTCCCCGGGTCGAAGGCGTGCGACGCGTCGTGCTCGTCTCCAACGACACGACGGGCGAGCACCTCTTCCGCCGTCTCGTCGCCGAGTACATCGCCGGCGCTCCGCTGCTCGAGGTCCGCACCCACGGGAGGATGAGCGCCCGCACCCGGGATGTCGTGCGGAGCTTCGCCCAACGGATGATCGGGCCCGAGATCCTCGAGGAGACCGCCGAAGCCGTCGTGCTCCAGGACGTGATCGGCGCGAACCCGTTGCCGATCCCGTCGGTGATCCGCCGGATGCACCAGATGGTCCGCGCGATGCAGGTCGACTCGATGGCGGCGCTGCGCGACCTCGACGAGGCGATCGCGCGCGACGTCATCGAGCGCGACTGGGAGGTCGACCGCCTCCATTGGTTCGTCCAGAAGCAGGTCACGACGGCCCTACGGGACGCGCGGATGCTCACGTCGCTCGGGCTCACCCTCCCGGAGTGCTCGACGTACCTGCTCGCCTCCCGCGTCCTCGAACGGATCGCCGACCACGCGGTCCGCATCGCGAGCACGGTCGCGATGCTCGAGAAGGAGCGTCCCCCCGCTCCCCTCCTGAAGGAGCTCGACGGGCTGCATTCGGCCGCCGAAGCGGCGCTCTCGGGGGCGCTCGACGCCCTCGAGAGCCGGGACATCGCCGCCGCGAGCGACGTCGTCGACAACGCCCAGCGCGTCGGGCGCGAGCGGGAGAAGATCCTGCGCGAGCTCGCCACGAAGCGCGGTCGCCTCGCCGTCGGGCTCGCCTACGTCCTCGAAAGCCTCGAGCGCAGCGCGTTCTACGCGAGCGACCTCGCCGAGATCGCGATCAACCACGCGGTCGAGTCGCAGGAGACCGAGCCCTCGACCCCCCCCGCGGTGGGAACGCGCCGTCCCTCCGAGACGCGGGTCACGGCGCCGAGCGCGGGCGCCTAAGGGGGCGCCCCTCGCGGGGCGCGCGATCGGGCCACCCCGTCCGCCGGGGGAACCTTCCCGGGGCCGGAATATAGAGACCATAGAAACCTGGGGTGACTCACCTTAGCACGCCGGATTCATGGGTCGGCCGGCTCCCTGAGAGCCGGCCAAAAGCTCCATGAACCCCCCCACCCCCTGTCCTCTGTCCGTGCACCGGGGCACCACCGCGGGCCTACTCATGGTCGGCCTCGCGTTTCTGGTGATTGTGGCGACCGCCTGCGGGGCGTACGCCTCCACCTCCGCTCGACCCGGCGCGACGACGATCACGGTGAGCGGCAACATCACCGACGCCCAGTCGGGCCTTCCCGTCGCCGGCGCGGCGGTGAGCTCCAACCTGGGCGCGTCCACGACCTCCAATGCGACCGGCGGCTACACGCTCAACGTCCCGGCCGGCTCCTTCACGATCGGGGTCTTTTGCGTCGGATATCACGGCACCTCGCGGGCGCTCACCCTGCGCAGCTCCACCGCCGGCGAGAACATCCCGATCGCTCCCTACACGTTCCCCGTGCGAGGGACGGTGGTCGAGAAGACGAGCGCCCTCCCGATCTCGGGCGCGTCGGTGTTAGGGCCCTTCCACCTGAGCGCGATCACCTCCTCGACCGGGCAGTTCACCTTCCTCCTCGAGAACGGGACGTTCTCCCTCACCGTGAGCGCGCTCAACTTCCAGACAAACACGCTCACGGTCACGGTGAACGGGACGACCCAGACCCCGTTCTTCCTCATGATCGTCAACGGGACGAGCCCTCCCGACTCGCTGGGCGCGCTCTCAGGACCCGGCACGGTGCTGGGCGCGGGCGTCGTGGTCGGCACCGTCACCGGGGTCGCCGCCTACGTCCTCTATCTGCGCCGTGAGGCTCGACGGTTCCCGGGCGCCCCCCTCGCCGGGCTTCCGTCCCAGCAGACCGACGACGAGGCGGCCCATCCGCGGAACCTCGACCGGCGCAACGTGCGCCGCCGACGCTAGAACGTGACGGGGCTCCCGTCGATCGCCGCGACGAGGAGCTGGGCGAGCTCCTGGGGCGACGCGATCCTCGGGTTGCCGAGGGCGGACGGCGTGCGCGAGGCGCGTTGCACGATCCCCGTGACCTTCGCGCGAAGCTCCTCCGCGTTCGCGCCGGCCAGCGCGAGCGTACGGGGGAGTCCGACGGACTCCCAGAGTCCCCAGAGCCGTTCGGCGAGGCTCGTCCGGTGTTGGATCGCCGCGCTGCCCACGGCCGGTGCGAGGGTGGCGTACTTCTCGCGGGCGACCGGGTAGTTGAACTCGACCACGTAGGGGAGCAGGGCCGCCACGAGCCGACCGTGGGGCAGACGGACCTCGTCCCCGATCGCCTGCGCGAGCGCCTCGCCGACCCCGACCTGGGAGTTGGCCGCGGCGATGCCGGCCATCGCGGCCGCGTAGAGGAGCGCGGCCCGGGGCTCGAGGTCGTCGGGATGCTTGACGGCGCGCGGGAGGGCGGGGAGGATCAGGGCGACCGCCGCGCGGGCGAGCGCGTCGGAGAACGGGTGGCCCCACTCGGTCGCGAGGGATTCCAGGGCGAGGGCGAGCGCGTTCGCGCCCGCCTCGGCGGTAGGACGAGGAGGCAACGTGCGCGAAAAGGCGGGGTCGAGGAGTGCCCAATCGGCCACCAGCTCGCGGGAGCTGAGGTCGATCGCCGAGCTTCCCTCGGCGTGGAGTCGCACGGTCCATCCCGCCTCCGTGCCGCTCCCACCCGTCGAGGGGATCGCGACGAAGCGGCAGGTCCGGCGTAGGTCGAGCTCCTGGAGCGGGGTCACCTGCCCGAGGGGCACGTCGGGCCGCGCGTAGGCGACCCAGATCCCCTTCGCCGTGGCGATCGTGCTTCCGGCGCCCAGCGCCACGATGGTGTCCGGGCGTAGATGCGCCGCCCGCTCCGCCCCCGCTTTCACCGCCGCGAGGTTCGGGGGTATCTCGACCCCTTCGAAGGATTCGACGCTCGCGTCGATCTTCGCGAGCTCCTCGCGGACGCGGGCGGACCCGCTCCGGCGGGCGAGCTCGGGGTCGACCACGAGAAGAGCGCGCCGGATGCCCATCCCGGCGAGCTGCTCGATGGCCCCCGGACCAAAGGCGATCTTCGGGGCGGTGAAGAATCCCATCATCGCGGGCCTCCGGGGGGCACGCCGAAGCGCCGAGCGGCGCTCAGCGTCCCCGTCCGTCGTGACAGCGCGGGCATAGACCGGTCAGCGAGAAGGTGATCCCCCGGATCCTCCAGCCCTCCGGCCGCCCATCGGAGAGGGCCGCGAGCAGGCCGCGCTCTTCGACGGACATCGGGACATCCGCGATCCGTCCGCACGAGCGGCAGACGGCGTGCGCGTGAGGGGGCTCGAACGCCTCGACCGGCGCGATCGCGTCCGGCGGAAGGCTCCCGGGGACGATCGGCGCGCGCGCCGGGCGGGGACGTCGGGCCGGGCGGGGGCGACGCGCGCCCTTCGGGACTCGTCGTCGGGTCGGGGACATGCGCGCCCTTGCACCCCAGGGAGCTATTTGAGGAGATGGCCGAGGCGAAAGCGCGCCTTCATCCGCCGCGTCGTCGTGACGCGAGTGGAACGCACTATGTCCGGCGCCCACCCGACACGTCTCGACCTTGTGTTCGCTCGGTGGTGTCCGCACTGCCACACGCTCTCGACCGAGCGGGCACGGAAGCTCGCCCGCGCCCTCCGCGTCCCGCTTCGCCTCCTCGACATCGACGAGCCCGCGCAGGAGCGGGTGGCGGACCGACTGGTCCGGGAACACGGGGACTGGTCCGAGGACTATCTCATCCCCCAGGTCTTCCTCCAGTGGAGCGACGGGCGCGTGGAACACCTGCTCACCGGGGTCGCGGGGTCCCTTCAAGGCACCCGGGAGGCGTGGGAGACGCTGTTGCGACAGCACGCCCGGTCCGATCACCCGACCGGATAGCCGCCACCTCGCGTCGCCCCACCGGAGGTGCCTCCACGGCGGGGGGGGTCGACCGCGGCGCTCATGCCCCGTCGACCGGGCAGCGGCGCGAAAAGGAGGTCGTCAACTCACCTTCACCCCGAGGCGCGCGGTCCGCGGGCGCCGTACCGAGGGCGACCGCCGGACCCCGCCCCGCGGGCGGTCCGTCTAGCGTGTCTCGTCGAGCGCCTTTCGCATCTGTCGCAGTTCGTCCGACGTGATCTCCCCCCGGGCGAAACGCTCCCGAAGGATCTCGTGGGCGTCCCACGTTAGCGGCCACCCCCATCGACCGCCCCAGGTCGAACCCCCGAGCGCGAACCGTAGGGTCACGAACCCGACGAACAGAAGGAGGAAGAGCCCGAGCGGGAAGATGGGCCAGAAGGCCGGGTATCCCGATGCCCACGGACCGACCGTGGGTCCGCCGCCGAACCACGCGACGAGCGCGAGCGTCGCCACGACCGCGACGACCACGACGACCACGACGAGGGGAAGGAGGAACCACGGCCAACCTCCCGGATGGGCCACCGGACCGCACGCGGTGGGTTCGGAACGTTGCGCGCCGTAGCTCGGTGGGAGAACCGCGCTCACGGGACGCCTCCATCGCGTGCCGAGACGTCGGAGGGGGGGACGGGAGCGACGGGAAGCTTCGTCGGGACCCGGCCGGTCCAAAGGAGGAGACCGGCGGCGACAAGGGCTCCGGTGAAACCCACGGACATGACGAGCGAGGTTCCCGCGCTCGGGGTCCCGAACGTGAACGTGAGGCCCGCGAGGAAGGCGACCACGACGGAGACGAGCCCCAGGAGGCTCGCAGCGCGGGCGCCCGCCTCCCCCAACCGCACCGAGAGCGCGACCGCACGCGCCGAAATGCCGAGGAGGAACACCCCGACCAGAAGGTGGCCGATGAGGAGGGGATTCGAGGCGAGGATGCTGGCGGGCGAGCCGGTCGGAAGCGTCGTGAACAGGTTGAGCGCCATCCCGAGCAGGAGCTCGACCGCCAGGAGGGCGAGCATCGGGAGGCCGAGGCGTCGCATCGGGACAGCCTGCCGCGTGCGCTCGCGATAGACCTCGGGCGCGGCCCGGAGGCGATGGGTGTCGATCGGGCCGGGGGCGACCGCGTTCACTCGGACGCCCTGCGACGCGTAGTCGAGGGCCGCCGACTTCGTGAGACCGACGATCGCATGCTTCGCGGTCACGTAGGCCCCACCCCCGAGAAACCCGCTCATCCCGGCGGTCGACGACATGTTGACGATCGCCCCGCCTCCGCCGCGGACCATCCGGGGGATCTCCTGGCGCAACGCGAGGAACGTACCCAGAACCGTGATGCGCTGGACGCGGTCGAACGCCTCCTCCGGGATCTCGGCGAGGGGCGTGGGGGCGAACCCTTCCCCCGCGTTGTTGAAGGCGACGTCGAGCCGTCCGAGGTCCCGGTCCACCCGAGCCCCGAGAGCGTGGATCGACGCGGGGTTCGCGAGGTCCACCGTCTGGACGAGGGCCCGTCCGCCGGAGCCTTCGATCTCCTTGGCGACGCCGCGGAGCGCGGCGTCGTCCCGGGAGGCCAGGACCACCGTCGCCCCGGCGCGCGCGAAGGTACGGGCGGCCTCGGCCCCTATCCCTCGACTGGCGCCCACGACGAGGGCCGTCTTACCGTACAGCGCCGTTGGCGTGGGGTCGGGGGAGCGGACCGAATGCACCGGCATCATGATTTAGACAGACTGTAAGACTAAATAAGGTTGCCTTCATGCCTCGACGGCCGTGCCGGGCGTGATCCGTCGAATGTCCCCGAGGAAGTACGATACGAGCCATCGACGTGAAGCGACGGAGGCGACGCGGGGCCAGATCCTCGAGGCAGCGCGTCAGCTCCTCGGGGTGCCGGGCGATCTTCGGGACTTTTCGGTAGACGCGATCGCGACCAAGGCCGGCGTCGCTCGGATGACGGTCTACTATCAGTTCCATTCCCGTGCCCAGCTTCTTGATGCTCTCTCCGACCACCTCGCCGAGCGGGGAGGTATGCACCGCATGCCCGAGGTCTTCATGGAGTCCGACCCACGGCGAGCGCTCGACCGGCTGGTCACGACCTTCGTCGCCTTCTGGTCCTCGGATCGTGTGGCGATGCGTCGCCTTCGTGCCCTCGGGGTCGTCGCCCCGGGCCTGTGGGGGCGTTCGCGCGCCCGCGACGCATGGCGACGCGAAGCGGTCACGCACCTCCTCGCCAAGTTCGACCGAGGCACGAGGGGCGGGAGTCGGAGTGCGCGGGAGGCGGAGGTCGATCTGATCACCGTCCTCGCCAGCTTCGAGACGTTCGATGCGCTCTGCACCGGGGAACGGAGCGTCGAGGACATCGCCCGGCTCCTGGTCGATGCCGCGCTTACGCTCCTCGGCCGGAACTCGCGGTAGACTCTCCACGATGAAGACCCCGCCTCAGACTGGAGCCCCCGCGGGAGGTGGGGGGTTCACTTGGCCTTCAGTCGGCGGTCGACGGCGGGCGGCTTTGGAAGCGCCGGACCCCGCGGAGCACTCGGGGGACGCCGTCATGCCGACCCAATATCGACCGCCGGGAAGGGTTGGTCCGCTGTTGCTATTGGCAGGGGGACCCCCGGAGGGGACGCGGCAAGACCCCCCTTGGGGGTGCGGGGAGAGGGACTCGCCGCCTGAATAGCGCGGGCGAGTAGCGCCGACAACTCGTCCTTTGGGTTCGCGGCTCGTCCCTTGATCCGACCTACCGACGAGGATTCCTCACCGGGTACTTTCTGATCTACCGATCCGAGGACATGCATCGATCCGCCTGATGGCGCGCAAGAGGCTTTCCTCGGGCAATCCGTCCTCCCCTACGAGGCGGCAAATGGCGGCGATGAAGTACGTCGGACTTGACATCCACCGAAAGAGCGTCGTAGCGACCGTGATGGACCCTTCCGGCACGGTCGTGGAGCGGGCCACTCTCGGGGGGCAGGGCGACCGACCGGAAAGCATTATCGCCTCAAATCCCGAACAACCCCGCCGGCCGTTCCACTCCTGAGAAAGAGGACCCGCCTTGTGATTCGTAGTCATCCCCTCGCCCCCGATAAGACCGCCCGCGCCGACGGGCTCAGTCGGGCCCATCGCTCCGCGACATCGCGGAGGGGAAGAGCTCGGGC